>NZ_JBVJYM010000003.1:64638-491426 GCF_055600495.1 Streptomyces sp. NPDC038213
GGCGCACGCGACCCGGCGGGTGAGGTCGGCCCCCCCCCTCCTTCTCCCAGAGCGGGGTCGCCCCCCCCCCCGGCTTCCCTTGGCCCCCCCGCCGCCGTCCTCACGCCGCCGTCATGCCGGGAACTTGCGGTCCACCCAGCGGAAGGACAGTTCCAGCAGGGCCGCCGCGGCCGCCGCGATGGCCACGGCCGTCCACGGCATGGTGGCGCCGACCAGCTTGAGCTGGAAGAACTCCTGGAGCCAGGGCACGACCAGCACGAGCAGGAAGGCCGCGCCCATCGTGCCGACCAGCCCGACCCGCCACCAGGTGTACGGGCGGGCGATGATCGCCAGGACCCACATCGACACGAGGAACAGGGTGAGGGTCGCCGCGCTGGTCTCGGCTTCGAGGGCGCCCTCGCCGCGGTAGTGGTGCCGGGCCACCAGGTACGTGAGGAAGGTGGCGGTGGCGGCGATGACCCCACCGGGGATGGCGTACCGCATGACGCGTTTGACGAAGTGCGGCTTGGCGCGCTCCTTGTTCGGCGCGAGGGCCAGGAAGAAGGCCGGTACGCCGATGGTGAGCGTGGACAGCAGGGTGAGGTGGCGGGGCAGGAAGGGGTACTCGACCTGTGAGCAGACCACGAGGACGGCCAGCAGGACGGAGTAGACCGTCTTGGTGAGGAAGAGGGTCGCGACCCGGGTGATGTTGCCGATGACGCGGCGGCCCTCGGCCACCACGGAGGGGAGGGTGGCGAAGGAGTTGTTCAGCAGGACGATCTGGGCGACGGCGCGGGTGGCCTCGGAGCCGGAGCCCATGGAGACGCCGATGTCGGCGTCCTTGAGGGCGAGGACGTCGTTCACGCCGTCCCCGGTCATGGCCACGGTGTGGCCGCGGGACTGGAGGGCGCCGACCATGTCGCGCTTCTGCTGCGGGGTGACCCGGCCGAAGACGGCGTTGCGGTCGAGCTCCTCGGCCATGGCGGCCTGGTCGGTGGGGAGGCTGCGGGCGTCGACGGTGTTCTCCGCGCCGGGCAGGCCGAGTTTTCCGGCGACCGCGGAGACGGAGACGGCGTTGTCCCCGGAGATGACCTTCGCGTGGACGTTCTGCTCGTCGAAGTAGCGCAGGGTGTCGGCGGCGTCGGGGCGCAGCCGCTGTTCGAGGACGATCAGTGCGGTGGGCCGGACGCCGGTGGCGACCTGTTCGTCGTCGAGTTCGCGGGAGGCGCGGGCCAGCAGCAGGACGCGCAGGCCCTGCCGGTTGAGCTGGTCGATCTCGTCGAGGGCGGGGTCGCCGGCGGGCAGCAGGACGTCGGGGGCGCCGAGCAGCCAGGTGGAGTTCTCGCCGTCGCCCTCGCTGAAGCTGGCGCCGCTGTACTTGCGGGCGGAGGAGAAGGGCAGGGACTCGGTGCAGCGCCAGTCCTCGCTGTCGGGGTAGGCGTCGATGACGGCCTGGAGGCTGGCGTTGGGCCGGGGGTCGGATTCGCCGAGGGCGCCGAGGACCTTCTTCACGTAGGCGGGGTCGGCGCCGCCCAGGGGGCGGAGCTCGGTGACGTCCATGCCGCCCTCGGTGAGGGTGCCGGTCTTGTCGAGGCAGACCACGTCGACGCGGGCGAGGCCCTCGATGGCGGGGAGCTCCTGGACGAGGCACTGCTTGCGGCCGAGGCGGATCACGCCGATGGCGAAGGCGACGGAGGTGAGGAGGACCAGGCCCTCGGGGATCATCGGGACGATGCCGCCGACGGTGCGGGCGATGGAGTCCTTGAGGTTGTTGTCCTTGACGACGAGCTGGCTGATGATCAGGCCGATGGAGGTCGGGACCATCATCCAGGTGACGTACTTGAGGATGGTGGAGATGCCGCTGCGCAGTTCGGAGTGGACCAGCGTGAAGCGGCTGGCCTCCTCGGCGAGCTGGGCGGCGTAGGCCTCGCGGCCGACCTTGGTGGCGGTGAAGGCGCCGCCGCCGGCGACGACGAAGGACCCGGACATGACCTGGTCGCCGGGCTTCTTCAGGACGGGGTCGGCCTCGCCGGTGAGCAGGGACTCGTCGATCTCCAGTCCCTCGGCCTCGCCGACGACCCCGTCGACGACGACCTTGTCCCCGGGGCCGAGCTCGATGACGTCGTCGAGGACGATCTCGGAGGTGGAGATCTCGACGGGGCGGCCGTCGCGGCGGACGGTGGGTTTGGCCTCGCCGATGACGGCGAGTCCGTCGAGGGTCTTCTTGGCGCGGAGCTCCTGGATGATGCCGATGCCGGTGTTCGCGATGATCACGAACCCGAAGAGGCTGTCCTGGATGGGCGCGACGATCAGCATGATCACCCAGAGGACGCCGATGATGGCGTTGAAGCGGGTGAAGACGTTGCCGCGGACGATGTCGGCGGTGGAGCGGCTGCTGCGGACGGGTACGTCGTTGACCTCGCCGCGCGCGACCCGTTCGGCCACTTCGGGGGTGGCGAGCCCGCCGGCGCGGAAGAGGGGGGCGGGCGGGTCGACCGGGTGTACCGGGTCGAGTTCGGCGCCCGCGTCGATGAGCGCCCCGGCCGCCGGGGCGCTGCCCGCCCCGCTGCCGCCCGCGCCCTGGCCGCCGCCCGGCTCGGGTCCGTCAATGTCGATCTTCGCCCGCTGGGTCATGCTTTCGACGGTAAGGGCGGTTCGAACGCTTTACCCGTCGAGCGGTACGAAGATCAGACCTGGGGATGACGGGAATCCTCCCGGAGTCGCCCCGTCCGGTCGGCTACGGGGTCCGCGGGTCGGTGCCGGTGCCGGTGGCCGTGCCCGTACCGCTGCCGTCGACCGCGTCCGCGGCGTCCTGCTGCGCCGCGTGCCGCTTGAGGGCCGCGTCGCGGGCCCGGACGTACCAGATGCCGATGAGGCCGAGCGCGCCGCCGGCGGCGAAGGTCCACAGCAGCCAGAGGCGTTCGTGGTCGGCGTACCAGCCGTAGAAGGGCAGCTGTACGAGGAACAGGGCGAAGGAGAGGATCGTGCCGCCGGTGACGGTCGCGACCACCGGCCCTTCGAGGGGCTCGGGTGCCTCGTGCTGGGGGGTCCACTTCGCCATGCGGTCAGTCTAGGCGGCCGCCGTGGGCATCTACGCGCGGAGATGGACGGCCTCTCGTTCATGTGTTCATACTGAAACGGTTTGCCTGTGACGGGTTTCTTTCGTACGAAACCCCTAAAACGAACCAATTTTGAGGACCGCATGAGCACCTCGGCCCCTGTCGCCCCGGCGGCTGCGCCCGAGCCCCAGTCCCCGCAGGGGACCACGGCCCTGGACCGCTACTTCAAGATCTCCGAGCGCGGCTCCACGGTCGCCCGCGAGGTCCGCGGCGGTTTCGCCACCTTCTTCGCGATGGCCTACATCCTCGTGCTGAACCCGATCATCCTGGGCAGCGCGAAGGACATGTACGGCCACCAGCTCGACGGCGGCCAGCTGGTGACCGCCACCGTGCTGACCGCGGCCCTCACCACCCTCCTCATGGGTGTGATCGGCAACGTCCCCATCGCCCTGGCCGCCGGCCTCGGTGTGAACACCGTCGTCGCCCTCCAGCTCGCCCCCCGGATGAGCTGGCCGGACGCGATGGGCATGGTGGTCCTCGCGGGCCTCGTCGTCATGCTGCTGGTGGCCACGGGCCTGCGCGAGCGGGTCATGAACGCCGTACCGCTCGGCCTGCGCAAGGGCATCGCGATCGGCATCGGCCTCTTCATCATGCTGATCGGCCTGGTCGACTCGGGCTTCGTCTCCCGGATCCCGGACGCCGCCCACACCACCGTCCCGCTCCAGCTGGGCGGCAGCGGCCACCTGCTGGGCTGGCCCGTGCTGGTCTTCGTCCTCGGCGTGCTGCTCACCCTCGCCCTGCTGATCCGCAAGGTGCCGGGCGCGATCCTGATCTCGATCGTGGTCATGACGGTGGCCGCCGTGGCCATCCAGGCGATCGCGGACCTGCCGGGTCAGGCCTGGGGCCTGACCGTGCCCGAGTGGCCGGGCAACCCGGTCGCGGCCCCCGACTTCGGGCTGGTCGGGCAGGTCAGCCTGTTCGGCGGGTTCGCGAAGGTCGGCGTGCTGACCGGCCTGCTGTTCGTCTTCACCGTCCTGCTGTCCTGCTTCTTCGACGCCATGGGCACGATCCTCGGCGTCGCCGACGAGGCCAAGCTGATGGACGCGGACGGCAACCTGCCCGGCATCAACAAGGTCCTGATCGTGGACGGCATCGCCGTCGCGGCCGGCGGAGCCACCTCCTCCTCCGCCAACACCTGCTTCGTCGAGTCCACCGCCGGAGTCGGCGAGGGCGCCCGCACGGGCCTCGCGAGCGTGGTCACCGGCGCCCTCTTCGCCGTCGCGCTCTTCCTCACCCCGCTCGCCACGATGGTCCCGTCCCAGGCCGCCACCCCCGCACTGGTCGCAGTCGGCTTCCTGATCCTGGCCGGGTCCGTCAAGGAGATCGACTGGAGCGACTTCACCATCGCCGTGCCGGCCTTCCTGGCCATGGTGATGATGCCGTTCACCTACTCGATCACCAACGGCATCGGGATCGGCTTCATCAGCTTCGCCGTCCTGCGCCTGGCGACCGGCCGGGGCCGGGAGGTCCCGGCGGCCATGTACGTCGTCTCGGCGGTGTTCGTCTTCTACTACGCGATGCCCGCCCTGGGCCTCACGTAAGGCAGCCCGTGTCCTACGGGCTCAGGTGAGCCCGTAGAACTTCTCGGTCTCGTCGACGGCCGCCTTGAAGCGCTCGTCGAAGTCATCGCGGATGAGCGTCCGGACCACGTAGTCCTGGACGCTCATTCCGCGTTTTGCGGCGTGGTGCCGGAGCCTGTCCAGCAGCTCCCCGTCTATCCGCATGCTGAGCACGTGTGTCCCCATGCCGACAGGGTCGGGGCAGACAGGCGTACGGCGTGTCACTTTCCGGTGCCGTCTCACCCGTATGGGTGACACGTTTCAGACGCCGCCGAAAACCGCCTGGTATTTAGACTGGGTAATGAGTTAGGCTAAGAACATGCGTGACCTTTCCCATGGCGACGACGCAGCCGCCGTGAACGATCTCCGCTCGGCCGTCATGCGGCTGGGCCGGCGCCTGAAGCACCAGCGCGTCGACGAATCGCTGAGCCCGACCGAGATGTCGGTGCTCGGCACCCTCGCCCGCTGCGGTTCGGCCACCCCCGGTGAGCTGGCCCGCAAGGAGCACGTACAGCCGCCCTCGATGACCCGCATCGTCGCGCTGCTGGAGGCCAAGGGACTGGTCAGGCTGGAGCCGCACCCGGACGACCGCCGGCAGAAGGTGGTCAGCCAGACGGAGGAGGCCGAGGCGATGCTCGAAGAGAGCCGTCGCAAGCGCAACGCCTTCCTGGCAGGTCTCGCGGCCGAGCTCGACGAGGACGAATGGGCCAAGCTCCGTGCCGCCGCACCCGTCCTGGAGAAGCTCGCCCACCTGTAAGCACCGCACAAGGAGGCGAACGCCCTTGAGTACGGGAACCGGAGCAGACTCCGCCCCCGGACCGCATTCCACCCCTACCGGCCGCACCAGCGGCCGCACCCGCAGCACCAGCAGCACCCGACATAGCAGCGCCCGACAGAGCAGTACCCCACAGAGCAGTACCCGACAGAGCAGCGGCACCCGCAAGAACTCGATGTTCAGCTCGCTGAGGATCCGGAACTACCGGCTCTTCGCCACCGGCCAGGTCGTCTCGAACACCGGCACCTGGATGCAGCGCATCGCCCAGGACTGGCTCGTGCTCTCGCTGACCGGATCCGCCTCCGCCGTCGGCATCACGATCGCCCTGCAGTTCCTGCCGATGCTGCTGTTCGGCCTCTACGGAGGCGTCCTCGCGGACCGGCTGCCCAAGCGGCCCCTGCTGATCGCCACCCAGTCCGCGATGGGCCTCATCGGCCTCGCACTGGCGGTGCTCACCCTCTCCGGGCACGTGGAGGTCTGGCACGTCTACCTGACGGCCCTCCTCGCCGGACTGGTCACCGTCGTCGACAACCCGGCCCGGCAGTCCTTCGTCCACGAGATGGTCGGCCGCGAGCAGCTCGCCAACGCCGTCTCGCTGAACTCCGCGAACTTCCAGTCCGCCCGGCTGGTCGGCCCCGCCGTCGCCGGTGTCATGATCGCCGCCGTCGGCAGCGGCTACGCCTTCCTCGCCAACGGCCTGTCCTTCCTCGCGCCCATCGTCGGCCTGCTGCTGATGCGGACCTCCGAACTGCACCCGGTCGAGCCGGTGCGGCGGGCGAAGGGGCAGCTCAGGGAGGGCCTGCGGTACGTGTCCCGGCGCCCGGAGCTGATCTGGCCGATCGTCCTGGTCGGGTTCATCGGCACCTTCGGCTTCAACTTCCCCGTCTGGCTGTCGGCCTTCTCGGACGAGGTCTTCCACAGCGGGCCCGGCACCTACGGCCTGCTGAACACCCTGCTCGCCGCCGGCTCCCTGGCCGGAGCGCTGCTGGCCGCCCGCCGGGGCACGCCCCGGCTGCGGGTGCTGGTCGCGGCGGCGGTGGCCTTCGGACTGCTGCTGACGCTGACGCCGTTCGCCCCGTACTTCTGGCTGTTCGCGCTCCTGCTGGTGCCGATCGGCATGTTCGGGCTCACGGTGAACGTCACCGCGAACTCCGGGGTGCAGACGGCCACCGACCCCGAGATGCGGGGCCGGGTCATGGCTCTGTTCATGATGGTCTTCACCGGCGGGACCCCGTTCGGGGCGCCGCTGGTCGGCTGGATCACCGACACGTACGGGGCCCGCATGGGCATGGCCGCCGGCGGGCTGGTCTCGCTGCTCGCGGCGCTGGCCGTGGGCGCGGTCCTCGCGCGCATCGGCGGGCTGAAGCTGGCCGTGGACCTGCGGCGCGGGCGCACGCACGTGGCGCTCGTCCCGCGGCAGCCGGCCCGGGAGTCCCTGGTGCCGGCCTCGTAGCGCAGGCCCGGCGGAGGTCCGGCGGAAGTCCGGCGCAGGGGGCGCGGGGCCGCGGGGGCGCGGGCGGGGGGTACGGGCGCTAGCCTCGCCCGCATGAGACTCTTCGCCGCCGTCCTGCCGCCCCCGGCGGCCGTCGCCGAGCTGCGGGAGGCCGTGGCCGCCGTGCGGCGGCAGGAGCTCCCCGGGCAGGACCGGCTGCGCTGGACCGCCGAGGAGGGCTGGCACTTCACCCTCGCCTTCATGGGCGAGGTGGACCCGGCCCGCCTCGACGAGCTCCACACCCGGCTCGCCCGCGGAGCCCACCGCACTGACCCCTTCACCCTGCGCGTCCACGGCTCCGGGCACTTCGGCTCCCGGGCGCTGTGGGCCGGGGCGGCGGGCGGCCTGGACGCACTGCGGCTGCTCGCCGACCGGGCCGATGCGGCCGCGCGCCGCTCCGGGATCCCGATGGAGCAGCACCGGCGGTACGTGCCGCACCTCACGCTGGCGCGCAGCCGGGGCGGCGCCGATGCGGACCTGGGGCCGTACGTGGCGGCGCTCGCGGGCTTCGAGGGGGCGTCGTGGCAGGTCAGCGTGGTGAGCCTGGTGCGGAGTCGGCTGCCGGTGGACGGGGTGGCGGGGGAGGGGCCGCGGTACGAGGTGGTCCGGGAGTGGGGGCTGCACGGGGTGGGGCAGGAGTGAGGCGCGGCGGCGGTTAGGCTCGACGTGTGGATCCGAAGACCAGAAACCGCGTGATGGCGGGTGTGCTCGTACTGATGTTCGTCGTCGTGGCGGTCGCCTCCGCGCTCGGCCAGTAACCCGCCCCGGGCCCCGCTGACCCGGACCCCGCCGGCGCGGGGGTCCGCTGCGCGGGGCCTTTCCCCTACCCTCCCCTTCCCGAACTGGGGCTCCGCCCCAGACCCCGCGCCTCAAACGCCGGCGGGGCTGGAGTTCGCTGATGCCGCCGGCAGGGCCGATGGATGTGCGCAGCACAATCCAGCCCGCGCAGGGGGTCCCCCCGGACGAAGTCTGGGGGAGTTTGAGCGCACCGGGCGCGGAGCGCACGGTATGGGGGTCCGGGGGCTTGCCCCCGGTTTCGGGAAGGGGCGGGGTGGGGAACAGGCCCCGCGCAGCGGGACCCGGGGTCAGGGGTTACCAGGCGAAGGCCTCCGGGGACGGGCCCGGGCCCGGGAAGACTTCGTCGAGGGCGGCGACGAGCTCCGGGGAGAGGTCGAGGGAGAGCGCCCGCAGCGCCCCCTCCAGCTGTTCGACCGTCCGCGGCCCGACGATCGGCCCCGTCACCCCCGGCCGCCCCAGCAGCCACGCCAGCGCGACCTCCCCCGGCTCCAGCCCGTGCTTGTCGAGCAGGTCCTCGTACGCCTGCACCTGCCCCCGCACCTTCGGATCGGCCAGCGCCTCCGCGGTGCGCCCGGACGCGCGCCGCCCGCCCTCGACCTCCTTGCGGATGACCCCGCCGAGCAGCCCGCCGTGCAGCGGGGACCAGGGGATCACCCCGAGGCCGTACTCCTGCGCGGCCGGGATGACCTCCATCTCGGCGCGCCGCTCGTACAGGTTGTACAGGCACTGCTCGCTGACGAGCCCGACGAGCCCCCGCCGCGCCGCGGTCTCGTTGGCCTGGGCGATCTTGTAGCCGGGGAAGTTGGAGGAGCCCGCGTACAGCACCTTGCCCTGCTGGATCAGGACCTCGACGGCCTGCCAGACCTCCTCGAAGGGGGTGGTGCGGTCGATGTGGTGGAACTGGTAGACGTCCACGTAGTCGGTGCCGAGCCGCTTGAGGCTGGCCTCGACGGCCCGGCGGATGTTGAGGGCGGAGAGCTTGTCGTGGTTGGGCCAGGTCTCGCCGTCGCGGAACATCGAGCCGTAGACCTTGGTGGCCAGTACGGTCTTCTCGCGGCGGCCGCCGCCCTGCGCGAACCAGGAGCCGATGATCTCCTCGGTGCGGCCCTTGTTCTCGCCCCACCCGTACACGTTGGCGGTGTCGAAGAAGTTCACCCCCGCTCCGAGGGCGCTGTCCATGATGGCGTGGCTGGTCGGTTCGTCCGTCTGGGGGCCGAAGTTCATGGTGCCGAGGACGAGTCGGCTGACCTTGAGTCCGGTGCGTCCGAGCTGCGTGTACTCCATGGGCCACTAGCCAACTGCCTGGAGCCCGCCCGGGGCAAGGGGGTTCCGGTCCGCGGACCGGACGGTACAGCCTTCCGGCCCCCCGCCGGGTCCCACCCCGCGCCACCCGCGGTCTCCGGTGCCCCCGGTCAGGACGGGAAGGTGTACGGGCCGCCGATGTCCCAGGCCTGGTGGAGGGCGTTCGCGAACTCGCCCGCCAAGCGGCATTCGCCGGAGGCGCTGGGGTGGGTGCCGTCGTAGGTGTCGCGGTGGAGGTCGTAGTCCCGCGGGCGGTCCGCGAGGAGCAGTGGGGAGGCGTCCGTGGAGAGGTCCGCGACCGTCTTGGCCAGCAGTTCGTTGAAGCGCTCGCACTGGGCGGCGAAGGGGGCGTCGGCGGTGGCGCGCACGTTCGGGATCACCGGGAGCAGCACCATGCGGATCCCCGGGCGGGCGGCGCGGGCCGCGGCGATGAAGGCGCGGGCGTTCGCGTCGGTCTGCTCGGCGTCGGTGTAGAAGCCGAGGTCGATCAGGCCGAGGGAGATCAGCAGCACGTCCGGTTTGTGGGTGCGTACGGTCTCCCCGATCAGCGGGGCCATGTGCTGCCAGCCCTCGCCCCAGCCCGCGAGGTGGCGGCGGGCGGCCTCGGGGAAGGCGGGGTCGGCGTAGTCGAGGGAGACCGGGGCGTCGGCGTGGACGTCGTACAGCTCGGTGCGCGGGCCGACGATCTTGTACGGGCCGCCGAAGGAGGCGTTGAGGTGCTGCCACATGCGGTAGCGCCAGGTGTAGTCGCCGGCGCGCCCGATGGTCATGGAGTCCCCGACGAACATGAAACGCATCCGGTCATCATCGTGGATGGCCGGGTTCCGGTGCAGGGGCGCGGCTGTGAGACGGGACACGCGGGGCCCCGGGAGGGCCCGCGGCGGCGGCCGGCGGGGTTCTGCGGCGGGCCGGGGTGGCAGGCTGGGGGGATGCGCCTGCGTTTCGTGTCGAGTGCCGCCGTCCTGAGCCTCCTCGCCCTGTCCGGTGTCTGGGGGGTGCCCGCGGCGGCCGCCGCCGGGCCGGGGGACTCCTCCTTCCGGATCGTGGACCCGAGGATCACGGAGTCCAGCGGGCTCGTCGCGAGCCGCCGCCACCCCGGCGTGTACTGGACCCACAACGACAGCGCCGACGGCGCGTACCTGTACGGGGTGGACTCCGCGACGGGCGAGACGGTGGCCCGGGTGACCATGACGGGCGTCGGCAGCCCGCGTGACGTGGAGGGGATCTCCCTGGGCCCCGACGGGAACCTGTACGTCGGCGACATCGGGGACAACCGCGACGGCACCTGGGAGCACGTGTGGATCTACCGGCTCCCGGAACCGGCCGAGTTGGGGAACTCGACCGTCAAGGCGACCCAGTTCACGGTCCGTTACGCCGATGGGCCGCGCAACGCCGAGGCGGTGATGGTGCATCCGGTGACCGGCCGGGTCTACATCGCGAGCAAGCACGAGAGCACGGGCGGGCTGTACGAGGGCCCGGCCCGGCTGAGCGCCTCCCGTTCCAACGTGTTCCGCCGGGTGGCCCCGATGCCCTGGGTGACGGACGCGGCCTTCTCCCCGGACGGGAAGCAGCTCGCGGTCCGCGGCTACTTCTTCGCCGAGACCTACGCGTGGCAGGACGGCCGGCCCGCGGGGGAGGCGCAGCGGGTCGCGGCCCCCTTCCAGGCGCAGGCCGAGTCGGTGGCGTACGCGCCGGACGGGTCGGCGCTGATGTTCGGCTCGGAGGGGTCGGGCAGCCGGGTGGTGGCGGTCCCGGTGGAGCGGCCCGGGGGCGGGGGCGGGCCCGCCGCCTCCGGGGGTGCGGGCGGTACCGGGAAGACGGGTACGGGCGGGCAGCAGGCCGCGGCCGATCCGGCGGAGGAGGGCAGCTTCGCCGTCGGGGCGATCGCCCTGGCGGTGGCCACCGCGGTGGTGCTCGGGCTGAAGCGGCTGGTACGGCGAGGCGGGTGACGGTTCATCACGGGTGCAGTAGCGGGGCACGCCCCGGGTTGCGGGCTGCTGACGGGTGATCAGTAGTGGGTGGGGTGGTCCCCGTGGCCGCGCCGTCCGCTGTCCCCGCGGCGGCGTCCGCGGTACCGCCGTAGCGCCCGTACCGTCCCTGCACGCGAAGGAGAAGCAGTTGCGTCCCACGACCCGCTTCATCGTCCCCGCCGCCCTCTCGCTGGCCCTGCTCGGCACCTCGCCGGGCCTGGCCGCCGCGGCTGCCGCACCCGAGCGCCCCGTGTCCGCAGCGGCGCAGGCCGCTCCCGTCCCGGGCGCCGACGCGCTGCTCGGGCAGGTGAAGACCCTCGGGTCGACGGCCGGGGTGCTCAAGCCGGTGACCGACCTGCTGGAGGCCGTGCTGAAGGCCGACGAGGGCAAGGTGCCGCAGGCCGAGCTGGACAAGCACCTGGCGGCGGTCACCTCGGCCCTCGACGGGCTGAAGGCGGGCCTGCCGAAGCCGCCCGTGGACCTGCCGAAGCCCCCGGTGGAGCTGCCCAAGCCCCCGGTGGACCTGCCCGTGGAGCCGCCGAAGCTGCCGGTGGACGCGCCGCCGCTGCCCGTGGACGCGCCCAAGCTCCCGGTCGAGGCCCCCAAGCTCCCCGTGGAGGCCCCGAAGCTCCCGGTGGCCGCGCCCAAGCTGCCCGTCGCCGTTGCCGCCCAGTCCGCCGCGCAGTCCGCGAAGGCCGCCGCGCCCCTCGACCTGATCACGGCGGCGGTGGACAACCTGAAGAAGTCCGTCGACGGCCTCGCCAAGTCCGCCGGCCCGTGCGGCTGCGCCGCCGACGCCGGGGGCAAGGCCACCGACGTGGTCACCGGCCTGGTCAACCTGGTCGTGGCGCTGGTCCTCGGCTCGGGCCTGCCGGTGCCGAACCTGCCCGGCCTCCCCGAGCTGCCCAAGCTCCCCGTCGACGGCCTGCCGCCGCTGCCCGCGCCCGTGCCGGTCCCCGGGCTGCCGGTCGCATGAGCAGCGGCAGCAGCGGCAGCCGCGACAGCGGCAGGGCGAAGGGCACGGCCGCAGCAGTCATAGCCACAGGTGGTCGTGGCGGTCCGGGGTGAGGTTCCCCCCGCAGGTGATCACGCGCAGCTCGGCCCTGCCGCCCGTGTCCCCGTAGACCTTCTGCGTGGGGAACGCGTCCTTCTTGAAGGTCTCCACGTCGTCCACGGCGAACACCGCCGTGCTGCCGTCCGTGCGGTGGACCTCGATCTGCTGCCCCTTCTTCAGCTCCTTCAGGTTGTAGAACACCGCCTCCTCGGTGCTGGGCGTGTCCATGTGGCCGACGATCGCCGCCGCCCCCTTCTCCCCGGGGGTGGGGCCCTGCTCGTACCAGGCCGCGTCCATCGGCTTGTCGTACGAGGGCTCCTGCATGACGCCCTGCGGGTCCAGCCCGACGGTGTCGAGCCCGGCGTCCACGTGCAGGGACGGGATCTCGATCCGGTCCGGTACGGACGGGGCGAGGGAGGAGGCCGCCGAGGCCTTCACCGGGCGGACCGCACCGGCGGCCGTACCCGCGCCGCCCGTCGCCGCGTCCGCCTGCTTCGCCGTACCGCAGCCGGAGAGCAGGGCCGCCCCGGTGAGTGCGGCGGCGGCGAGGACGGCCGCGCGGCGGGTGTGCCGTACCCGCTGTCCGTACTCAGCCACGGGAGCCCCGGCGGCGCAGCAGCCCGGCCCCGGCGAGGGCGAAGGCGGAGGCGGCGGAGGCGCCGCCGACCGCGAGCAGCCCGTCGCGGCCCGGGCCGGAGTCGGAGCCGGTGGCGGCGGGGGCCGTGCCGGTGTTGACGGAGCCCTTCGGGGTCTTGTGCTCGGAGGGCTTGAGCGGGGTGACGTGCTGGTGGTGGCCGTCGTGGTGGCCGCCGCCGCCCGTGGCGTCGGTGGTGAACTTGACCGTGTCGAACTTCTTGCCGCCCGCGTAGGCGTCCACGCCGTAGTAGCCGGTCTTGACGCCCTTGGCGACGGTGGCGGTGCCGGTCCAGGTGTCCTTGCCGGTCTTGTTCAGGGAGACCCGGCCGCCGAAGGCGAGGGAGTCGACGTACGCGCTCTTCTCGCCGGTGGTGACGGTGACCTTGACGTGGTCGCCGGGCTTGCCGGAGTCGGCGGACAGGGAGAGGGCGTTCTCGACGGGGGTGGGCTTCGGCGGGGTGGGCTTGTCGGCCTTCACGGTGAGCTGCGCGGTGGCCTGGAGCTGCTCGCCCTGGGGGCCGGAGCCGGTCAGGGAGACGCCGTAGCCGCCGTCGGCCGCGTCCTTCGAGACGGTCGCGGTGCCGGTCCAGACGCCGGCGGCCTTGCCCTCGGTCATGGTGACCTCGCCGAGGGCGGCGGAGCTGACGGAGACGGCGGTGGAGCCGGCCGGGACCCGGGCGGTGACGTAGAGGGTGGCGCCGGGCTCCGCGGAGGAGGCGGAGAGGGACAGGCTCGCCTGGGTGGTGGCGTCCGGGGCGTCGTCCCTGCTGCCGTCCTGGGACTTGTCGTTGCCGGTGGTGCCGTCGGTGGTGGTGCCGTTGTCGCCGTTGGTCCCGTTCGCCGTGCCGTCCGAGACGGTGGCGGTGGTGGCGGCCGGGGCCGGGTGGGTCGAGGCGTCGGCGGCGAACGCGGTCGCGGGGACGGCGAGGGCCATCGACGAGGCCAGTGCGATCGCCGAGACGGTGAGTGCCTTGCGCATGGGTGCTCCTCTTGACGGGCCGGGGAATCTTCCCGGCACACCTGACATGAGGGACATCCTGGGCGCCTGGTTGCAGGCGGCTGTGCGGGGGCTGTGCGGGCCCGGCGAAGGTCCCGGCGGGGGAATCCGCAGGTGGCGGGGGTGCTCGGGAAGGGCCGTTTACGGGGGCTTTGCCGCGATTTTTGGGACCAAGGTCCCGGGGCCGGCCGCCCGGAACGGCCGCGGGCGCCCGGGAACGGAACCGCCGCGGGCCCGGACACGCCGAGGGCCCCCGGTGACGGAGGGTCACCGGGGGCCCTCGGGCCGGTTGCCGCTACGGGGTCAGAGCTGCCCGATCACGTGGTCGATGCACGCGGTCAGCGCCTGCACGTCCGCCGGGTCGATCGCCGGGAACATGGCCACGCGCAGCTGGTTGCGGCCGAGCTTGCGGTACGGCTCGGTGTCCACGATGCCGTTGGCCCGCAGGGCCTTGGCCACGGCGGCGGCGTCGATCTCGTCCGAGAAGTCGATGGTGCCGATCACGGAGGAGCGCTTGGCGGGGTCGGTCACGAACGGGGTCGCGTACTTCGACTCCTCGGCCCAGCCGTACAGGGCGGCGGCGGAGGCCGCGGTCCGGGCGGTGGCCCAGTCCAGGCCGCCCTGGCCGTTGATCCACTTCAGCTGCTCGTCGAGCAGGAAGAGGGTGGAGAGCGCCGGGGTGTTGTACGTCTGGTTCTTCAGCGAGTTGTCGATCGCCGTCGGCAGGGAGAAGAACTCCGGGATGTGCCGGCCGGAGGCGTGGATGCGCTGGGCGCGCTCCAGTGCGGCCGGGGAGAAGGCCGCCAGCCACAGGCCGCCGTCCGCCGCGAAGCACTTCTGCGGGGCGAAGTAGTAGACGTCGGTCTCGGTGATGTCCACGGGCAGGCCGCCCGCGCCCGAGGTCGCGTCCACGAGCACGAGCGCGCCCTCGTCGGCGCCGGCGACCCGCTTGATCGGGGCGGCGACACCGGTGGAGGTCTCGTTGTGCGTGTACGCGTACACGTCCACGCCCGCCTCGGCGGCCGGCTCGGGGTGCGTGCCCGGCTCGGAGGAGATGACGCTCGGCTCGTCCAGCCAGGGCGCGAGCTTCGCGGCCTTGGCGAACTTGGAGGAGAACTCGCCGAAGGTGAGGTGCTGGGACTTCTGCTCGATCAGCCCGTGGGTCGCGATGTCCCAGAAGGCGGTGGAGCCGCCGTTGCCCAGGATCACCTCGTAGCCCTCGGGGAGGGAGAAGAGGTCGCGGAGGTTCTGCCGCACCGATCCGACCAGGTTCTTGACCGGGGCCTGGCGGTGGGAGGTTCCGAGGAGGGAGGTGCCGGTGGCGGCCAGGGCTTCGAGGGCCTCCGTCCGCACCTTGGAGGGGCCCGCGCCGAAACGGCCGTCGGCGGGCTTGATGTCAGCGGGAATCTGGATCTCAGCCACGAGCGGAGCGTATCGGTTCGGGGAGCGGGCCGTTCACGGGCGTCCACCCGGTGAGACGATCCGACCGGTGTGCGGGCCCGACCCCTGCCGTTCCGCCGTCTGTAAGGTGAAACACGAGGACATGCCCCTTACGGGGCCGTAGGCTGGGGGAATGACCCGTTCCGCCACCACCTCCCCAGGTAACGCCGTGTCCGCCGCGCCCTCCGCCGCCCAGCCCGCCTCCCTGAAGGCGGGCCGTGAGCGCGGACCCTCGCGGCTCGGTCCGGTGGCGCTGGTGATCACGGCGGGGATCTCCGTGCAGTTCGGGGCCGCGGTCGCGGTCATGCTGATGCCGCGGGCCGGGGCCGCCGGGGTGGTCGCCCTGAGGCTGGCCGCCGCCGCCCTGGTCCTGCTGCTGGTCTGCCGTCCGAAGGTGCGCGGGTACAGCCGCGCCGACTGGGGCACCGTCCTCGCCTTCGGTATCGCCATGGCCGGTATGAACGGCATGTTCTACCAGGCCGTGGACCGCATCCCGCTCGGCCCGGCCGTCACCCTGGAGGTGCTCGGCCCGCTGGCCCTGTCGGTGATCGTCTCCCGCCGGCTGTCCAGCCTGCTGTGGGCCGGGCTGGCCCTCGGCGGGGTGGTCCTGCTGAGCGGGCACGGCGGCGACGGCGGCTTCGGCTCCCTCGACCCCGTGGGCGCGGCCTACGCGCTGGGCGCGGGCGCGATGTGGGCCGCGTACATCGTCTTCAGCGCCCGCACCGGGCGCCGCTTCCCGCAGGCCGACGGGCTCGCGCTGGCCATGGCGGTGGCGGCCGTCCTCAGCCTGCCGCTGGGCATCGCGCAGGCCGGGTCCGCGCTGCTCGTGCCGAGCACCCTGCTGCTGGGGCTGGGCGTGGCCCTGCTGTCCTCCGTCCTGCCGTACACCCTGGAGCTGCTCGCGCTGCGCCGGCTGCCCGCGCCCACCTTCGCCGTGCTGATGAGCCTGGAGCCGGCCATCGCGGCCGTGGCGGGCTTCCTGGTGCTCCACCAGGCCATGGCGTGGACGGACGCCCTCGCCATCGCCCTGGTCGTGGCGGCGAGCATGGGCGCGGTGCGGGCCCAGACGCGCGCGGTCGAGTAGGCCCGGCCGGGCCCGGGCTCAGGCCGCGGGTCCCGGGGGGCCGCCGTGGAGGCGGGCGTGGGCGGCGATGCCCACGTTGCAGTCCGAGACCTTCGAGCCGTCCCCGCGCTGCCAGGCCTCGGCCCGCTCCCGGGCCAGGACGGCGCAGGGTACGCAGCCGGGGGCGGGGGCCGGGGGTTTCGAGGGCAGCGACAGGTCGATGGGATCGTTCGCTGCGTAGTGGGCCATCGGGCGCCTCCGGCTGGTCCGCGGATCGATGCTGAGGACCGTAGGGAAGGGCGTACCGGCCGGGCCAGGTTGTTGCACGCGGTTGCACGGATTCACCCGCGGGCGGAGGTCCCCGGCGGATGCACCCCGACCGGGGAGCGGATGCACCCCGACCGCTTCACCCGCCGGCCTGCTCTCCCCCGCCCGCTTCGCCCGCGGCGGCGAGGGCCGCCAGGATCAGGGCGCGGGCGCCCGGGCCCCGTACTGCCAGCTCGGAGAGCCGGGAGAAGGCCCGCAGGTAGGTGGCGATCTCCCCGGGCGCGGTCACGTTGATCTCCGCGGTCAGGGTCTCGACGGCCACCAGCGAGCCGTCGAACACGTAGAAGGCCTCCAGCGGCCAGACCGTACGGCGCACCGCGCGCGGGACGATCCCGAGGGACACGTTCGGCTGGGACATCACCGCCAGCAGGTGCGCCAGCTGGTCCGCCATCGCGACCCCGTCGCAGACCCGGTAGTACAGCACCGCCTCCTCCAGGAGCAGCGCGAAGCGGTGGTCGCCCTCGCGCAGCACCCGCGAGCGCTCCAGCCGGGCCTGCACGGCCTCCGCCACGTCGTCGGGGGTGCCCTGGAACTCGGTGATGGAGCGCAGCAGCCCGCCCGCGTACCCCGCGGTCTGGAGCATCCCGGGCACGACGTTGGAGGCGTACACGCGGAACTGCCGGGTGCGCTGGTAGAGCGGTTTGGTCTGCTCGTGGACGCGGCGCATCCCGTCGCGGTGGATCTGCCGCCACTCCACGTACATCGACTCGGCGTTCCGGGAGGCCGCCACCAGGTCGGGGGCCTGCTCCTCCGCCCCGCAGGCCGCGCACCAGGCCCGGATGTCGGCGTCGGAGGGCGGGGTCCTGCCGCGGGCGATGCGCGAGGACTTGGACTTGTGCCAGCCGCAGCGGGCCGCCAGCTCGTGCCCGGTCAGGCCGGCGTCCTTCATCAGGCCCAGCAGCCGCTGGGCGACCGCGCTGCGGGCGGCCTGGGCGCTGGACAGCGGGGAGGCGGGGGGCTCAGGGCGCATAGGTCTCGTGGGGTACGGCCCGCTCCCAGACGGACTCGAAGGCGGCGGCGCACAGGGCGGCCACCCGCCCGTCGTCCGTGTGGTCGGTGTGCACCCACCGGCCCTCCCCGTCGAACACGTTGAACTGCACCCGCTGCCCGTCGAAGAGCCAGAAGTCGTTGCCGGGCAGGGCCAGTCCGGAGGCCGCGCGGCGCGGCAGCCAGCGGATCTGCTCGCCCGCGTGCTGGTTGGTGAAGCTCACGGAGTGCTCGTAGCGGATGTAGTCGCTGACCGGTTCGGACACTATGCGCGCCCGCCGGACCGCGACCCCGCGCTGTGTGACCTCCTGGACGAGGTCCAGCCAGGGCCGCCACCAGGAGCCGGGGTCGGCCGGGTCGAGCCGGTGCCCGCGGCGCCAGGCGCAGTAGCCGGGGGCCTCGCCCGCGACGCCGTAGCTGTCGCGCATCTCCAGGTGCACCGCCGAGCTCCCGGCGGCTCTGATCAGAGCGGCGAACTCAGTCAAACTCTGCGACACGCAGCGCCTCCCTCAGCAACGGGATCATCCGCTTCGGGACCCGTACGACCGACTCGTGGCTGGGGATCGACACGTCCTTGGAGCTCTCCGCCGTGGTCGACGCGTCGGCCGTCCACCCCTGCACCAGCAGGTCCTTGGAGTCCTCGTCCACCCATACGGCCGGCGAGCCGTGGTCTCCGGACTCAGGGTCCTTCCCGACGAACCGTAGTGCCATGGCTGCCTCCGCTGCCGAGCCGCTGCGTCTCGGCTCCCGACCATCCCGCCGCCCCGAAGGGCGCGTCAAGGTGGCGGGCGGGGCGTGCGGAGGCGTATTCCATGCGCGCGTTCACGGGTGTGCGGGCGGGCTGCGGTCAGGAGTAGCGGGCGGCCAGGGCGGTGGTGGTGGCGGCGAGGCGGGAGCGGAGCTCGGCCGGGGCCAGCACCTCGATGTCCGTGCCCAGGGCGAGGAACTCGCGCTCGGCGTGGTCGAGGGACTCCACGGGGACGACCGCCTCGATCCAGTCCCCGGAGCCCGCGGGGGCGGCCGCCGCCGAGTCGGCGACGGCGCGGGCCTGGGCCCCGGTGAGGCGTTCGGCGCCGCGCGGGGAGATGCGTACGCGGGCCTCCTCGCGGTACAGGCCGGCGTGGAACTCGGCCTGGGTGCGCTGCCAGTGCGCGGCCAGGTCGAAGTCCTCGGGGAGGCAGGTCTCCTCCCCGGTCTCGGCGAGGGAGAGGATCTGGTCCACGCGGTAGGTGCGCGGTCCGGGCCCGGCGACCAGGTACCAGCGGCCCGCCTTGAGGACCAGCCCGTACGGTTCGATGCGCCGGTCCACCTCGCGGGGCTCCTGCCAGCGCCGGTAGCGGACCTCCAGGACCCGGCCGCGCCAGACGGCGTCGGCGACCTGCGGCAGGTGGGGGACCTCCTCGTGCTCGGCGTACCAGCCGGGGGCGTCGAGGTGGAAGCGCAGCCGCATCTTGTCGGCCTGGACGCGCAGGGCGGGCGGGAGTGCGGCCCGCAGTTTGAGCTGGGCGGCGGACAGGGCCTGGCCGAGGCCGAGTTCGGCGGCGGGGCCGGGCATCCCGGTGAGGAAGAGGGCTTCGGCCTCGCCGGAGCTGAGGCCGGTCAGCCGGGTCCGGTAGCCGTCCATCAGCTGGTAGCCGCCGCTGTGGCCCGAGTCCCCGTAGAGCGGGACCCCGGAGGCGGCCAGGGCCTCGACGTCGCGGTAGATCGTGCGTACCGACACCTCCAGCTCGCGGGCCAGCTCGGCGGCGGTCATGCGGCCCCGGGTCTGGAGCAGCAGGAGGATGGACAGAAGGCGGCTCGACTTCATGGCGGTGGGGATTCCTCCTGCTCCGGTGGTGCTTCCTGAAGTGCTGCTGGGGTGGTGCCGGGGTGCGTTCCGGGGGTGGTGCCGGGGTGGTGCGGTTCGTGCATCTTCACTGACAGAAGATGTCAGTGAAGCCGTCCTACGGTCCCGCCATGAACGATTTCGACTTCCTCACCGGCGACTGGACGGTCGCCAACCGCTGGCTGACCGACTTCCTCGACGGGACGAGCGCCTGGGAGGAGTTCCCCGCCCTGTCGAAGGTGACGGACCACCTCGGCGGTGCCGCCTGCCTCGACGAGATGGACTTCCCGACCAAGGGCTTCGCCGGGCTGACCCTCGGGCTGTACGACCCCGCGCGCGCGGAGTGGTCGCTGCACTGGGCGAGCAAGCGGACCGG
Source organism: Streptomyces sp. NPDC038213 (assembly GCF_055600495.1). NCBI lineage: Bacteria > Bacillati > Actinomycetota > Actinomycetes > Kitasatosporales > Streptomycetaceae > Streptomyces > Streptomyces sp. NPDC038213. The sequence goes on from NZ_JBVJYM010000003.1 coordinate 84,338, forward strand.
GCAGCTCTTCCCGCCCGTCACCGGCGGGTTCACCGAGGAGGACGGGGTGCTCCGCGGGGAGTTCTTCGGGGACGACACCCATGACGGGCGGGCCGTGCGCGTGCGGTTCACCTGGTCGGACATCACCCCCGGGTCCGCGCGCTGGGAGCAGGCCTTCTCCCAGGACGAGGGCCGGACCTGGCTGACCAACTGGACCATGGAGTTCAGCCGGGTGGTCTGAGCGGGGGTGCCGGTGCGGTGCCGTGCGGGTGCCGGTGCGGCGGCGGGTGCGGGTCCGGCGGTACGGGGGTCCGCCGGACCCGCGGTCGGGGGGAGGGCCGGGCGGGCCGGCCCTCAGCCGCGGGGCGGCCCCGGGAGGGCCGGGCCCCCGGCGGGCGGGGCGGGCGTCAGCGCCCCGCGGGGCAGCGGGTGCGCCGTCCCGTGGAAGGGGCCGCGGGTGCACGCGGGTACGTGGTATCCGTGGGCGGCGGAGAAGAGGGGGTCCGGCCCGTCCGGATCGGGGTAGAGGGACACCGGAGGCTGCGGAGGGGGTGCGGCTTCTGTCAAGGCAGTTCATCCCTCGTCATCGCGTAGTCCGTCGAGTGGAGCGGGTGGCATGGACGCGCTCGCGGGCCCTGAGCGGGCTTCAGTATGGGGCTGGACATCGGGTGCGGTTTCGCAAGTTTCAGGTATCTGACCGGAATTGCCCCTTCTGGTGAATCGATGATGCAGCGGCATATGCCAAGGCGGCGTGGCCTGACCAGAACTTCTCTCCCTCCTGGCCGAGTTGGGGCCATGGCCAAATCGATGCGGTGAGGCGGAACGTTGCCTCTCGCTTCCCTGCTGTTTCCGTCAAATCATGCAAGCGTGCTTGATTGTTTTTCTGCCCGCTGCCACCCTTCCCTCACCGATCGCCCGAGGGAGTCCGCGTGTCCGATCAGTCCGCAGCGCCGCCCGAAGACCCGACCCAGGCCGTGTACGCGGCCCTCCGGGCGGAGAGCGGTGAACTCGACCTGGTGGTAGGCGGGTTGACCGCCGGACAGTGGGCGGCGGCGACCCCCGCGCCCGGCTGGAGCATCGCCCACCAGATCGCCCACCTCGCCTGGACCGACCGGGCCGCCCTGCTCGCCGTCACCGATCCGGCCGGATTCGGCCGGATGACGGAGGAGGCCCTCGCCGCCCCCGACTCCTTCGTGGACGAGGGCGCCGCCGAAGGGGCCGCACTGCCGCCCGCCGAGCTCCTCGCCCGCTGGCGGGCGGGCCGGGCCGCCCTGGACGCGGCCCTCGCGGCCGCCCCCCGCGGCGCCCGCTTCCCCTGGTACGGGCCCCCGATGAAGGCCGCGTCCATGGCCAGTGCCCGGCTGATGGAGACCTGGGCGCACGGCCAGGACGTCGCCGACGCCCTCGGCCTGCGGCGGACCCCGACCGCGCGGCTGCGACACGTGGCCCGGATCGGGGTCCGGGCCCGGGACTACGCGTACCTGGTCCGCGGACTGGCCGCGCCCCGCGAGGAGTTCCGCGTGGAGCTCACCGCCCCGGCGGACCCCGGGTCGGCGCCGGGTGCCGCGCCCGGGGTGTGGGCGTACGGGCCCGCGGACGCGGCCCAGCGGATCACCGGCCCCGCGCTCGACTTCTGTCTGCTGGCCACCCAGCGGGCCCACCGCGCCGACCTCGCCCTGCGGGCCGAGGGCGCCGAAGCGGACCGCTGGCTGGACATCGCCCAGGCCTTCGCCGGCCCCGCGGGCCCCGGGCGGGAACCCCGCGCGGGCGGGGGGCAGCGGTGACGGCGGGCGGGGCCGGGGCGGCTCCGGGCCCGTACGGCCCGCCGCCCGGCGCGGACGGGACCCCGCTGCGGATCGGGAACGCCTCCGGGTTCTACGGGGACCGCGCCGCCGCCCTGCGCGAGATGCTGGAGGGCGGCCCGCTCCACGTCCTGACCGGGGACTACCTCGCCGAGCTGACCATGCTCATCCTGGGCCGCGACCGGCTGAAGGACCCCGGCCTCGGCTACGCCAAGACCTTCCTGCGGCAACTGGAGGAGGGCCTCGGGCTCGCGCACGAGCGCGGGGTGCGGATCGTCGCCAACGCGGGCGGCCTCAACCCCGCCGGGCTCGCGGCGGCCGTCCGGGAGCTGGCCGCGAAGACCGGCGTACCGGTCTCCGTCGCGCACGTCGAGGGCGACGACCTGCTGGGGCGCAGGGCCCTGCTGCCGTCCGGGGACGCCCTGACGGCCAACGCCTACCTCGGCGGCGGCGGGATCACCGCCTGCCTGCGGGCCGGTGCGGACGTGGTGGTGACCGGCCGGGTCACGGACGCGGCCCTGGTCAGCGGACCGGCGGCCTGGTGGTTCGGCTGGGAGCCCGGGGAGTACGACGCCCTGGCCGGCGCGGTGGCCGCGGGGCACGTGCTGGAGTGCGGCACCCAGGCCACCGGCGGGAACTACGCCTTCTTCGGCCGCCACGACGTGCGCCGCCCCGGCTTCCCGCTCGCCGAGATCTCCGCCGACGGCTCCGCGGTGGTCACCAAGCACCCCGGCACGGGCGGCGCGGTCACCGTCGGGACCGTCACCGCCCAGCTGCTGTACGAGACGCAGGGCGCGCGGTACGCGGGCCCGGACGTCACCGCCCGCCTGGACACCGTACGGCTGGCGCAGGTCGGGCCGGACCGGGTGCGGCTCTCCGGGACCCGCGGGGAGGCCCCGCCGGACACCCTGAAGGTGGGGACCACCCGGATCGGCGGCTGGCGCAACGAGACCGTGTTCGTCCTGACCGGCCTGGACGTGGAGGAGAAGGCCGCCCTGGTCCGGGAGCAGCTGTCCGGCGCGCTGGCCGGGGTCGCGGAGGCCCGCTGGACCCTGGCCCGCACCGACCGCGCCGACGCCGGCAGCGAGGAGGAGGCGAGCGCGCTGCTGCGGCTGGCGGTCCGGGACCCGTCCGCGGAGCGGGTGGGCCGGGCGCTGTCCTCGGCCGCGGTGGAGCTGGCCCTCGGCAGCTACCCCGGCTTCCACGTGACCGCCCCGCCCGGACCCGCCCAGCCGTACGGGGTGTTCACCGCCGCGTACGTGCCGGCGGCCGGGGTGCCGCACACCGCGGTCCTCGCCTCGGGAGAGCGCCTCGCGGTGCCGGTTCCGGGGGCGGTGCCTCCGGGGTCGGGGTCGGGGGCGGGACCGGCCGGGGGTGCCGTACCGCCCGGGAACGCCGTACCGACCGCAGGCGCCGTACCACCCGGGAAGGCCGTACCGCCCGCAGGCGCCGTACCACCCGGGAAGGCCGTACCCCCCGGTGCCCCCGCGCTGCCGCCCCCGCCCGGCGGGGACCCGGACCGGCCCCCCGCGGCGCACCCCGGGGGGACCCGGAGGGTGCCGCTCGGGACGCTGCTCGGGGCCCGCAGTGGGGACAAGGGCGGGGACGCCAACCTCGGCGTGTGGGCCGAGAGCGGGCCCGCCTGGGAGTGGCTGGACTCCGCCCTCACCACCGCCGCCCTGCGGGAGCTGCTCCCCGAGACCGCCCCCCTGGAGATCGTCCGGCACCGCCTCCCCGGCCTGCGCGCCCTCAACTTCGAGATCCGCGGCCTGCTCGGCGAGGGCGTGGCCGCCCAGCACCGGTTCGACCCGCAGGCCAAGGCCCTCGGCGAGTGGTTCCGCTCCCGGTACGCCGAGATCCCCGTCCACCTACTGCCCCCGGAGGTGAGCCGGTGACCCGGCTCGGCACCCGCATCGACCCCCGCGACCCCGAGTACGCGGCCCACCGGGCCACCGCCCTGGAGCGGCTCGCCGCCCTGGCCGCGGAGCACGCCAAGGCCCTCGCCGGCGGCGGCCCCAAGTACACCGAGCGGCACCGCGGACGCGGCAAACTGCTCGCCCGCGAGCGCATCGAGCTGCTCCTCGACCCGGACACCCCGTTCCTGGAGCTGTCCCCGCTGGCCGCGTGGGGCAGCGACTACCCCGTCGGCGCCTCGATGGTCACCGGCATCGGGACGGTCGAGGGCACCTCCTGCCTGATCACCGCCAACGACCCGACCGTCCGCGGCGGGGCCTCCAACCCGTGGACCCTCAAGAAGGCCCTGCGGGCCAACGAGATCGCCCGCGCCAACCGGCTCCCCTGCATCAGCCTGGTCGAGTCCGGCGGGGCCGACCTGCCCTCCCAGAAGGAGATCTTCATCCCCGGCGGGGCGATCTTCCGGGACCTCACCCGGCTGTCCGCCGCCGGTATCCCCACCCTCGCCGTCGTCTTCGGCAACTCCACCGCGGGCGGCGCGTACGTCCCCGGGATGTCCGACCACGTGATCATGGTCAAGGAGCGGGCGAAGGTCTTCCTCGGCGGCCCGCCCCTGGTCAAGATGGCCACCGGCGAGGAGAGCGACGACGAGTCCCTCGGCGGGGCCGATATGCACGCCCGCACCTCCGGGCTCGCCGACCAGCTCGCCCTGGACGAGCAGGACGCCCTGCGCCAGGCCCGCCGGGTCGTCGCCCGCCTCAACCACCGCCGCGCCCACCCCGAGCCCGGCCCGGCCGAGGAGCCCCTCTACGACCCGGAGGAGCTGCTCGGCATCGTCCCCGGGGACCTGAAGACCCCCTTCGACCCGCGCGAGGTCATCGCCCGGATCGTCGACGGCTCGGACTTCGACGAGTTCAAGCCCCTGTACGGCAGCAGCCTGGCCACCGGCTGGGCCTCCCTGCACGGCTACCCGGTCGGCATCCTCGCCAACTCCCAGGGCGTGCTGTTCAGCGAGGAGTCGCAGAAGGCCGCCCAGTTCATCCAGCTCGCCAACCAGCGCGACGTACCGCTGCTCTTCCTCCACAACACCACCGGCTACATGGTCGGCCGGGAGTACGAGCAGGGCGGCATCGTCAAACACGGCTCGATGATGATCAACGCCGTCTCGAACTCGAAGGTCCCGCACCTGTCCGTGCTCATCGGCGCCTCCTACGGCGCCGGGCACTACGGCATGTGCGGCCGGGCCTACGACCCGCGGTTCCTCTTCGCCTGGCCCAGCGCGAAGTCCGCGGTCATGGGCCCGCAGCAGCTCGCCGGGGTGCTGTCGATCGTCGCCCGCCAGTCCGCGGCCGCGAAGGGCCTGCCGTACGACGAGGAGGCGGACGCCGGGCTGCGCGCCCTCGTGGAGCAGCAGATCGAGTCCGAGTCCCTGCCCGTCTTCCTGTCGGGGCGCCTCTACGACGACGGGATCATCGACCCGCGCGACACCCGAACCGTCCTCGGCCTGTGCCTGTCCGCCGTCCACAACGCCCCCGTCGAGGGCGCCCGCGGCGGCTTCGGCGTCTTCCGGATGTGAGCCCCATGACCTCCTCCCCCGACCAGTCCCCGGTCACCTCCCTGCTGGTGGCCAACCGGGGCGAGATCGCGGTCCGCGTGTTCCGCACGGCCCGCGCTCTCGGCCTCACCACCGTCGCCGTGTACTCCGACGCCGACGCCGACGCCCTCCACGTCCGCGAGGCCGACGCCGCCGTACGGCTCCCCGGCGCCGCCCCCGCCGACACCTACCTGCGCGCCGACCTGATCGTCGCCGCCGCCCTCGCCGCCGGGGCCGACGCCGTGCACCCCGGCTACGGGTTCCTCTCCGAGAACGCCGGCTTCGCCCGCGCCGTCCTCGACGCCGGGCTGAACTGGATCGGCCCGCCCCCCGGCGCCATCGAGGCCATGGCCTCCAAGACCCGGGCCAAGGAGATCATGCGGGCCGCCGGAGTGCCCCTCCTCGACCCCGTCGACCCCGGTACGGCCACCGCCGGGGACCTCCCCCTGCTCCTCAAGGCCGCCGCGGGCGGCGGCGGGCGCGGGATGCGCGTGGTCCGCGAACTGGGCCTGCTGAAGACCGAACTCGACGCCGCGGCCGCGGAGGCCCGCTCCGCCTTCGGCGACGGCGAGGTCTTCGCCGAGCCGTACGTGGAGCGCGGGCGGCACGTGGAAGTACAGGTCCTCGCCGACGGCCACGGCACCGTCTGGGCCCTCGGCACCCGCGACTGCTCCCTCCAGCGCCGCCACCAGAAGGTCATCGAGGAGGCCCCCGCCCCCGGCCTGGACGGGGAGCTGCGCACCGCCCTCCACGAGGCCGCCACCGCCGCGGCGCGGGCCGTCGGCTACCGGGGCGCGGGCACGGTCGAGTTCCTCGTCACCGCCGCCGGCCGCCCGTACTTCCTGGAGATGAACACCCGCCTCCAGGTGGAACACCCCGTCACCGAGGCCGTCTTCGGCATCGACCTGGTGGCCCTCCAGCTGCGGATCGCCGAGGGCGCGGCCCTGCCCGCCGAGCCCCCGGCCCCCGCCGGGCACTCCGTGGAGGCCCGGCTGTACGCGGAGGACCCGGCCCGCGACTGGCGCCCGCAGACCGGCACCCTGCACGCCCTGGAGTTCCCCGAGGGGGTCCGGGTGGACACCGGGTACGAGGGCGGGGACCGGATCGAGGTCCACTACGACCCGATGCTCGCCAAGGTCGTCTCCCACGCCCCGACCCGCGCCGAGGCCGTCCGCATCCTGGCCGGGGCCCTGTCCCGGGCCCGGATCCACGGCCCGGCCACCAACCGCGAGCTGCTCGTCCGCTCCCTGCGCCACCCGGAGTTCGCCGCGGCCCGGCTCGACACCGGCTTCTACGACCGCCACCTCGCGGAGCTGACCGTGCAGGACCCCGGCGGCGGGGGCGCGGCGCCCCCGGCCCTGTCGGCCCTGGCGGCCGCCCTCGCGGAGTCCGTCCCGGCCCCCGGGGCCCCGCTCGCCGCCCGGCTCGGCGGCTGGCGCAACCTGCCCTCCGGGCCGCAGGTCCGCGCCTACCTCGCGGGGGAGGAGCAGTACGAGGTCCGTTACCGGACCACCCGCAGCGGCCCCGAACCCGAGCCCGGGACCTACCCGGAGCTGCGGGTGCTGTCCGTGGCCGCCGACCGCGTCGCGCTCGAAGTCGGCGGTGTCCGGCGGATGTTCCACGTGAAACACAATTCGAACAGCCCCGAGGTGTACGTGGACTCGCCCCTCGGCTCCCACACCCTCACCCGGGTCCCCCGGTTCACCGATCCCCGCGAGCGCACCGAACCGGGCTCGCTGCTCGCCCCCATGCCCGGCACCGTCGTCCGCGTGGCCGAGGGGCTCGCCCCCGGCAGCGCCGTCACCGCCGGCCAGCCCCTGCTCTGGCTGGAGGCCATGAAGATGGAGCACCGCATCCTCTCGCCCGCCTCCGGCACGCTCACCGCGCTCCACGCCGCCCCCGGCCGCCAGGTCGAGGTAGGCGCCCTGCTCGCCGTAGTCCAGGAGGAAACGCAGCCATGAGCCCCACCCCGGCCGTCACCGGCACCCCCGTCGAATCCGAAGAGCACCGCTCCCTGCGGGCGGCCGTGGCCGCGCTGGGCCGGCGCTACGGCCGCGAGTACCTGGCCAAGGCCGCCCGCGAGGGCCGCCACCCCGAGGAGCTGTGGTCCGAGGCCGCCAAACTCGGCTACCTCGGGGTCAACCTGCCCGAGGAGTACGGCGGCGGGGGCGGCGGGATCGCCGAACTGTCCCTCGTCCTCGAAGAGCTGGGGGCGGCGGGGTCCCCGCTGCTCATGATGGTGGTCTCGCCCGCCATCTGCGGCACGGTCATCGCCCGCTTCGGCACGGAGGAGCAGAAGCGGGCCTGGCTCCCCGGACTCTCCGACGGCACCAGGACCATGGCCTTCGGCATCACCGAACCCGACGCCGGGTCCAACTCCCACCGCATCACCACCACCGCCCGCCGCGAGGGCGGGGAGTGGGTGCTCACCGGCCGCAAGGTGTTCATCTCCGGGGTGGACATCGCCGACGCCACCCTCATCGTCGGCCGCACCGAGGACGCCCGCACCGGCCGCCTCAAGCCCTGCCTGTTCATCGTCCCCCGGGACGCCCCCGGCTTCACCCGCTCGCAGATAGACATGGAACTCCATGCCGCGGAGAAGCAGTTCGAACTCGTCCTCGACGAGGTCCGGCTGCCCGCGGGGGCCCTGGTCGGCGGGGGAGAGGGCGAGGACGCCGGACTCCTCCAGCTCTTCGCCGGCCTCAACCCCGAGCGGATCATGACCGCCGCCTTCGCGATCGGCATGGGCCGCTACGCCCTCTCCCGGGCCGTCGAGTACGCCCGTACCCGCCAGGTGTGGAAGGAGCCCATCGGCGCCCACCAGGCCGTCGCCCACCCCCTCGCGCAGGCCCACATCGAACTCGAACTGGCCCGGCTGATGATGCAGAAGGCCGCCCACCTCTACGACGCCGGGGACGACGCGGGCGCCGGAGAGGCCGCCAACATGGCCAAGTACGCTGCCGCGGAGGCCTGCGTCAGGGCCGTGGACCAGTCCGTCCACACCCTCGGCGGCAACGGCCTCACCCGGGAGTACGGCCTGGCCTCCCTGATCACGGCCTCCCGGGTGGCCCGGATCGCCCCGGTCAGCCGCGAGATGATCCTCAACTTCGTCTCGCACCAGACCCTGGGACTGCCGAAGTCGTACTAGGCCGCCCGCCCGGCAGACGGGACGAGCCGCCGGGCGGGCGGACCGCCGCCCGCCCGGCAGCCGCCCGACGAGCCCCGAGAACACCCGACCGGAACCGAAGGAACCAGAGGAAAGAGAGCGGCCGTGGACCCCGACGCCCCCCTGGTGGCCACCGCGCACGCGGACGGCATCACCACCCTCACGCTCGACTCGCCAGCCAACCGCAACGCCCTCTCCGCGGCCCTGGTCGAGGCCCTGCGCACGGCCCTGGCCGCCGCCGGTGCGGACCCGGACGTGCGCGCGGTGGTCCTGACCCACACCGGGGGCACCTTCTGCGCGGGCGCCGACCTGAAGTCCCCGTGCCACCCCGAGGAGTTCCTCGCCCTGCTCAACGAGATCGCGGAGCTGCCCAAGCCCGTCGTGGCCCGTGTGGACGGCCACGTCCGCGCGGGCGGACTGGGCCTGCTCGGGGTCTGCGATATCGCCGCCGCCGGCCCCGAGTCCACCTACGCCTTCACCGAATCCCGCCTCGGCCTGGCCCCCGCGGTGATCTCCATCCCGCTGCTGCCGCGTCTCGACCCGCGCGCGGCCGCCCGCTACTTCCTCACCGCGGAGCGCTTCGGCCCCGCCGAGGCCGTCCGGATCGGCCTGCTCACCCTCCACGCGGCCGCGGGCACCGGCGTCGACGAGGCCCTGGCCCCCGTACTCGCCGGACTGCGGGCCGCCTCCCCGCAGGGCCTCGCCGAGTCCAAGCGGCTCGTCACCGCCGCCGTACGGGCCGCCCTGGCCCGGGACGGGGAGCGGCTGACCGCCCTGTCGGCCCGGCTGTTCGCCTCCGACGAGGCCCGCGAGGGCATCACCGCCCTCCTGGAGCGCCGGGAGCCCTCGTGGGCACGGTGACCGCACCCAAGCAGGACCGCAGCCGCGCCACCCGGCAGCGGCTCCTCGAAGCCGCCGTGACCTGCCTGGCCGAGCACGGCTGGGCGGGCTCCACCGTGTCCGTGGTCGCCGAACGCGCCGGGGTCTCCCGCGGGGCCGCCCAGCACCACTTCCCCACCCGCGAGGACCTGTTCACCGGCGCCGTCGAGTACGTGGCCGAGGAGCGCTCCGCGGCCCTGCGCGGCCTGTTCGGCGGCGCCCCCGCCGCCCGGACCGCCGTGGTCGCCGCCCTCGTCGACCTGTACACGGGCACGCTCTTCCGGGCCGCGCTCCAGCTGTGGGTGGCCGCCTCCCACGAGGAGCAGCTGCGCGCCCGGGTCACCGAGCTGGAGGCCCGCGTCGGCCGCGAGAGCCACCGGATAGCCGTGGAGCTCCTCGGCGCCGACGAGTCCCGCCCCGGGGTCCGCGAGAGCGTGCAGGGCCTGCTCGACATGGCCCGCGGCCTGGGCCTCGCCAACATCCTCACCGACGACACCGCCCGCCGCGCCCGCGTGGTCGCCCAGTGGGCCCGGATCCTCGACGCCGCCCTGGCCGGGGACGGCACCGGCCCCCTCCGCAGCGCGGAAGGGGCCGGTATCCGGCACTAGCGCCGGCCGTCCAGGCGGCGCAGGCGGTGCTGGGGGCTCAGGCGGTGCTGGCGATGTCCGCGTAGCCCTCGATCTCGCGCGGGTCCCGGGTGCCCGGGCCGATGTACCGGGCCGAGGGGCGCACCAGGCGGCCCGTGCGCTTCTGCTCCAGGATGTGCGCCGACCAGCCGGCGGTGCGGGCGCAGGTGAACATCGAGGTGAACATGTGCGCCGGGACCTCCGCGAAGTCCAGCGTGATCGCCGCCCAGAACTCCACGTTCGTGGCCAGCACCCGGTCGGGACGGCGGGCGTGCAGCTCCTCCAGGGCGGCCTTCTCCAGCGCCTCCGCCACCTCGAAGCGGGGCGCGCCCAGCTCCTTGGCCGTACGGCGCAGGACGCGGGCCCGCGGGTCCTCGGCGCGGTACACGCGGTGTCCGAAGCCCATCAGCCGCTCGCCCTTGTCCAGGGCCTTCTTCACGTACGCCACCGCGTCGCCGGTGCGCTCGATCTCCTCGATCATGCCGAGGACGCGGGACGGGGCGCCGCCGTGCAGCGGGCCGGACATGGCGCCGACCGCGCCCGACAGGGCCGCGGCCACGTCGGCGCCGGTGGAGGCGATCACCCGGGCGGTGAAGGTGGAGGCGTTCATGCCGTGCTCGGCGGCGGAGGTCCAGTACGCGTCCACGGCCTTGACGTGCTTGGGGTCCGGCTCGCCGCGCCAGCGGATCATGAACCGCTCGACCACGGACTCGGCCTTGTCGATCTCCTTCTGCGGGACCATCGGCAGGCCCTGGCCCCGCGCGGACTGGGCCACGTACGACAGCGCCATGACCGCGGCGCGTGCCAGGTCGTCGCGGGCGGTCTGCTCGTCGATGTCGAGCAGCGGTTTCAGACCCCACACCGGGGCGAGCATCGCCATTGCGGACTGCACGTCCACCCGGATGTCACCGGAGTGGACCGGGATCGGGAAGGGCTCGGCGGGCGGCAGGCCGGGGTTGAAGGCACCGTCGACCAGCAGGCCCCACACGTTCCCGAAGGACACGTGGCCGACCAGGTCTTCGATGTCTACGCCCCGGTACCGCAGCGCCCCGCCCTCCTTGTCCGGCTCGGCGATCTCCGTCTCGAACGCGACGACTCCCTCGAGCCCGGGTACGAAGTCGGACATCAGGCGGCTCCTCTATCTCGTGCGAGGTACGGCTATGACCATGGGTCAGGATGGGCGGTTGCGTACATCTTTGTACGGATCCGCGCACTACGCGGTTCGGCCCGGCCGTGCGGAATCACTCCCGTCATGCCCCGCGCGGACGTGAAATACGGCGGCCACCGCGGACCGGCCTCAGAATTTTGTCCGCTCCGGCGGGCCCGCGGAAGCGTGACATCCGGCACACGCACCCGACCGCCCCCCGAAGGCTTCGGCAGCCCCCGGGCGGGGTAGAACGGGCCTGCTGCGGCAGGATGGCCGTGTGCCGAACAAGGACCTTGACCCCGCCGCCATGCGCCGGCAGTACCGCTCGGAGCTCGTGGCCGAGGACAGCCTCGCCGCCGACCCGATGGACCAGTTCGCCCGGTGGTTCCGGCAGGCCGCGGAAGCGAACCTCTTCGAACCCAACGCCGTGGTCGTCTCCACGGCCACCGCCGACGGCCGCCCCAGCTCCCGCACCGTGCTGCTGAAGCAGTTCGACGCCCGCGGCTTCGTCTTCTTCACCAACTACGGCTCCCGCAAGGGGCGCGAGATCGCGGAGAACCCGCACGTCGCGCTGCTCTTCCCCTGGCACCCCATCGCCCGGCAGGTGATCGTCACGGGCACCGCCTCCCGCATCGGCCGCGACGAGACCGCCGCGTACTTCCGCTCCCGGCCGCACGGCTCGCAGCTGGGCGCGTGGGCCAGCGAGCAGTCCACCGTGATCGCCTCGCGGGCCGACCTGGACCGGCGGTACGCCGAGCTCGCGGCCCGCTATCCCGAGGGGGAGCAGGTGCCGGTGCCCACGGAGTGGGGCGGCTACCGGGTCGTCCCCGAGGCGGTGGAGTTCTGGCAGGGCCACGAGAACCGGCTCCACGACCGGCTGTACTACGTCCGCGACGGCGAGGAGTGGCGCGTCGACCGGCTCTGCCCCTGACCCTGCGGGCGGGGGCGCACACGCAGACGACCCGCGGGCTCGGGTTCCTCTCCTGCAGTGAGAGGAGCCGGCCGGACGTACCGGCGAGCCCGCGGGTCGGGTGACTGCTTGGAACTGGGCCGGCGATCCGCCGGCACCGCACTGGGTGCGTGCGACAACGGGCGTCAGCCCGCAGTCACCTCACGCGTCCGGTTGCCGTACATTTCCGGAACCACCTCCCTTCTCGTGTACCCCCACGCTAAATCCGCCCCACAACCCCGGGCAACCGAATTAATCCCGCCGCCCACCGAGCCGGGCCGGCGGGCCGCGGCCCGCGACTCCGGGCCGCCTGACCCCGGCCCCGGGTGACCGCGCCCGGCCACCGCTGCGCGGGGTCTTTCCCCTACCCGCCCCTTCCCGAACTGGGGCTCCGCCCCAGACCCCGCGCCTCAAACGCCGGCGGGGCTGGAATGTGCCGCCTGCGGCGGCAACTCCAGCCCGCGCAGGGGGTCCCCCCGGACGAAGTCTGGGGGAGTTTGAGCGCACCGGGCGCGCAGCGCACGGAACGGGGGTCCGGGGGCCTGCCCCCGGTTTCGGGAAGGGGCGGGGTGGGGAACAGCCCCGCGCAGCGGGAGGGGATTGGTCGGACCGGGGGGATTTCGCGGAACTTCGCGGAACTTCGCGGAACACGGTGTGTGCTGGGTCACGTTGGAGTTGAATGATCTGACGTGCCGCACACGCGAACACCTGCGGGGGGTGCCGGGTGAGTGCTTCCGGGCGCAGCGAGACCACCGACGACCTACTGGCCGCCCTGCTGGACGGCATGGACGCCGCCCTGTGCGCCTTCGACGCCGACGGCGTCGTCACGCACTGGAACCGCGAAGCCGAACGCATCCTCGGCTGGTCCGCCGCCGAAGCCGTCGGCCGCCGCGGCTTCGCCGGCTGGGCCGCCAGACCCGCCGACGCGGAGGACGTGGCCCGCCGCCTGATGGCCGCCCAGGAGGTCCCCGGCCGCCAGGTCCACGAGTTCGCCCTGGTCACCAAGGGCGGCGGCCGCGTCCTGGTCCGCACCCAGTCCGCCCGCGTCCCCGGCGCGCCCGGCAAGCCCGCCGGGGTCTACTGCGCCTTCAGCGAGGTGCACACCCAGATCGACCTGGAGCGCTCCATCGCCCTGAGCGAGGCGCTCCTCGACGACGCCTCCTGGGGTGTGGTCCTGGTCGACGTGGACCTGCGCCCCGCCGTCGTCAACGCGCACGCGGCCCGCGCCTTCGGCACCGGCCGGACCGCGCTCCTCGGCCGCCCCCTCGGCGACCTGCTGGACCAGGGGGCGGAGGAGCTGGAGGGCGCCCTCCACCACGTGCTCGCCGAGGGCGCCCCGCCCGCCCCCGTGGAGCTGTGGGTGTCCGTCCGCACCCCCGAGGGGCTGCGCCGCCGCTGCTGGCGCTGCGGGTTCCTGCGGCTGGCGTCACCGCTCGCGGAGGAGCCCGTACCGCTCGGGGTGGGCCTGCTCTTCCAGGACGTGACGGAGTCCCGCCGGGCCGAGCTGGACACCGCCCAGCTGAAGTTCCGCACCAACCAGCTGCACCGCGCCGACCGGGCCGCCGCCGAGTGCGAGGACCCCGCGGAGGCCGTGCTCGTACGGCTCGACTTCGCCCTCGCCGGGTTCGCGGACCACGCCCTGGTGGACCGGGCGGCGGGCGAGGGCCGGCTGGCGCGGGTGTGCGCCTCGCCGCCGCAGTCGGCCCCGGCCGGGCTGGTCCCGGTGCGGCCCGAGCCGGGGCATCCGGCGCTCCGGGCCCTCGACCGGGTGGGCCCGGTCCGGATCAGCAGTCCGGCCAGGCTGCCGGACGGCTGGCCGGAGGGCGTGGCGCACGGGCTGTGCGCCGTGCTGCGCAGCCGCGGCCGCAGCCTGGGCACGCTGACCTTCCTGCGCTCGGCCGCCCGGCCCGCCTTCGAGCGCCCGGACGCGGTGTACGCCGAGCAGGTCGCGGCCCGGGTGGCGGCGGACCTGGACATGGCCGCCCTCGCGGCCGTGGCGGACCCGGCAGGGGGCCCGTGAGCGCGTTCCCGCCGGGCGCGTGACAGCCCTCGGTACCAGTACCCGTACCGGTGGCGGTACCGGTTGGGCGTCAGTGCCGGTAGAAGATGCGGTCCCGGTACTCGGTCATGACCCGGTCGTTCCACTCGTGGCCGCCGTCCACGTTGCCCGAGCGCAGCATCGGCGGCTCGATCCCGCGGGCGACGAGCCCCTCCGCGGCGGCGGCCAGCACGGACTGCATGATCGCGCTGGTCACGACGGTGGAGGCGGGGGCGAAGGGGGCGTCGATCCCGTCCAGGGTCAGTTCCGCGTCCCCGACCGCGATCTTGCTGTCGAGGACGATGTCGCAGTGGTCCTTGAGGAAGCTGCCGGAGGAGTGCCGGGACCGGGTGCCGGTGGTGTAGGCGACCGAGGTGAGGCCGATGACCTTCAGGCCGAGGGCGCGGGCGTTCACGGCCATCTCCACGGGCAGGGCGTTGCGCCCGGACAGGGAGATGATCACGAGCACGTCGCCCGCGCGGGCGGGGCTGGTGTCGAGGACCGCCCCGGCGAGGCCGCCGACGCGCTCCAGCGCGCTGCCGAGGGTGGCGGGCATGACGTCGACGCCGGCGGTGCCGGGGACGGCGAGGAAGTTCATCAGGGCCAGGCCGCCGGCCCGGTAGACCACGTCCTGCGCGGGCAGCGAGGAGTGTCCGGCGCCGAAGGCGAAGAGCCGGTTGCCGGCCGCCACGGCCTGCGCCATCGCCTCCCCGGCGGCCGCGATCTGCGCGGCCTCCTCGTCGCGGACCCGCTGCAGCAGCCCGATCGCCGCGTCGAAGAACTGACCGGCCAGCTTGCTCTCGCTCATGCGCCGAGGACCCTTCCGGGGTGGGGTGCGTCCGTGTCGCCGATCACGGTGCGGTCTGGACCATCTGCCTGTCAATACGCGGGTCAACCGGTGGACCGGGCCCCGTCCGGCGCCGGGCTCCCCGGGAGGAGGCAGCCGGGCTGCCCCTGGCGCGGGACGGTTCCCGGCGGTATGCGTCAGAATTGGTGCCAGGGCCAGCGCACGCTACTGAGGGGCACGTATGTCCGGACTGATCGACACCACGGAGATGTACCTCCGCACCATCCTCGAACTGGAAGAGGAAGGTGTGGTCCCCATGCGCGCCCGGATCGCTGAGCGGTTGGACCAGAGTGGTCCGACGGTCAGCCAGACGGTGGCCCGCATGGAGCGCGACGGCCTGGTGGCCGTAGCCAGCGACCGGCACCTGGAGCTGACCGACGAGGGCCGCAAGCTCGCGACCCGCGTCATGCGCAAGCACCGCCTGGCGGAATGCCTGCTGGTCGACGTGATCGGCCTGGAGTGGGAGCAGGTGCACGCGGAGGCCTGCCGCTGGGAGCACGTGATGAGCGAGGCCGTCGAGCGGCGCGTGCTGGAGCTGCTGCGCCACCCGACGGAGTCCCCGTACGGCAACCCGATCCCGGGTCTGGAGGAGCTGGGCGAGAAGGCCGAGGCGGAGTCCTTCCTGGACGACAGCATGGTCGCCCTGTCGGAGCTGGACCCGGGCGCGGAGGGCAAGACCGTGGTCGTGCGGCGGATCGGCGAGCCGATCCAGACGGACGCGCAGCTGATGTACACGCTGCGGAGGGCGGGCGTGCAGCCCGGCTCCGTGGTGAGCGTGACGGAGTCCCCGGGCGGGGTGCTGGTCGGCAGCGGCGGCGAGGCCGCCGAGCTGGAGGCCGACATCGCGGCGCACGTCTTCGTCGCCAAGCGCTGAGCCCCGCACGGCCGAGTGCTCGGGCCGTCCCGCAGCCCCGCAAGTCCCCGGTGAATCTGGCGGAATGCGGGGCTGCGGCGCGTCGTGCGTGCAAGGCTGGGCGGAATGGCTTTCGTACGCGTCCAGCGGGCCTCGCTGTTCTTACGGGAAGGTCCCGGCGCCTTGCGGCGCCGGGACCCGTCCTCCCCTTGGCTGACCCGGAGCCCCGAGCTCCCAGGGTCAATCCCGCCGGACCGTCTTCCCCGAGCGGCCCGCCTCCCGATGAAGATCTCCCCTCGGCAGCGGCCGCCAATCCTTGAGCAAGGTCACTCGAAAGAGCGATGTTGCGGGCGAGAAGCCAGTTTTCGAATGCAGGTTCGATACTCTGGGCCGGAGCGAAGGGGGTGCATCGACCTTGGTACGGCGCTTCGATGTGACGGGTTCCGACGGTGTGCGGCTCGCCGCGTGGGACTTCTCCGACCGGCCCGGGGGCGAAGCCCGGAAGGCCGAGCGGGAGTCCGCCCCGGCCGTCCTCTTACTCCACGGGCTGATGGGCCGCGCCGCGCACTGGGCCGGCACCGCCCGCTGGCTCTCCGAGCACCGGCGCACGGTCGCCCTCGACCAGCGGGGGCACGGGGACAGCGTCTGCCCGCCCCACGCGGCCCTCACCCGTGAGGCCTTCGTCTCCGACGCCGAGGCCGCCGTCGAGCAGCTCGGCCTCGGCCCCGTCACCCTGATCGGCCACTCCATGGGCGCGCTCACGGCCTGGCAGCTCGCCGCGCGCCGCCCCGACCTGGTCGAGGCCCTCGTCATCTGCGACATGCGGGCCTCCGCGCTCGGCGCGGCCTCCCAGCGGCGCTGGGAGGACTGGTTCCGGACCTGGCCGCTCCCGTTCGCCGGTCCGGCGGAGGTGCGGCGCTGGTTCGGCCAGGACGACCCCTGGGTCGAGCGGCCGGACGCCGCCCGCGGGGAGTTCTTCGCCGAGGTGATGGCCGAGGGGCCGGACGGCTGGCGGCCGGTGTTCTCCCGGCGGCAGATGCTCAAGGCCCGCGAGACGTGGGTGTACGACGCGCACTGGGAATCGCTCGCGCAGGTCCGGTGCCCGGCGCTGGTCGTGCGGGGGCTGGACGGGGAGTTGGGGCGGGCGGAGGCGCAGGAGATGGTGCGGGTGCTGGCGCGGGGCGAGTACGCCGAGGTCGCTGACGCGGGTCACTATCTCCACTACGACCAGCCGGCGGCCTGGCGCGCCGCCCTGGAACCCTTCCTGGAGGGCGTCCACGCGCCGTGACCCCGGGTCCCGGTAGACGGGTCCTGTTCCCCGACCCGCTCCTTCCCGAACTGGGGCTCCGCCCCAGACCCCGCGCCTCAAGCGCCGGCGAGGCTGGATTTTGCCGCTGGCGGCACATTCCAGCGAACCGCAGCAAAATCCAGCCCGCGCGGCGTTTGAGCGCACCGGGCGCGCAGCGCACGGTCCGGGGGTCCGGGGGCTTGCCCCCGGTTTCGGGAAGGGGCGGGGTGGGGGAACAGGCCCCGCGCAGCGGACCCGGGTCCGGGGCGGAGACCCGGTTCGGGCGGGGTCAGCCCCTGCTGACCGCCGTCAGGATTTCCGGGAGGCGGTGGGCCACGCGGGGGGCCGCCGCGCGCAGGCCCGCCCATGCGGTGAGGACGCCCCACGCCGCCCCCAGCGGCAGCAGGAGCCACAGCAGCGCATGGTGCCCCGCCACATGCAGGTACACCGTCAGCGCGATCAGCGGCCCGCACAGCACCCCCGACACCACCATCCCGCCCCCGACGCTCAGCCACGCCAGCCCCGCCTGCCCGGGCGCCACGCTCTTGAAGGCCCCGTCCTGCGGGATCGAGTACGGGAACAGCGCGGACCCCACCGCCCCGGTGAAGAGCATCCCGCCCAGCAGCGCCAGCGACAGCCCCAGCGCCTCGGGCAGCGCCCCCCAGTCGCCCAGCAGCCCCGCCGTCACGACGGTCACGAGCACCGCGTACGGCACGGTGATCAGCCCCAGCGCAAAGGCGCGCGCCCGCAGCTCCGCGTACGCGTCGCGCGGTCCGGCGATCGTCTGCGCGACCATCCAGAACGCCGAGGTGTCCTGCCCGAACTGGTTGTACATCTGCACGCCGAGCATCCCCGCGCCCAGGCAGGCCAGGTACACCGACCCGGTCCCCTGGAGCGCGTTGAACACCGGCACGATCGCCCCGACCGCCAGCGCCGTCACCCACGCCGCCTTCGTCTTCGGGTCCCGCCAGGCGTAGCGCAGCGTCCGCAGCATCACCGCGCCCGTCCGGCCCCCGGGCAGCAGCCGGGCCGCCCGGGAGCCCCCGGCGCCGCCCGCCTTGCGTGCGGACTCGGCCGCCGCGACCGTGGAGCCGTCCGGCTCCACCATCAGCCCGTACAGGGAGCGCTGCCAGGCCCACAGCAGGCCCGCGAGCCCCGCCAGGGTGAGCAGCAGCTGCGCCGCGGCCGTGCCGTACGCGCCCTCGCCGGCGGAGGCGACCATGCCGAGCGCGGTCGCGGGCGGCAGCCACCGTACGACCTCCGCCACCGGCTCCAGCGCCGTCAGCCCGCCCGCCTGGAAGAGCCGCTGCCCGCCGAAGTTCACCACCTGCGCGCCGACGGCGATCAGCAGGCCGCTCAGGATCGCGAGGTCGCGGCCCTTGCGGCTGGACAGCAGCCGGACGTTCGCGGTGGCCACGGCCCGCGCCAGGGCCGTGCAGCCGAGCAGCAGCAGCGGTACGGCCGCCACCGCGGCCGCCGCCCCCGCCGGGCCCTCGGCCACGGCCACCGCCGCCCCGAGGCCCAGGCACAGGGTGAAGAACGGCCCGATGCCGATCAGGGAGGCGGCGAGCAGCGCCGCCACCAGCGGCCGCGGCCGCAGCGGCAGCATCACCAGCCGCGAGGGGTCGAGGGTCTCGTCCCCGCCCGGGAAGAACAGCGGCATCACCGCCCAGCCCAGGGCCAGTACGCCGGCCAGCAGCACCGCCACCGTCGCGGCCCCGTCGCTGCCGCGCATCAGCACCAGCGAGAGCAGCAGCGACAGCGCGAAGAACAGCGTGAACAGCAGCGAGAGCACGTACGCGGCCCGGCGCTTGGCGGACTGGCGCAGCCCGTTGCGCAGCAGGGACAGCTTCAGCCGGACGAATACCGGGACCAGTTCGGCGGAGTTCACCGGGCCGCCCCGCCGCCCAGCCAGTCCAGGCCCTCGCCGGTGTCGCGGCCCTGGGCGCCGACGAGTTCGAGGAAGGCCTCCTGGAGGGAGGCGGCCCCACCGCGGACCTCGGCCAGCGGGCCGGCGGCCCGGATCCGGCCCGCGGCCATCACCGCGACCCAGTCGCACAGCGATTCCACGAGCTCCATGACGTGGGAGGAGAAGACCACGGTGGCGCCGGAGGAGGTGTAACGTTCCAGCACCCTGCGGATCGTCTGCGCGGACACCGGGTCCACCCCCTCGAACGGCTCGTCCAGGAAGAGCACTTCGGGATTGTGCAGCAGCGCCGCGGCCAGCCCGATCTTCTTCCGCATGCCCGTCGAGTAGTCCACGACCAGCTTGTGCTGCGCGCCCGCGAGGTCCAGTACGTCGAGCAGCTGCGTGGCCCGCTTGTCGACCTCGTCCCCCGGCAGCCCGCGCAACCGGCCCGTGTAGCCGAGCAGTTCGCGGCCCGACAGCCGCTCGAACAGTCGCAGCCCCTCCGGCAGCACCCCGATCCGGGCCTTCACCTGCACCGGGTCCTGCCACACGTCGTGGCCCGCGACCTCGATCCGCCCCTGGTCCGGGCGCAGCAGCCCCGTCACCATCGACAGGGTGGTGGTCTTCCCGGCGCCGTTCGGGCCCACCAGGCCGACGAACCGGCCCGAGGGCAGCTCCAGGTCGATCCCCCCGACGGCGATCTGTTCGCCGAACCGCTTCCACAGCCCCGCTATCCGCACGGCGGGCGGTCCCGGCCGCGGCCCCCCGCCGCCCGTACCGGCCGCCCCACCCGTGTCGCCCGTAGCGCCCGTGCCGTCCGGTCCTGCAAGCGCATCTGCCTGGTCGGGCATGCGTCGCACCTCTCCTCGTTCCCCGTTCCCCGCTGGTCGGGAACACCCTACGAACCGCCGGCGGACCGGTACGAACGAGAAACGGGGTGAGCGGGAGGCAGTTCAGCCGCGGCGGGCGCGGGCCGCGGCGGCCTCCCGGCCGGAGGCGTACGCGAGCGGGTTGATCAGTTCCTCGGCGTCCGGGAGCCAGCGGTTCGCCGGGGTGGGCCGCCGCGCCCACTGCACCGCGCCCCGGCCGCCGTACCGGGTCGGGGGAGCCGCCACCCAGTCGCCCTCGCCCCGTGCCTTCAGGTCGATCGAGGAAGGGGCCCAGCCGAGCTTGCGCACCAGGTCCGGCACCTTCGCCCCGGCCCCGGGGAGCACGAAGAACAGCATCCGCCGGTCCGGGGTGAGCGTCACCGGCCCCAGCGTGAGCTCCATCCGCTCCATCCGTGCCAGGGCCAGGAAGCCGGCCGTCTCCGGTACGTCGATCGCGTCGAAGGTGCGGCCCGTGGGCAGCAGGATCGAGGCGCCCGGCTGCCGCTGCCAGGTGCGCCGGACCTGCACCGCGCTGCCCGTGGCCTGCGCCGCCCAGTCGTCGCGCACCGGGTGCGCGCCGGGGAGCGGGCAGTCCGCGACCCCGCAGGAGCACAGCTCCCGCCCCTCCTCGGTTTCCAGCCAGGTACCGGGGAACACGTCCCAGTGCCGCTCTTCCGCGTACCGCACGGCATGGTCCAGCAGCTGCTCGCCGCGCTGCTTGGGGATGGGTGCGGCTTCCGTGACTCCCATGGTCTCTTCCACGCCCTTCACAACTCCCCCCGCCACCTGGGGTTACGGGCGCCCTCGGGGGCGGCACGGCCGACCGGCGCAGCATCGATCCTGCACGCGGGGCGCACAGGTGCACGGGCGGGGGCGCGCATGGGGCCGGGGAGCGGGTGGTGGGTAACGACTCACGTGAACGCACGGCTGAATCCCGACAACCCCCGGCAAGCGGCAGGTATCAGCAAGAGCGCCACGTTCCGGGCAACTTCCGCATTCTCCGCCTTTCAGCCGGGCAGTGATCAGTCGAACGATCACCCGTGGCCTCAGGGGGTTTTCCATGGCAGCCAGGCCTCTCGTCGCCCGCCAGCCGAACGAACGGCTGCAGGCGCTCATCCAGGAAGCCGGGTGCTCCAACGCCGGACTGGCCCGCCGCGTCAACATGTGCGGCGCCGAACACGGCCTGGATCTCCGGTACGACAAGACCTCCGTGGCCCGCTGGCTCCGCGGCCAGCAGCCGCGCGGCCGGGCCCCGGGGATCATCGCCGAGGCCCTGGGCCGCAAACTCGGCCGTACGGTCACCATCGACGAGATCGGCATGGCCAACGGCAAGAACCTCGCCTCGGGGGTCGGCCTCCAGTTCTCCCCGACCGTCGTCGGCGCCATCGAGCAGGTCTGCGAGCTGTGGCGCAGCGACGTGGGCCGCCGCGACTTCCTCTCCGGGTCCAGCGTCGCCGCCTCCGCCCTGGTCGAGCCCAGCCGCGACTGGCTGATCACCCAGGCCGACGCCCAGGTCGCCCGCAGCGCCGGGGCCCGCGTCGGCGCCTCCGACGTCGAGGCCGTACGGGCCACCACCGACGCCCTCGTCGAACTCGACCACCGCTTCGGCAGCGGACACGTCCGGCCCGTCGTCGTCCACTACCTCAACAGCGTGGTCTCCGGGCTCCTCGGCGGCTCCTACCGCGAACCCGTCGGCCGCTCCCTGTTCGCCGCCGTCGCCCGGCTCACCGAACTCGCCGGGTACATGGCCGTGGACACCGGGCAGCCCGGCCTCGCCCAGCGCTACTACATCCAGGCCCTGCGGCTGGCCCAGGCGGCCGGCGACCGCGCGTACGGCGGGTACGTGCTCGCCGCCTCGATGAGCCACCTCGCCGCCGAGCTGGGGAATCCGCGCGAGATCGCCCAGCTCGCCCGCGCCGCCCAGGAGGGCGCCCGCGGCCAGGTCACCCCGCGGGTCCAGGCCATGTTCTTCGCCGCCGAGGCCCGCGGGCACGCGCTGCTCGGGGACTCCCGCGCCACCCAGGTCCTGGCCGGCCGGGCCCTGTCCGCCCTGGAGCGGGCGGAGCCGGAGTCCGGCGACGACCCCGTCTGGATCCGCCACTTCAACGAGGCCTACCTCGCCGACGAGCTCGCCCACTGCCACCGCGACCTCGGCCAGGCGGAGGCCGCCGGGCGGCGGGCGGAGGAGGCCCTGCGGGCCCTGCCCGGGACCAAGGCCCGCAGACGGGCCATCGGTCTGCTGCTGCTCGCGGCCTCGCAGGTGCAGCAGCGCGAGGTGGAGCAGGCCTGCCACACCGGGACGCGGGCGGTGGAGCTGCTCGGCACCCTGCGCACCAGCCGCGGGGCGGAGTACCTGGAGGACCTGCGGCAGCGGCTGGAGCCCTTCCGGGACGAGGCGGCGGTCCGCGAGTTCGCGGCGAGGACGGAGCTGCAGACGGTCTGAGGCGGCCGGGGGGCCGGGGGCCGGCGGGTGCGGGGGCCCGGGGCCGGGGGCGGGCGGTCCGCCGTCCGCCCCGGTCCATGCGCGGTTCGCCTGCGCGCCACCGGGGGTCCCCCGGCGAGCCTCCTTGAATTCGATCATGGGTGCGTGGCAGTCCGTCAGGTCGACCCGGTAGCGTAAACCGACGATTCCGTAGGTTGGGAAAGGGAGTCACGGTGACGCAGAGCGGTCAGGGGGGCGAACCGCCGTACCCGGCGGCGGAGCCTCCGCGCGAGGGCATCGTGCTGCCCCCCGACGGTTCCGGCCCCTGGGACCCGGCCGCCCCCGGGGCGCAGGCCGCGGCCCCGCCGGGCGGCCTGCCGTGGGACGGCCAGTGGGGGCCGGGACAGCCCCCGCAGACCCCGCCGATACCCGGCGTGCCCGCGCAGCCGGGGTACGGCTACCCGCAGCCGGAGCCCGGCGTGCCCGCGCAGCCCGGGTACGGCTACCCGCAGCCGGAGTACGGCCAGCAGGCCGCGGCGTACGAGCCGCAGGCCGCGCCCTTCGACCCGTACGGGCAGGCCGGGTACCCGGAGCAGCAGGCCGCGTACCCGGACCCGCAGGGCGGGTACCAGGGCGCCTACGGGCAGCAGCAGGACCCGTACGGGCAGGACCTCCGGCAGCACCAGCCCGAGCCGTACGCCCAGCCCGAGCCGTACGGCCAGCCCGACCCCTTCCCGCAGCAGCACGCGCAGGGCGGACAGCAGTCGTACGGCCGGGGTCAGGCGCAGGGGCAGGCGCAGGGCTACGAGGACCCGTACGCGGCGCAGTTCCCGCCCGCGGGGGTGCCCGCGGCCGCCGACGCGGAGGCCACGGCCTTCATCCCGCCCTTCCCGGGCCCGCAGACCCGTCCCGATGCCGAGGCCACGGCGCTGATCCCGCCCTTCCCCGGCCCGCAGACCGGTCCCGACGCGGAGGCGACGGCCCTCATCCCGCCCTTCCCGGGCCCGGGGGGCGGAGCCGACGCCGAGGCCACCGCGCTGATCCCGCCCTACCGCGAGGCATCGGCCGCCGGGGAGGCCGCGACCCAGTACATCCCCCCGGTGCCCGCGGGCCCGGGCCCCGGCGGCGCACCCGACGCCCCCGGCGCGGCGCGGCACGGGAGACCGGGCCCGCCCAGCGACTTCGACGGGCTGTTCCGCAACGACGACGCGGCCGGCTCCACCGCCCAGCTGCCCCGCATCGAGGAGCCGCCGCGGCAGGCGGCCGTCCCGGGCCCCCGCCCGCAGCCCGGCTACGGCTACCCGCAGCCCCCGCACCCGCAGCAGCGCCTGCCCCACCCGCCCCCGCCGCACGGCCAGCACCAGCACCCCGTGACGCCCCCGCCCCCGCAGTCCTACGAGGACGCCCCCGCCCCCCGCCGCACCTCGGCCGCCCTGGTCCTGGCCGGGGTCGTCGGCCTGTCCGTGGTCGGACTCGGGGTCGGCGCGCTGATCGGAGGGGAGAAGGGCTCCAACAGCCCGACCGAGTCCTCGCGGGTCTCGGAGGCCGCCACCCCGAAGGCGGGCAGCAGCGCCCCCGCGGCCGAGCAGCCGGTGGACCCGGCGAAGGCCCAGGCCGTCCAGCTGGACAAGCTGCTCGCGGACAGCAACGACAGCCGGGCCGCGGTGATCCGCTCGGTCGAGGACATCAAGGCCTGCCAGAACCTGGAGCAGGCGAACGAGGACCTGCGCGACGCCGCCCGGCAGCGCGAGGAGCTGGTCACGCGCCTGGAGGACCTCCAGATCGACAAGCTCCAGGACCACGAGCGGCTGGCCGCCTACCTGAAGCGGGCCTGGAAGTCCTCGGCTTCGGCCGACATCCACTACGCGGAGTGGGCGGACCAGGTCGAGGACAACAAGAAGAAGGCCTGCAAGGGCGGCAAGGTCCGCACCACCGCCCACACCGCCGCGGGCAACAAGGCCAGCGGGGACGCGACCCGCGCCAAGCAGTCCGCGGCGGTGCTGTGGAACCGGATCGCCGGCAAGTACGACCTCACCAAGCGCAGCCGCACCGACCTCTGACGGCCTCCGCCGGTCCGCGCCGGCAGGCGGGCCCGCGCAGCCGCGCAGGCCCGCCGGACCGGCCCCGTCAGGTGGACGGCGCCGACTCCAGGGTCGCCGTCATGTCCATCGCGCCCTCGCCCTGGGGCACCAGGACGCCGTTCTCCACCCGTTGGAAGGTCACCCGGCCGTTGACGATCCGGGGGAAGCCCCCGATGGCCCGCATGTTCCCGTAGTGCCAGTTCAGGGGCGGGGTCAGGCCGCCGGTGCGGACCCCCTCGGCCTTGTCCAGGGCGCGGGCCACCCGGCGGGCGGTGACCTCCTCGCCGCCGAGGCCGCGGACGATCTCCGAGAACACGGTGTACGCGATCCAGGTCGTCTGCGCCCCGGTGTCCGCGGCGTCGATCCGGTCGTCCCCGAACGCCTGCTCGCTGATCACCTTCCGCATCGGCTCCCACAGCGGATCGGTGGCGACCGGGTACCAGCCGGTGACGTAGGCGCCCTCGAAGGGGCTGTCCTTGCCGCCCGTGCGGTTGACCAGGCCCTGGCTGACGCTGCCGAGCACCGAGGACAGCTGGACCTTCTGGCCCTCGCCCTCGATCCGGCGGAAGGAGTCGAAGAAGGTCTCCGTGCGGTCGCCCAGGGCGGCGGTCACACAGCCCTTGGCGGCCCGCTCCCGGGCCGCGGCCGCCCCGATCCGGCCGGGCAGTCCCGCGCCCGCCCCCGCCCCCTCCAGGGCGGCGCGGGCCGGGGCGCTGTAGTCGGTGGCGTCCTCGGCGGCCCGTACGTCGGCGACCTGCTCGCCGTCCTTCGCGGACTTCAGCCCGGCGTTCAGCAGCAGCGGCATGGTGTCGCCGGGGAGGGTGTCGGGGCGGACCAGGGCGACCCGGTCGCAGACCCGGGCGAGCTGCCGGCCGGCGCCTGCGAGCAGCACGGGCTGCCCGCCGTTGACGGGGTAGGACAGGCTGCTCTGGAACTCCTCGGGGGAGGCCCCGTACCCGCCGATGAAGGGGATGCCCGCGGTCTCCAGCGGCGGCAGGAAGGCCCGGGCGTGCTGGCTGTACGAGCCGACGACGGCGACGGCGTCCTCCGCGACGGCCTTGCGGGCGCACTCGGCGGCGCCGCTCGGGGTGTGGCGCTCGTTGCAGGTCAGGACGCGCAGCTGCTTGCCGTTGATGCCGCCGCGGGAGTTCACCCAGCGCTCGTAGGCCTTCGCCAGGGCGGGCATCCCGGGCATGTTGGTGGCCGCGGTGCCCTCGGGCGCCCAGGTCATGACGGTGAGGGGCGCCCCGGATCCCCCCGGTCTCCCGGGGAGCCCCCCGCATGCGGCGGTGAGGGACACACCGATCGCCGTACACAGGGCCATGGCCGCGCGGGCCGCAGTGGAGCGAGAGGTACGGGTGTGTCGCCTACCGGTCATGTGCATGCACACTGCCGCGGTCCGCGTAACGGGCCGGTGATGTCCACTCAACGTTCGGTGACATCAAGGTGAACTACGGGGGTGTCAAGATCTCTTTCGGGGGAACGTACGATCGGGCAGCGTGACATTCGTCCAAGCTTCGAAGAACCCTTCCCGTCCCGGCCGCCGCTCCTCCACCATGGGCGGCATGCCGCTCAACGACCTGCCGTGGTGGCGCTGGCGCAGCAACGTGCGCTCGGCGCTGCACATGCTTTCCGACCCGGTCTTCCAGGAGGAGACCTGGCTCGCCGGCCGCGAAGGCTACGGCGACGTCACCGACGCGGTGTACCGCCTCGTCGAGGACACCTGGCTCGACAACTGGTCCGCCGAGAAGTACGTCGGCACGATATTCCGCGACGCGCAGGAGGCCGCGCTCGTCGACGTGGCCGTCCTGCGGGTCCTGCGGATCCTGCACCAGGTCGGGCCCGACGCCCCCGTCTCCGTCTACCTGGAGCACCACGGCTGGCCCGAGGCCGTGCGCGCCGCCCGCGAGGCGCACGTCCGGCTCTCCACGGCCGACGGCGAGGACCCCGACTCGGCGCCCAGCTCCCTGGAACGCCTGAGGACGCTCACCCGCGCCGCCTGACGGGCCCCGCCCCGGGAGGGAGCCGGGACCCCGTTGCTGAGACGGCTGACGGGCGGTGCGCAAAGTGTGAAAGTCTCTGGGGTCATGAGCGACCCGCACCCCGCACCCGTGCCCGAGCAGTACGTCCTCACGCTGTCCTGCCCCGACAAGCAGGGCATCGTGCACGCCGTGTCGAGCTACCTCTTCATGACCGGCTGCAACATCGAGGACAGCCAGCAGTTCGGAGACCGCGACACGGGCCTCTTCTTCATGAGGGTGCACTTCTCGGCGGAGGCGCCGGTGACGGTGGACAAGCTCCGGGCCAGCTTCGCCGCGATCGGCGACTCCTTCCGGATGGACTGGCAGATCCACCGCTCCGACGAGCGGATGCGGATCGTCCTCATGGTCTCGAAGTTCGGGCACTGCCTGAACGACCTCCTCTTCCGCTCCAGCATCGGCGCCCTGCCCGTCGAGGTCGCCGCCGTGGTCTCCAACCACACGGACTTCGCCGAGCTCGTCGCCTCGTACGACATCCCCTTCCACCACATCCCGGTGACGAGGGACAACAAGCCGCAGGCCGAGGCCCAGCTGCTGGAGCTGGTCCGCTCCGAGAACGTGGAGCTCGTCGTCCTGGCCCGCTACATGCAGGTGCTCTCCGACGACCTGTGCAAGCAGCTCAGCGGCCGGATCATCAACATCCACCACTCCTTCCTGCCGAGCTTCAAGGGCGCCAAGCCGTACCACCAGGCCCACGCCCGCGGTGTGAAGCTGATCGGCGCCACCGCCCACTACGTCACCGCCGACCTCGACGAGGGCCCGATCATCGAGCAGGAGGTCGAGCGCGTCGGCCACGGGGTCACCCCCGACCAGCTCGTCGCCATCGGCCGGGACGTGGAGTGCCAGGCACTGGCCCGCGCGGTGAAGTGGCACAGCGAGCACCGGGTGCTGCTCGACGGCGCCCGCACCGTCGTCTTCGCCTGACGGCCGCGCAGCGGCCGGGCGCCCGGCCGTTCCGCCCGGCTGTTCCTCCGGGCCTACAGCCGGCTGAGCGAGGCCGCCGCGAACAGCACGTCGCGGATGGCCTCGCGGTCGCCGTGGTGCCCCGCGGCCGCGTCCTCCGGAGCGATGTGCCCGGCCGCGAGCTGGCAGAACTCCGTACCCTCCAGCGCGATCTCCGCGACCGTGTGCTCCGCCGACGTGGCCGCCGCGGGGGAGTCCAGCGCGATGTCCCAGCTGCCTCCGCCCGCACCCTCCACCTCCAGGTGCAGGGTGCGCCCCGGCGCCCCCGCCGCCACCAGCCCGCGGGCCGGGGCCGCGAGCCCCGCCCGGCGGCGCCGCGCCAGCACCCCCGGCAGCAGCCGGGCCGCCAGGTCGACCATCCGGTGCAGGTGCGCGCCCGAGGGCGGGTCGTACGGGTAGTCCACCGCCTCCGCGATGTCCGCCGCGTGCACCCAGCACTCGAAGGCCCGCTCGAGGAACGCGTCCGACAGCGGCAGCGCGAAGTCCCCGTACGGGACGGTCAGCCCGTCGGCGCCGCGGCCCGCGAAGGACACCGTGCGCACCAGGGTGTGGCCCTGCTCCCGCCACGGGCCGCGCACCCGCCGGGTGACCGGGTGCGGGGAGGCCGTCCAGAACCGCTCGGTCCGCTCGCCGGGGCCGTCGCCCGCCGGGGTGTCCGGGCCCAGCGGATCGTCCAGGCCGAGGGCCGCGGCGACCATGCCGTCCACGGCCAGCAGGTGGCCGATCACCCCGGCGACGGTGGTGCGGCGGCTCTGCGTCCGCTCGGGTCCGGCCGCGGACCCGCCGTCCGGCCCGAACCACCGCAGCCGGACCGGGGCGTGCCACTCGGAGTCCCCGATGTCCCGCAGCAGGGCGTCCAGGCGCGCGGTCTCCGCGTCGTACGGGGCCGCCCACGGGGGTACGGGGATCCGGGCGGGCCGGCGTACGAGACAGCCCTCCAGCACCCGGGAGCGCAGCAGGGGGTCCAGGTCGAGGCTCTCGTCCGGGTGCAGTAAGGCGACCGCGTCCCGCAGCCGCAGCGCCTCCTCCGCACAGGGCGCGCACTCGGTGAGGTGGTCCTCGACGGCCTGGGTCTCCTCCGCCGAGCAGGCCGCCAGGGCCCAGGCGCCGAGCAGGGACTTCAGCAGGGCGTGGGCGGACGGTGCGGGGGCCTGGGCGCGCCCGGGGGCGGGAGCGGGATCGGGAGCGGAGTCCTGGTCCGGGTCGGGGGCGCCGGCCCGTACCGGCTCCGGCTCCGGGGCCGCCTCCCGTACCGGTTCCGGCTCCGGCTCCGGTCCGAGGGTCCGTACCGCTTCCGGGAGCTCGTCCAGGTCGTCGGCGGCGGTGCGCGGGGCGGGTACGGCCACGGGGCCCGGGAGGGGCTCCCGGTCCCCGCCGCCCCGGTGGTTCTTCGCGGGGCCGTTCACCGCGCGCCTCCGCGGCCCGGCGGGGCGGAGTCCTCGCGTGCCGCCGCGTGGGCCGTGGACAGCAGCTGGAGGCCCAGGCGCAGCCGGCGCCGGGCCTCGTCCGGGGTGACCCCGAGGTCCGCGGCGGCCTGCCGGTAGTCCCGTCGCTGGAAGTACGCCAGTTCGAGCGCGGCGCGCAGCGGGGCCGGCATCGAGGTCACGATGTAGTCGGCGCGGGCCGCCGCCGAGGCGCGGCGCACCTTCTGCTCCAGCTCCTCGCGCGAGCCCCGCCCCAGCTCGGCCTGGCGCAGCCGGGCCACCGCCTGGCCCTGGGTGATCCGGGCCACCCAGGAGCGCATGGAGCCCTGCTTGGGGTCGTACGCGTCCGGGTTCTCCCAGATGTAGCCGAACACCTCGCGGGTGATCCGGTCGGCGTCCTGCTCGTCGCCCAGGACGCGGTGGGCCAGTCCGTGCACGAGGGAGGCGAAGCGGTCGTACAGCTCGCCCAGCGCTGCGGCCTCCCCTCGGGCCAGCCGCTGCTGCATGCGGCGGTCCCAGCGAGGTGGTGCGTCCTTCGCCATCGCTGCCCCCAGCCGTGTGTCGACGGAACGAATGTAATCGCCAATGACCTCTGTGCGCTCTGTTTGGGCGAACCCGCTGCGGAATCGAACACTCCGTGCTAGAGCGGGCGAGCGCCCCGGTGCGCTCCCCGTGCGCGGGTCGGGTGCGGCCACTTCCCCTTCCTCCTCGCTTAACGCACACGCCATCAAGGGCTTACGCTGCCGCCTGTCTTGAACTGCACCCCACCGCACATGTGAAGGCGGAACGCCGAATATGGACAGCGCACAGTACGAGCGCAAGATCGCCGCCCGATTCGCCACCTTCGACCAGGACGGCAACGGCTATATCGACCGGGAGGACTTCAGCGCCGCGGCCCGCGCCGTGCTGGCCGAATTCGGTACCACCGCGCGCTCCGACAAGGGCCAGGCCGTGTTCATCGGCGCGGAGGCCTTCTGGCAGGGCATGGCCGGCATCGCGGACGTGGACGGCGACCAGCGGGTCACCCGCGAGGAGTTCGTCACGGGCGCCGCGAAGCGGCTGCGCGACAACCCGGTCCGGTTCGCCGAGATCGCCCGCCCGTTCCTGCACGCCGTACTCGCGGTGGCCGACGGCGCCGGCTCCGGGATCGCCCCGCAGGCCGCCGCGCGCGTGCTGCGGGTCCTGGGCACGCCGGAGGAGGTGGCGGCCGCGGTGTCGGCCGCCCTGGACTCCGACGGGGACGGGCGCATCACGGAAGAGGAGGTCCTGGCGGCCTTCGCGGGCTACTGCGGGGTCGAGGCCCCCGACGAGTAGGCCGCGAAGGCCGTACGGGCCGTGTACGCCGTACGCGCACCTCAGGCATAGCGCTCGCGCAGCTTGTACTTGAGCACCTTGCGCAGGGCGTCGTTGCGGGGGAGGGCCTCGACCAGCTCCAGCTGCTCCGGCAGCTTGTGGGTGGCGAGGCCCTCGGCGCGCAGGTGCGCGGTGACGGCCTCCAGGGTCAGGGGCCCGGCGCCCGGGGGCTGTTCGACCACGGCGCAGACCCGCTCGCCGCGCTCCGGGTCGGGCAGGCCGATGACGGCGACGTCACCGACCTCGGGCAGTGCGTGCAGCAGGTCCTCGATCTCCTTGGCCGAGATGTTCTCGCCCTTGCGGATGATGACGTCCTTGCTGCGCCCGGTGAGCACGAGGTGTCCCCCGGCGGTCAGGTGCCCCAGGTCGCCGGTGACGAGGTAGCCGTCGGCGTCGAAGAGCCCGGCGTTCTGGGACGGGTCCAGGTAGCCCCGGCAGACGGCCTCGCCGCGCAGCCGGACCTCTCCGTCGGTCCCGGCGGGCAGCGGGGCGCCGTCCGGTCCGGTGATGCGTACGGACATCCCGGCGGGCGGGCGGCCCTCGGTGGTGGCGAGGTTCTCGGGGGTGTCCGCCGGGGAGCCCATGGTGATCATGGGGACCTCCGTCATGCCGTAGCCGTGGGTGAGCTGGCAGCCCAGTTCGCGGACCACCGCGTGGTAGATCTCCGGCGGCTTGGGGGCGCCCCCGCCGGCCAGCAGCCGCAGGGTGGGGATGAGCTTGCGGCCGGGCTGCTTGCGCTGTTCGGCGAGGAACATCGAGTAGAAGGCGGTGGAGCCGCCCGCGACCGTGACCCCGTGGCGCCGGTAGCCGTCCAGCGCCCCCGGGAGGGCGAACTTCTCGAAGAGGACGGCCGGGAACCCGTACAGCAGCAGCATGACCAGGTAGTCCGGGCCGCCTATGTGCGCGTACGGGAAGGCGATCGAGCCGACGTCGTCCGGGCCCAGCCGCAGGGCGTGGGCGAGGCAGGAGCCGCCGGCGATGAGCGAGCGGTCGGTGTGCAGGACGCCCTTGGGGTCGGACGTGGTGCCGGAGGTCCAGTAGATCCAGCGGACGTCCGTCCCGGAGGAGGGCGGGGGCGGCAGCTCGGCGGGGTCCCCCTCCGGCAGCTCCCCGTACGCCTCGAAGGTCCCGCGGGCGCCGAGCCGGTCGGCCATGGCGGTGTGGTCGAAGCCCCGCCAGGTGCCGGGTACGGCGAAGTGGCCGGCCTTCGACTCCCGCAGCGCGAAGCCGACCTCCCGGTCGCGGTAGAAGGGGATCACGGGGGTCTGTACGGCGCCCAGCCGGGCCAGGGCCAGCGAGAGCAGCACGGTCTCGATGCGGGTGGGCAGCTGCCAGGCCACGACGGAGCCGGGGCCGATGCCGCGGGCGTACAAGCCGGCGGCGGTGCGCTCGGCACGGTCGTGGAGTCCGCCGAAGGTGATGCGGCGGTCGGCTGCTGCGGCCGTGCTCCCGCCGGGGCCGGCGCCGGTGCCGTCGGGGGCTCCGGCGCCGTCGGGGGCCTCGCCCGCCTCGATGAGGGCCGGGGCGTCGGGGGTGAGTACGGCGCGCCGCGCGACCAGCTCCCAGAGGGTCGCGGACCGTCCCAGTTCCGTCGCGGTGTCCGTCATGGCGGCCTCCCGGGCTGAGCGTCTGACAGGTCTCTGACGGATTGTCAGATCGAGTGCAGAGGGTAGGGCGCGGGCGCTTGTCGGTCCAGGGGTCCCGGGGCTAGCTTGTTTCTGACGATCCATCAGAAACGGTGAGGGGAACCCCATGGAACTGCCCCGGATCATCAGCGTGGACGACCACGTGATCGAGCCCGCCCACCTGTTCGACCGGTGGCTGCCCGCGAAGTACCGCGACCGGGGACCCCAGCCCCTCACGGCGGGCATCGGCGAGCTCGTCTACACCGGCGGCAAGTACGTCATCTCGATGGACCCCGACGGACCCCCCACCGACTGGTGGATCTACGAGGACCTCAAGTTCCCGTACAAGCGCAACATCGCCGCCGTCGGCTTCGACCGCGACGACATGACCCTGGAGGGCATCACCCGCGAGGAGATGCGCCGCGGCTGCTGGGACCCCGGGGCCCGGCTCGCCGACATGGACCTCAACCACGTCGAGGCCAGCCTCTGCTTCCCGACCTTCCCCCGCTTCTGCGGCCAGACCTTCGCCGAGGCCAAGGACAAGGAGGTCGCCCTCGCCTGCGTCCGCGCCTACAACGACTGGATGGTCGAGGAGTGGTGCGGCGACAGCGGCGGCCGCCTCATCCCGCTGTGCATCATCCCGCTCTGGGACATCGGCCTGGCCGTCGCCGAGATCCGCCGCAACGCCGCCCGCGGGGTCCGCGCCGTCACCTTCTCCGAGATCCCCACCCACCTGGGCCTGCCGTCCATCCACTCCGGCTACTGGGACCCCTTCTTCGCCGTCTGCCAGGAGACCGGCACCGTCGTCAACATGCACATCGGGTCCAGCTCCCAGATGCCCGCCGCCTCCCCCGACGCCCCGCCCGCCGTCCAGGCCTCCCTGAGCTTCAACAACGCCATGGCCTCGATGATGGACTTCCTCTTCAGCGGGGTCCTCGTGAAGTTCCCGCAGCTCAAACTGGCCTACAGCGAGGGCCAGATGGGCTGGATCCCGTACGCCCTCGAACGCGCCGACGACGTCTGGCGGGAGCACCGCGCCTGGGGCGGGGTCCGCGGCCTCATCCCCGAACCCCCCTCCACGTACTACTACCGGCAGATCTTCTGCTGCTTCTTCCGCGACAAGCACGGCATCGCCGCCATCGACACCGTCGGCCGCGACAACGCCACCTTCGAGACCGACTACCCGCACGTCGACTCCACCTTCCCGCACACCAAGGAGGTCGCCCTCGACCACGTCGGCGGACTCGACGAGGAAACCGTCTACAAGCTGATGCGGGGCAACGCCATCCGCATGCTCGGCCTCCCGCTCGACCGGGACCGGCAGCCCGGCGGCAGCCCGGACCGGCAGCCCGGCCGGTCGGACCAGCCCGGCCGGCCCGCCCGGAACCGCTGATGGACCTCTCCCACACCGAGGAGGAAGAGGAGTTCCGCGCCCGGCTGCGCGCCTGGCTCGCCGACACCCTGCCCAAGCTCCCGCCCCGGCCCTCGCCCGCCGACTGGCCCGGCCGCCGCGCCTACGACGCCGGCTGGCAGCGCACCCTCCACGACGCCGGGTACGCCGACGTGCACTGGGACGCCGCCCCCGCCCTCCGGCTGATCTTCCTGGAGGAGACCGAGCGCGCCGGAGCCCCCTACGTCGGCGCCAACTTCGTCGGACTCCTCCACGCCGGCCCCACCATCGCCGCCGAGGGCACCCCCGAACAGCGCGCCCGCTGGCTCCCGCCGATCCTGCGCGGAGACGAGATCTGGTGCCAGGGCTTCTCCGAACCGGGCGCCGGCTCCGACCTCGCCTCCCTGCGCACCCGCGCCGTCCGCGAGGGCGACGAGTACGTCGTCACCGGCTCCAAGATCTGGACCTCCCACGCCGAGGTCGCCGACTGGTGCGAACTCCTCGTCCGCACCGGCCCGGCGCCCGGCCCCGGCAGCCCCAAACACCGCGGCATCACCTGGCTCGCCATGCCCATGGACGCCCCCGGGATCACCGTACGGCCGCTGCGCACCCTCGCCGGGACCACCGAGTTCGCGGAGATGTTCCTCGACGGCGTCCGCATCCCCGCAGACCACCGCGTGGGCGCCGAGGACGACGGCTGGCGCGTCACCATGGTCACCCTCTCCTTCGAACGCGGCACCGCCTTCGTCGGCGAGGTCGTCGCCTGCCGCCGTGTCCTGGGCGAACTCGCCGCCCGCGCCCGGCACACCGGCCGCTGGGACGACCCCGTGCTGCGCCGCCGGCTCGGCCGGCTCTCCGCCGAGTTCGGCGCCCTGTGGCGGCTCATCCAGTGGAACGTCAGCGAGTCCGCGCGCACCGGCGGGGTCCCCGGCACCGGCGGCTCCGTCTTCAAACTGCGCTACTCGCACGCCCGCCAGGAGCTCTACGACACGGCGGCGGAGCTGCTCGGCGCCCAGTCCCTCGTCCTCGACGGGGACTGGATCCCGGACCGGCTGTCCTCCCTCTCGTACACGATCGCCGCCGGCACCTCCCAGATCCAGCAGAACATCGTCGCCGAGCGGATACTCGGCCTCCCGAAGGGCCGGTGAGCGCAGGTGGACTTCCAGCCGACGGAGGACCAGCGGGCCCTGCGGGCGGGGGTACGGGAACTGCTCGCGGGCCGCTTCGGACGCGAGGAGCTGCGGGCGGCGGTGGACGCGGCGGACGCGGGGGTAGCGGGGGCCGGGGCGCTGGACCGGACCCTGTGGCGGGAGCTCGGCGAAGCCGGCTTCTTCGCCCTCCGCCTCCCCGAATCCGAGGGCGGGGTCGGCCTCGGCCTCCCCGAGGCCGTCCTCGTCTTCGAGGAGGCGGGCCGGGCCCTGCTGCCCGGCCCCCTGGTCGCCACCCACCTCGCCGCCGGGACCGTCCCCGGCGCGGCGGAGGGCACGGCGGTGGTCACCGCCCCCGACCTCGACGGCCTGGTCGCCCACCTCGCCGACGCGGACGCCGTACTCGGCGCCCCCGGACCCGTCGCGGGCGAGCCCGTACCCTCCGCCGACCCGCTGACCCCCCTGCACCGCACCGCGCTCCCGCGCGCACGGCTGCCCGAAGGCGCCCTCCTGACCGCCGCCCTCCAGGCCGGCAGCGCCCTCGCCACCTGCGATACGGCGGTCGGCTACGCCCGGGACCGGGAGCAGTTCGGGCAGCCCATCGGGGCCTTCCAGGCGGTCAAGCACCTGTGCGCGCAGATGCTGGTGCGGGCCGAGCTGGCCCGTACGGCGGTCTACGCGGCGGCGGTCACGGGGGATCCGGTGGAGATCGCCGGGGCCAAGCTGCTCGCCGACGAGGCGGCCGTCCGCAACGCCCGGGACTGCCTCCAGGTGCACGGCGGGATGGGCTTCACCTGGGAGGCGGACGTGCACCTGCACCTGAAGCGGGCCTGGGTGCGGGCCGAGCAGTGGTGTACGGCGGCGGAGGCGGAGGAACTCCTCGCCTCGCACCTGGCCTCGCACCTTGCGCCACAGGAGTAACTGGTGGGACGGGCCGGGACGCATGTCCGATTACGGAGAGTTGATATCGCTTTGTGTCCTTCGCCCTACTCGTTACGTACCGGAGCCGGGGGCGCGCTCCGGTACGCTCCGACGAATGCGAGCGGTAGAGCGGCGAGGGCGTCGCACAGTATGCACCACGCCTACTCCTTCGCGCTGGAATATGCCCGAAGCGCTTGTTGTGGTGACTGTATGTCAACCATGCTGCTCGGCAAGGGGGTCACGGACCGTGATCCCGTCCTGTCGCGAGGCGAAGTGTCCGCCGGTTCGGATGGTGTGAGCGGTGCAGGTGCTTCAGGTTCAGCTGGAGGTCGGCGCGGATCCCGCGGAGGTCGGCCGGGCGCGCAGATGGGCGCGCTCCCGGCTCGCCGGCTGCGGCATAGGGGTCGACGAACCCCTCGCCGACACGCTCGTCCTGCTGATCTCCGAACTGGTCACCAACGCGGTCGTGCACACGGGCTGCCCCGCCGTCCTGAGAATGCTCTTCGGCGGCCCCGGGGTCCGGGTCGAGGTCATGGACACCAGCGCCTGCCCGCCCGCCCCCCGGCACGCGGACGGCGAGGACACCAACGGCCGCGGCCTGGAACTCGTCGACGGTCTCGCGGACCGCTGGGGCTGGGCCCGGGAGGGCACCGGCAAGCGGATCTGGTGCGAGGTGGACCGCGAGGAGAAACCCCCCGCCGCCCCCGAACCCGCCCCGCATCGCCGCATGTACCTCTAAAGAGGGTGTTGACGGTTCGTCATATGTTGATCACCCTGGAGTGGAGCGATTCGTCGCGAGGGGACGCCAAGGTCCGACCTTGACGAGTGCGGGTCGCGGGGTGGCGGCTACCGTGCCGCGCTCGGGGCGCGCACGACCGTACGCCGCCACCCGCAGGTCCGCCCGGCTCCCCGCCTGCCCGGGCTGCTGCTGCTCTTCCCCCTCCTGCGCCCGCCTCCCCCTACAGCACCGCCACCGGGGCCACCGGGGTGCCCGTGCCGCCTACGAAGGGTTCCGGCATGGCTGAGAGGAGGAAGGAGTGGCGGGATTCTTCTGCACAGGCTGTGGACAAGTTTTCCAGGTTCCAGTTCTGGCCCTGGTGCATGCCCATTTCCACCAGGTGGAGGGCGTGGACCGGGAGCCAGAGGTTCTCGATCTCCGGGGGGAAGATCTCGAAGGTGAGGGTGTCGTTCGCGACGGCCGCCACGTCGCGGGCGTGGAACCACTCCGGGGTGCGGACCGAGAGGCCCGGTGAGGGGAAGCCGTAGCCGTGGCGGTCGCCCGCCAGGTAGGTCCGGATCTGGCCGGTTCGGACCAGGACCACGTCGCCGGGGCGGACCGTCACGCGGCCGAACTCCTCGGCTTCGGACAGGTCTTCGGGGGTGACGGCGTGGTCCCCCGGGAGCCGGTCCAGGCCCTTGGCGCGGGCCACGTCGAGGAGTACGCCGCGGCTCAGGATCGGGGCGGCCTTGTCGATGCCGCTGAACTGGGCGCGGGTGTGCGGGGTGATGGAGTCCGCGGGGCGGCCGTTGTAGATGCGGCCGGAGTGGGAGACGTGGGTCAGGGCGTCCCAGTGGGTGGCGCACTGGAGGCCCATGGTCACCGCGTCGTCGCTGCACGCCACCGTGCCCGGCCCGAACAACTCCTGGTTGATCTGCACCATCGTGTGCAGCGGGTTGATGCGGCCGGGGATCAGGCCCGCCTGGACCCCGTCCTCCTTCAGGGGGAGGGCCAGCGGGATCCGGCGGCCGGAGCGGACCTCGCCGGCTGCCGCCCGTACCGCCTCCGCGGTGATGAGGTTGAGCGTTCCTATCTCGTCATCGGCTCCCCAGCGCCCCCAGTTGTTGACCCTCTTGGCGATCTCGTGGAACTCGGCCGGCAGTGACATGGGGCCTCCTGAGGTCTTGTGTTCGCGGACCTGATGACCCATAGAATCTAACGGTCCGTCAGAAAACGCGGGAAGGGGCCGGACGTGCCGAACGTGGGGAACACGGGTAGTTTCTTGGCGGGGAAGGTCGTCGCCGTCACCGGCGCGGGCCGCGGCATCGGCCGCGCCGTCGCCCTCGCCGCCGCCGCCGAGGGCGCCAGGGTCGTCGTCAACGACTACGGCGTGTCCATCGGGGGCGGCGAGCCCAGCAGCGAGGTGGCCGACTCCGTCGTCAAGGAGATCCAGGCCGCGGGCGGGCAGGCCGTCGCCGTCGCCGACGACATCTCCACCATGGCCGGCGGCCAGCGCATCGTCGACACCGCCCTCGCCGAGTACGGGCGCATCGACGGGGTCGTCTGCGTGGCCGGCATCCTCCGCGAGCGGATGCTCTTCAACATGTCCGAGGAGGAGTGGGACCCCGTCGTCGCCACCCACCTCAAGGGCACCTTCACCGTCTTCCGCGCCGCCTCCGCCGTCATGCGCCGCCAGGGCACCGGCACCCTCATCGGCTTCACCAGCGGCAACCACCAGGGCTCGGTGGCCCAGGCCAACTACTCCGCCGCCAAG
Source organism: Streptomyces sp. NPDC038213 (assembly GCF_055600495.1). Taxonomy (NCBI): domain Bacteria; kingdom Bacillati; phylum Actinomycetota; class Actinomycetes; order Kitasatosporales; family Streptomycetaceae; genus Streptomyces; species Streptomyces sp. NPDC038213. The sequence goes on from NZ_JBVJYM010000003.1 coordinate 122,056, forward strand.
GGCGGGATCATCTCCCTCGTCCGCAGCGCTGCCCTCGGCCTGCACAAGTACGGGGTCACCGCCAACGCCGTCGCACCCGTCGCCCGTACCCGCATGTCCGCCAACGTCCCCATGGAGCTCAAGGAGATCGGCGAGCCCGAGGACGTCGCAGCCCTGGTCACCTACCTGCTCAGCGACCGGGCCCGGGGCGAGGGCATCACCGGGCAGGTCTACACGATCGCCGGACCCAAGATCGCCGTCTGGGCCCAGCCCCGCGAACTGCGCGCCGGGTACGCCGAAGGGGCCTGGACCCCCGAGAAGATCGCCGACTTCCTCCCCGGCACCGTCGGCACCGACCCGATGCCGATGATCGCCCAGCTGGAGGCCATGGCGAAGGCCGCCGCGGCCAAGGACCGCCCCAACGCCTGAGCACAGACGGGGACTTCGGACCGACCGGGAGGGGAGTGGACGAGGCGTGGACTTCGGATTCGGGGCACAGGACGAGGAGTTCAGGGCCGGGGCGCGCGACTGGCTCACCGGACACCTCGTCGGCCCGTACGCGGCCGCCGCCGGCCTCGGCGGACCCGGCAGCGAGCACGAGGGCGTGGCCGAACGCCGCGCCTGGGAGCGCGAACTGGGCCGCGGAGGCTGGATCGGCCTCGGCTGGGAGGCCCCCGACGGGGCGTACGGGCGCCGGCGCGCCAGCCTCACCCAGCAGGTCGTCTGGGCCGAGGAGTACGCCCGCCTGCGCGCCCCCGCCCGCGTCGGCCACATCGGCGAGAACCTCCTCGCCCCCACCCTCCTCGCCCACGGCACCCCCGCCCAGCGCGACCGCTTCCTGCCCGCCATCGCCCGCGGCGAGGAGCTCTGGTGCCAGGGCTACAGCGAACCGGGCGCGGGCTCCGACCTCGCCGCGGTCCGCACCACGGCCGTCCGGGACCCCGCCGACGGCAGGTACCGGGTCACCGGCCAGAAGATCTGGACCTCCCTGGCCGCCGAGGCCGACTGGTGCTTCGTCCTCGCCCGCACCGAACCGGGCTCGCGCCGCCACACCGGGCTCTCCTTCCTCCTCGTCCCCATGGACCAGCCCGGCGGGCGCATCGAGGTCCGGCCGATCCGCCAGCTGTCCGGGACCAGCGAGTTCAACGAGGTCTTCTTCGAGGGGGCCGTCGCCGCGGAGCTCGTCGGCGGGGAGGGCGACGGCTGGACCGTCGCCACCGCCCTCCTCGCCCTCGAACGCGGCGTCTCCACCCTCGTCCAGCAGATCGGCTTCGCGGCCGAGCTGGAGTCGGTCGTGCGCAGCGCCCTGGAGACGGGGGCCGCCGAGGACCCCGTCCTGCGGGACCGGCTCGTACGGCAGTGGTCCGAGCTGCGGGTGATGCGGTGGAACGCGCTGCGGACGCTGGGGGGCGGCGCGGCCCCGGGCGGCGGGCGGTCGTGGCAGGGCGGCGCGGCCGCCGGGGACGCGGCCGGTGCGCCCAGCGTGGCCAAGCTGCTGTGGGGCGGCTGGCACCGGCGCCTCGGCGAGCTCGCCGTGGCCGTACGGGGCGCCGCGGCGGCGGGCGGCGGGCGTGCGCACTGGTCGCCGGGGCTCGCCTACGAGGACGGCCTGCGCGAGGAGCAGCGGCTCTTCCTCTTCACCCGGGCGGACACGATCTACGGCGGTTCGGACGAGATCCAGCGCAACATCATCGCCGAGCGCGTGCTCGGCCTACCGAGAGAGCGACGGTGAGTGCGGTGAGAGGTGTCGTCTTCGACGGCAAGCAGGCCCAGGTGGTCGACGACCTGGAGATCCGCGGGCCGGGGCCGGGGGAGGTGCTGGTGGCGGTGGCCGCGGCCGGCCTGTGCCACAGCGACCTGTCGGTCATCGACGGCACCATCCCCTTCCCGCCGCCCGTGGTGCTCGGCCACGAGGGCGCGGGGGTCGTGGAGGCCGTAGGGGCCGGAGTGACGCACGTGGCGCCCGGTGACCATGTGGCCCTGTCCACTCTCGCCAACTGCGGAGCCTGCGCCGAATGCGACCGCGGCCGGCCCACGATGTGCCGCAAGGCCATCGGGATGCCGGCCCGGCCCTTCTCGCGGGGCGGGCAGCCGCTGTACCAGTTCGCCTCGAACTCGGCCTTCGCCGAGAAGACCCTGGTCAAGGCCGTCCAGGCGGTCAAGATCCCGGAGGACATCCCCCTCACCTCCGCCGCCCTCATCGGCTGCGGGGTGCTGACGGGCGTCGGCGCCGTACTCAACCGGGCGAAGGTCGACCGCGGCGAGTCCGTGGTCGTCATCGGCACCGGCGGCATCGGCCTCAACGTCCTCCAGGGCGCGCGCATCGCGGGCGCCAGCCGCATCGTCGCGGTGGACGCCAACCCGGCGAAGGAGGCCGTGGCCCGGCAGTTCGGTGCCACGCACTTCGTGGACGCGTCGGCGGTCGAGGACACGGGCGCGGCGGTCAAGGAGATCCTGCCGACCGGCGCCGACCACGCCTTCGAGTGCGTGGGCAACGTCAAGCTCATCCGCCAGGCCGTCGACCTGCTCGACCGGCACGGGCAGGCCGTCCTGCTCGGCGTACCCGGCTTCACGGAGGAGGCGAGCTTCCTGGTCTCGTCCATGTACCTGGACAAGTCCATCCTCGGCTGCCGCTACGGCTCCTCCCGCCCGCAGCGCGATATCGCCCTCTACGCCGAGCTGTACCGCGAGGGACGCCTGCTGCTGGACGAACTGGTCACGAAGACCTACCCGGTGGAGGACTTCGCGAAGGCCGCGGACGACGCCCACCAGGGGCGGGTGGCACGGGGGGTGCTGACCTTCTGAGGGGGGTGGGGGGTGGGTGCCCCTCTCCCACCCCTCCCCTAACCCACCTGAAAACGCCCGAACTTGCCCCGGTGGAAGAGCAGCGGATCGCCCTCCCCCGTAGCCCCCATCGCCTCCACCCGCCCGACCACGATCAGGTGGTCGCCGCCGGTGTGCACGGCGTGGATCCGGCAGTCGATCCAGGCCGGTACGTCGGCCAGCTGCGGGGAGCCGGTCACGGGCGCCGGCGCGTACGCCACCCCCGCGAACTTGTCCGCACCGCTCACCGCGAACCCCCGGCACAGCTCGCCCTGTTCCGCGCCGAGGATGTTCACGCAGAAGACCCCGGCGCGGGCGATCCGCGGCCAGGTGGTCGAGGTGCGGGCGACCATGAAGGTCACCAGGGGCGGATCGAGCGACAGCGAGGCGAAGGACTGGCAGGCGAAGCCGGCCGGACCGGCCTCCTCCCCGCCGTCCGCCGGGGCCGTGATGACGGTGACCCCGCTCGCGAAGTTCCCGAGCACGGCCCGGAAGTCCGCGGGGGCGACCGGCGCCCGCTCGTCCTCCCCGACGGCCCGCAGGTGCGGGCGGGGGAGCGCGGGCGGTACAGCCTGTGCGCCGAGGGGCTCCGCGGTGACCGGGGAGCCGACGGACCTGAGGTATCGGACGACGGTTGCCGCCATCCCTGCGTGTCCCATCACACGGGCATTGAACCTGACGATGCATCAGATAGGAACCCTCGCGGAGGTGCGGTGGGGGTGGTTGCGCCCACCTCTGACTGAACATGTTCAATTGAACATGTTCAGTTATATGCTGTCGGTGCCTGGAGGGGTGAACCATGTCCGTTGGGGCGGAGGAGGCGGATCGCGGGGCTGCTCCCGCGACGTCGTGGTGGAGCGAGGCACCCGGCGCGGAGTTCGTAGCGGCTGGGCAGGCGGCCCTGGCCCTGGCCGTCTGGCTGCTCACCTTCCCGACCAGGGACGACTACGGTCTCGGGTACGGCCCACCCCTGGGGGTGCTGTTCGTCGTCTGCCTCCTGCCCGGGGTGGCGCTGGTATTCGGCTGCGGGCACGCCCTGCTCTTCGTCAAGCCGGTGGCGGTCATGGCCGGGGTCACCCGCCGCAGGACCGGCCTGCCGGTACGCCTGGGCGAAGCGGGCTGGCTGCTCGCCGTGTCGGCCGGAATCGCGGCAGTCGGCTGGGCACTGGCCCGCGCACCCTATCCGGCCGGCTGGGCTGCCCTCGCAGGGAGCGGAGTGTTGCCGCTCGTCGTGAGCCGGTGGTTCCGCAGGCGCGGGACGGGTACGGCGGCACAGGTCAAGGCGACGGCACTGGGTACGGGAGGGGCCCTCACCCTGCTGCTCGCCCTGTCCGCGTGCGATGCGTCGGACCGCTTCCTGGCACCGTACGAGCCCCCGAGACCGGCGGCCGCCGCGCTCGCGGGCAACTGGGAGGGGAGCGGTGCCACCGTCCTGCTGAGAGCGGACGGCACCGCTGCGGTGACCGGACTTCCGGACGGGAACGGCGAGCGCTGTACGGGCGAAGGCACGTGGACCCACCGCCCGGCCCAAAACCGCAGGCGGGCCGGGGCCGACCTCGACGTGCAGGCCTGCGGGCCGGGTGACAACCGACACCTGTACGCCACTGGTACCGCCGCCGACCTGAAGCTCTTCCTGGTCGCGGGCGATCCCGACGCCGGAGGCCTCCACATCCTGCACCGGGCGCCCACACCGTGACCCGAGACGGCAGCGCTACGACCCCTCACGCCGGGGTCTGTTCCCGCGCCCGGGCCGTCGGCCTGCCGGGTGCGTGCCCGACGCCCCCGTGGTGGGCCGGGGCCGGGGTACGGGCTCCAGCCCTGGCGGGGTCTCGTCCCCTGCCCCGGGTACGGGGCCTACTCCGGGCCGGGGTCTCCTCCCCCGCCTGTACGCCCCGGCGGGCCGGTCTTTGCCCGCCGCCCCCGGGGCGGGCCCGGCGTACGGCGCTCAGGTCGTACGGGATGGGTGGGCGAACGGTGTCGTGGAGGGGCCGGGGCGACCCCGGGTCCCGTCTCGACCCCGTCTATCCGGCCTGCCAGGGGCTGGCCCTTCCCCGGACCCTGACCCTCCAGCCTCGCCAGGGGGTCCCCCCGGACGAAGTCTGGGGGAGTTCGAGGCGCGGGGTCGGGCCACGCCGAGTCCCTATACAACCCCGTCTATCCAGCCTCGCCGGCGTTTGAGGCGCGGGGTCTGGGGCGGAGCCCCAGTTTCGGGAAGGGGCGGGTAGGGGATCTCGCTCCGCGCAGCGGCCCCCCGACCCCGGCCCACCGTGTCACCCCTTACCCGGGTCGGGATGGCTCTCCGGTGTCTGCTCGCATGTCTGACTGTGCGGCCGTCCCGCGGCGCCCTGTCAAGGGCGCTCCCTGCGGTCGCGTCGCTGCGCGACTCCGCTGGCGCTCCGCCCTTGACAGGGCACCACGGGACGTCAAGTCCCAGACTTGCCAGCAGCCACAGGAGAAAAAGCAGCAGGGGGACCAGGGCCCCAGCCGGTCAGCATCGCCAGGCGGGCCAGAGCCGCAGCCGACCCCCGCCCTCCGGGCGGAAAGACAACCGACACAAGCGACAAGCCGCGGCGGATCGCTACACAGCCGAGGCTGTCTCAGCGGCAGCCGGACCGCCCGCGGCTGGGCAGAAGCCGCCACCGACCACTACCCGCTCCGGCCGTCTCGGCGACAGGCGCCTACTGCTGTGCTCCCACTTCCGTCCAGCGGGTCGCAGAGCACGGGAGGCGGCCGGGTTGCGGCTCGGAGGCGTCGACCTGGCTCGGTCAGAAGGGGCTCATCTCGTCGAGGACTCGTTCCGCGAGGTCAATGATCGCCTTGACCTTCGGTGCGTCCACGGCCACGTCCTCGGCTTGGATCGCGGGCGAGTCCAGATCGGCGTACTCAGCCTGATTCCGGCGTCGACGCATTCGGTCGAAGGGCCTCAGAACGGCCCCGAGCGGTGGGTCGAGCTGTGCTCTCACCGCTTCGAGGACTGCGATGTGGCCACCGCGGCTGGTCGGCCGTAGCCCCTGGTTCTCTAGTACCGCCACCAAGGCCTTGCGGGCTGCGTCGTACAGCAGTTGGTAGGCGCCGATTGCGTCAACTGAAGCGATCGACTGAGCCGAGGCGAGGTGGTTCGCCGCCTGCAGGAGGAGGTTGTCGGCCTGTTCGCGACTCGCGGGCACCCGTTCGAGCTCCCGGCGGGTGATCATGCCTTCGAGTTCGGTGCGGCCTTGCTGCCATTTCACTGTCCGGCGTTCCTTTCAGCGGCGGCGAGCCGGACCATCGGTCGGCTCTGGACGGAGGTGAGGAAGGGGTCTGCGCCGGGGGTTCTCCAGCGGCCCGGTGAGACGCGGTGAACGTTTACCTCTCGTCCGAGAATCCTCTCGGCCTCTCGCGCGGCCTCGTACAGGGCATCTTCATCGGGTGTGCCGATGACAAGGACATCGACATCGTTGGGCACTCCGCCGGGTTCGCCGGCATAGCGGGCTGCCCATGATCCGTAGATATGGGCCTCCTCTACACCTGCCAGCGGCAGGACCAGCTCACCGAGGACGGCAACGGGGCCGTACGTCAAGGCGAACAGGTCTGTCAGCGGTCCTGCCAGCCGGCCCTCGGTGTTGGCTCGCAGCAGCCGTAGATTCCCCTGGCGTCGCGCGACGATCAGCTCTGCTGTGATGAGCCGGTCGGCTTCCCGACTCGCCGTCGCTGACGAGACGCCGAAGCGCGCGGCCATGGCGGAGAGGGAGGTCTCTTCTTGAGGGTGCAGGTAGAGCCAGGCCAGCAGCTCACCTTGGAATGGGGTGCGGAGGAGAGGGAGCAGAGCTGGCGGAGGAGTTTGCATATCTTGAAGAGTATCTTGCATCTTACGTAAATTCCGACACGTTGTGTAGTGCACTCGCTCCGATGAGTGAGTGGGCCTCTCGTTGGGACCTGGTCTTGCCCAGCCCGCCCCCAGTGGATCGCAGGCCGCCGAGACGGCTGGTGCGGGTAGTGGTCGGTGGCGGCTTCTGCCCAGCCCCGTGCGGTCCGGCTGCCGCTTGGCGGCCGGAGCGCGTAGCGGTCGCTGGCGGCCTATGCCCGGCCCCGGCCGGTCCGGAGGCCGCTGAGTCGGCCGTGGCTGTGTAGCGATCCGTCGCGGCTTGTGGTCTTTCCGCCCGGAGGGCGGGGGTCAGCCGGTGCTCTGGCCAGCCTGGGGTCCTGGTCCCCCTGCTGCTTTTTCTCCTGTGGCTGCTGGCAAGTCTGGGACTTGACGTCCCGTGGTGGCCTGTCAAGGGTGGCCCGCAGGGCCATCGCGCAGCGACGCGACCGGAGGGAGCGCCCTTGACAGGGTGCCGCGGGACGGCCGCACCCTCAGACATGCGAGCAGACACCGGAGAGCCATCCCGACCCGGGTAGGGGGCGACGCGGTGGGCCGGGGTCGGGGGGCCGCTGCGCGGTGCTGGTTCCCCTACCCGCCCCTTCCCGAAACTGGGGCTCCGCCCCAGACCCCGCGCCTCAAACGCCGGCGGGGCTGGATAGACGGGGTCACATAGGGCTTCGGCGTGGCCCCGACCCCGCGCCTCAAACTCCCCCAGACTTCGTCCGGGGGGACCCCCTGGCGAGGCTGGAGGGTCGGGGTCGGGTGGGACCCCCGCCGGGGTGGATAGCCGGAGCGCGAAGGGACTCGGGGTGGCCCGACCCCTCACCACAGCACCGGCCGCTAACCAAACCCCGTACGTGCTGATCCCCGTACCCCGGCCCCGCCCTGGGGGTGGTGGGCCAACGCCGGGTGGGTGGAGTGCCGGGGCGGGGGAGGAGACCCGGGCCCGGAGCTGGACGACGTACCCCGGGCCCGCCCCGGGGGCGGTGGGGAGACACCGGTCGGGCGGGGCGCTGGGGTGGGGGAGGGGTACCCGGTCGGGGTGGATCCCGTACCTCCGGTCCGTCCTCTGGAGGCTCGGTGGACCGGGGGCTCGTACCGCGCGCGTGGTGGGCCGTTACGTGCCGCGGTATTTCGGGGGGCGGCGGGCTAGGAAGCTGGTTACGCCTTCTTGGGCGTCTGCGGTGGTCATGTTGAGTTCCTGGGCGGTGGCCTCGGCGGTGAGGGCTGTGGTGCGGTCGGTGTCCAGGGAGGCGTTGACCAGGGCTTTGGTGAGGGCCAGGGCGCGGGTGGGGCCTTCGGCCAGGCGTTCCGCCCAGGCGCGGGCCGTGTCGGTGAGGGCTTCGTCGGGGACGACGCGGTTGACCAGGCCCAGGGTGTGGGCCTCCGCGGCCGGCAGGGCGTCGCCGAAGAACATGAGCTCCTTGGCCTTCTGGGGGCCGATGAGCCGCGGGAGGAGGTACGCGCCCCCGCCGTCCGGGACCAGCCCGCGGCGGACGAAGACCTCGATGAAGCGGGCCGACTCGGCGGCCAGGACGAGGTCGCAGGCAAGGGCCAGGTGGGCTCCGATGCCGGCCGCGGTGCCGTTGACCGCGGCGATGACCGGCTTCTCGCAGTCGAGGACCGCGGTGACGAGCCGCTGGGCGCCCTGCCGGATCATGCGGGACACGTCGCCGACCAGCCGTTCGCCGGTGGCGGCGGGTCCGCCCCCGCGGAGGTCCGCGCCCGCGCAGAAGCCCTTGCCGGTCGCGGTGATGACGACGGCGCGGACGGCGGGGTCCGCGGAGGCCTCGTGGAGGAGGGCGATGATCTGCTCCCGCTGCTCCCAGGTGACGGCGTTCATCGCCTCGGGGCGGTTGAGGGTGATCCACGAGACGGAGTTCGAGGTGTGGTGGAGGAGGGGGGAGGGAGGGGTGGGGGAGGGAGGGAGGGGGGCTTCCGTGGGTTCGGTGGGTTCCGTAGGCATCGTGGGCTCCGTCAGCGGCAGATGGCCAGGGCGTCCAGGGCTACCGCGCCTTGGCCGCGGGGGAGGACCATCAGGGGGTTGATGTCCAGTTCGGAGAGGGCGTCGCCGAGTTCCAGGGCCATGCGCTGGATGCGCAGGACGACCTCGACCAGGGCGTCGACGTCGGCCGGCGGGGCTCCGCGTACGCCTTCGAGGAGGGCGTGGCCGCGGAGTTCCCTGAGCATGGTGCGGGCGTGGTCCTCGCCGAAGGGCGGGACGCGTACGGCGGTGTCGTGGAGGACCTCCACGAGTACGCCGCCCAGGCCGACGGTGACGGTGGGGCCGAAGAGGCTGTCCTGGGTGACGCCGACGACCATCTCCACTCCGCGTTCGACCATCTGGCAGACGAGGATCCCGTCGAGGGGCACGTCCTCGTACTGGGCGATGTCGGTGAGCTCCCGGTACGCGTCGCGGATCTGGCTGGCGGAGGTGAGGCCGATTTTGACCAGGCCCAGTTCCGTCTTGTGGCCGAGCTGGGGCCCGGAGGCCTTCATCACCACCGGGTAGCCGACCTGGCCGGCGGCCCGGACGGCCGCGGCGGCGCTGGTGACGAGCTGCTCGCGCGGGACGCGGATGCCGTACGCGCGCAGCAGCTGTTTGGCGGCGTGCTCGCTGAGCTGCTGGCCGGGCCGCATGAGGGCCTGGGCCTTGCGGAAGGACGGGGAGGGGGTGCGGGGGGCCTCGTCGAAGGGGGAGCGGTAGTGGGAGGTGAAGCGGTGGTGGTCGAGGTAGGCGCGGACGGCGGTGATGCAGTTGGCGAAGGTGCGGAAGGTGGCCACGCGGGAGGAGCCGAGGAGGGTGGTGCGGTACGCGTCCTCGGTGCCGACGGGCGAGCCCCAGACCACGCAGATCAGCTTGTCGGTGGCCTCGGCGGCCTCGGCGAGGTCCTGGGCGAGCTTGTCGCTCATCGGGGGGAAGGGGCCGGTGATCGGGCAGATCAGCACGCCGACGGAGGGGTCGGCGAGGATCGCGTCGATGATCTTCCGGCCGCGCCAGTCGCCCACGGGGTGGCCGCCGTTGTCCACCGGGTTGGCGACGTTGAGGTACTCGGGGATCCACTGGTGCAGTTCCTGCTGCTTGGCCTCGGAGAGGGCGGGCAGGCTGAGTCCGGCCTCGGTGGCGAGGTCGGAGAAGTGGGCGCCGGTGCCGCCGGAGATGGAGTACACGACCACGCCCTCGGCCTGCGGGGGCCGGGCGCGGGCCAGGAGGGCGGCGGTGTCCTGGAGTTCGTCGAGGCCGTCGACGCGGATGACCCCGTACTGGCGCATGGCCGCGTCGACCACGGTGTCGGCGCCGGTGAGCTTGCCGGTGTGGGAGGCGGCCATGCGGGCGCCGGTCTCGGTGCGGCCGACCTTGACGGCGACGACGGGGACCTTGTTGCGGGCGGCGTGGTCGGCGGCGAGGAGGAAGGACCGGCCGTCCTTGAGGCCTTCGACGTAGCAGGCGATGGCCCCGACCTCGGGCTGCTCGGCGAAGTACGAGATGAAGTCGGCCGTTTCGAGGTCGGCCTCGTTGCCGGTGGGGGCCCAGTGGGAGAGCCTGATGCCGAGTTCCTGGAGGGCGTAGACGGGGCGTCCCTGGTGGCCGGACTGGGTGATCAGGGCGATGGCGGGGCCTTCGAGGTCGGTGCGGAACTCCTCGAAGGCGTTGAGGTTGGTGTTGGGGCCGAGGAGCCGCAGCCCCGAGCCCCGGCCGGAGCGCTGTACGGCGGCGCTGAGACGGGCCTGGGCGGCGGCCCCCTCCTCGCCCGTCTCGGCGAAGCCGGAGGCGAAGGCCACGGCGAACTTGGTCTTGGTCTCGGCGAGTTCCTCGATCACGGGCAGCGGGTTGCCGACCAGGACGACGGCGAGGTCCACCTCCTCGGGGAGCTCGGCCACGGAGGGGAAGCAGGGCCGCCCGAACACCGTCTCGCGGGTGGGGTGTACGGGGTGCAGCCGGGCGCCGACCCGTTCGGACCAGGCGATGAGCTGGCGGGTGATCCCGGTGTTGGGTCTGCCTTCGGCGTCGGAGGCGCCGATGACGGCGACCGACTCGGGGCGGAAGAAGCGGTCGAGGTCGGGTACGTCGGCGCGCAGGGGGCGTCCGCTGACGTCCAGCTCCGCGGAGTCGCCCCCGTCGGCTGGGGCGGTGGAGTGGACGGCGCTGCGGGGGTGTTCGCCGCAGGCCTCGACGCGCGCGCGGAAGTCGGTGGTGAGGGTGCCGTGAGTAGATCCAAGCATCGTTCCGCCCGCTCCTGCTCGATGACTCGATGGGGTGGCCTCAGTTCGAAAGCTGACGCTTAGTCAGATTACTGAACTGACGCCATGTCAGGAACAGGGCGGACGGAACGGCTTCCTGTGAAGCGGGGGTGCGGGCGGGTGGACCGTCAGAGGCCCAGCTCCCGGGAGGCCAGGGCCGTGCCGCGGACGCGGGCGTCGATCTTCGCGAAGGCCACCTCGCGGGAAGTGGACATATCGTCGGCGAAGGGGGAGAACCCGCAGTCGTCACAGGTGCCCAGCTGCTGCGGCGGGATGTACTGCGCCGCGGTCAGCACCCGGTCCCGTACCAGCTCCGGGGTCTCCACCACCGGGTTGATCGGGTCCGTCACGCCGATGAACACCCGTGCGGAGGCGGGAAGGTTGTCGGCGATGACGCGCAGCACGCGGTCCGGGTCCGACTCGCTCGCCAGCTGTACGTAGAAGTTGCCCGCCCGCAGCGTGAACAGCTTCGGCAGCAGCTCGGCGTAGTCCACGTCCGCGCTGTGGGTGGAGTCCTGGTCGCCGCCGGGGCAGGTGTGCACCCCGATGCGGGCCCGCTCGGCCTCCGTGAAGCGGCCCAGGACCTCGTTGTTGAGGTCGATGAAATCGCTGAGCAGGCTGCCGCTGGGGTCCAGCTTCAGGGACAGCCGGGCCTCCGTGAAGTCGAGCTGCACGACGTGCGCACCCGCGTCGAGGCAGGTGCGGATGTCCGCCTCCGCCTCGTTGGCCAGGTCGGCGAGGAAGGTCTCGCGCGGGTACCCCTCGATCCCGCCGGCCGGGTAGAGGAGGCTCAGGGCGGAGGGGGCGATCACCGCCTGCTTGAGGGGGAGTTGGGTGTACTGCTGGGCCTGGCGGAGGTAGGTCACGGCCTGCGTGGCGTACCGGAAGGGGCCCCCGGTCAGCGCCGGCAGCTGCCGGGTGTGGCCGTCGGCGAAGGGGATCACCGCGCCCTCGGGGGCGAGGGTTTCGAGGCCGGCGACGGGGTACGTCGCGAAGCTGGGCTTGGACTGCTCGCCGTCCACCACGACGGGACAGCCCAGCTTCTCCAGCTGCGCCAGGGTCTCGGCGGCGGCCTGCTCCTGCAGAGCGGTCAACTCGCCTGCGGACAGGGCTCCTTCCGCGTGCCGGGACAGGGCCTGGAGGAGGGAGGCGGGGCGCGGAATGCTGCCGATGGGCTCGGTGGGGATGCTCATGATCGGAGGTTAGGAAGCGGGGTCGCGCGCGGACAAGAGCGTCCGCTCGGTTGTGTCCGGGGCGGCGGACGGGGCGGTCCCGGTGGAGGGCGCGTTTGGGCAGGTCAGGGCGGGTGCGGGGGGTCGGGGGTGGTGATCGGGACGGACACGTTCGCAACGGATCGGCCGGAATCTCAGCCAGATTCCGGTGTTCGGGGGGTGTGGGGGGCGGGGGTTTGGTATGCGGCTGGGTGGGGGTTGGGGTGGGGCTGACGTGGGGGCTGAGGTGGGGGCTGGGTGGGCGGTTTACGGCTTCGTGCGGGCCAGGGTCCTCGCGAGGCGTTGTGCGTCCATCGCCATCTCGCGGAACATGCCGCTGATCGGGTTGGTGAACCCCGTGAAGTAGAGCCCCGGGGCCTCGGGGAGGTCGTGGGGGCCGTCGGTGCGTGGGCGGCCCCGCTCGTCCAGTACGCCGAGGTGCCCGACCAGGCCCTCCAGGGCCCGTCGGTAGCCGGTGGCCGCGACCACCGCGTCCGGGGTGATCCGGCTGCCGTCCGCGAGGACGACCTCCGGGCCGTCGAAGGACTCGACCGCTGCCACCGGTTCGACCCTGCGGCTGCGCACCGCCTCGATCAGGCCCATGTCCTGGACGGGGATGGCGCCCTCCAGGACCCGGCTGTAGAGGCCGGTCTCCGGGCGGGGCAGCCCGTACGCGGACAGGTCCGGGACCGACAGCCGTCCGACGATCCGGCCGAGCCGGTCGGCGAGCGGTACGGGCAGGCGGCGGATCAGGATCCCGGAGCGCTGGGCGGGCCAGCCGGCCGTGGAGCGGCGGACGATGTGCGGGGCGGTGCGCACGGCCAGGCGGACCCGGGCGGCGCCGCCCTCGGCGAGGTCCACGGCTATCTCGGCGCCGGTGTTGCCGACGCCGACGACGAGCACGTCGAGGCCCTCGTAGGGGGTGGGGTTGCGGTACGTACCCGCGTGCACGAGCTGTCCGGCGTACGTGTCCGCGCCGGGCCAGTCGGGGAGGCGGGGGGTGTGGTTGAAGCCGGTGGCGACGATGACGGCGCGGGCGGCGAGGACGCGGCCGCCGGTGGCGTGGAGGAGCCAGCGGGGGGTGGGGGGTGTGGGGGCTTCGGTTGGTTCAGCAGGGGTTTCGTCCGCGCGTTCTATGCGGTGGACCTCCACGCCCGTGACGAGTTCCAGCTCGTGGTGCTCGGCGTACTTCTCCAGGTAGCGCACGACGTTGTCCCGGGTGACCCAGCGGCCGAAGCGGCGCGGCATGGGGAGGCCGGGGAGGCCGGACAGGCGGCGGGTGGTGTGCAGGCGCAGGCGGTCGTAGTGGGCGCGCCAGGAGGCGGCCACGTCGGGGGACTTCTCGACCACTACGGCCCGTACCCCGCGGGCGCGGAGTGCGGCGGCCGCGGCGAGACCGGCGGGGCCGGCGCCGATCACGTACACGGGTGGCGCGGTGGAGCCGTCGGCTTCGCGGATGTGGGGGGTGCTGTCGGCCATGGAGTGTGAGCGTATCGGCACGCTGGGTTGATGGGTCTCGGTCAAGAGGGGATCCGGTTGCGAATGGATCACGGATGGGGGGTGGGGGTGTGGTGGTGGGCTGTGGTGGCGGGTGTGCGGGGTCCCGCCCCTTGCGCGGGCGGCGCGGATCGGCTGAACTGACGTACCGTCAGATCGTCGTGGGCGCACGGCGCGGGTGGGAGGGGTTTCTCATGCAGACCGTCTGGCTCACGGGGGCCGAATGGCTCGCCGTACTTCGGATCGGACTCGGGCTGTGGTGGCTGGAGAGCTGGCGCCACAAGGACCGCAAGGGCTGGTTCGAGCGCGGGACCGGCATCGCGTGGGCGGCCGACGTGGCCGGCAAGCACCGGTGGGGGTTCGTGCGGAGCGGGTTCACCGCGGTCGTGCAGCCGCGCCCGAAGCTCATGGCGTACGTCGTCGTGTACGCGGAACTCGCCCTCGGGCTCGGGCTCGTATCGGGGTTCCTGACCCCGATCGCGCTGGTCGGGGGGCTGCTGCTCAATCTCCTCTACCTCGTGCTGATGATCCACGACTGGGCCGAGCAGGGGCAGAACGCGATGATGGCGCTCATCTCGCTCGTCGCCCTCTTCGCGATGAGCTGGCAGGCCTGGTCCCTCGACAGTGCGATCGGGCTGTTCCTGTGAGCGCGCGCTACGACCTCCCCGAGGCGGACGCGTTCACCCGGCCCTTCTGGGAGGCGGCGGCCGCCGGGCGGCTGCTGCTGCGCCGGTGCGGGGCGTGCGGGCGGGCCCACCACTACCCGCGGGAGTTCTGCCCGTACTGCTGGAGCGAGGACGTGGAGTGGGAGGAGGCGAGCGGACGGGCCACGCTCTACACCTGGTCCGTCGTCCACCGCAACGACCTGCCGCCCTTCGGCGCGCGCGTGCCGTACACGGCCGCCGTGGTCGACCTCGCCGAGGGGCCGCGGATGATGACCGAACTCGTCGACTGCCCGGAGCCCCGGGCGGGCATGGCGGTCGAGGTCACCTTTCGGCGGGAGGGTGGGGGTGGGGGTGGTGCCGGTTCCGGTTCCGGCTCGGGTGAAGGTACGGGAGCCGGTTCGGATGTGGAGGAGCTCGCCATTCCCGTCTTTCGCGCCGTGTGAGCGGGGCCAGCCGTGTGGGCGGGGCCAGCCGTGTGGGCGGGGCCAGCCGTGTGGGCGGGGCCAGCCGTGTGGGCGGGGCCAGCCGTGTGGGCGGGGCCAGCCGTGTGGGCGGTGCGGGCTGGGTGGGCCGGTTCGCCGCCGTGTCCGTAGCCGCCCCGCCCGTCATGGCCAGAGCAGGTGCCGCTCCCAGGTCCGGGCGGTTCCGGCTGCGGGCGCCGTGCCGTCCGTGGCCGGGCGGCGGCGGTACAGCAGCCGTACGTGCCGGCGCTGGGCGTCGCCCTGGAAGAACTCCACCTCGTGCGGCTCCAGCACGTACCTCGTCCAGCCCGGGACCGGCGCGTCGGGTTCGGCGCCCGCCCGCTCCCAGGCGGCGTCCGCGGCCTGCGCGAGCTCGTCGGCGCTGGTCAGGGGCTCGCTCTGGCGGCCGGTGAGTGCGGCTGCCAGGGCCCCGCGGGTACGGGCGGCCAGGTCGGCCCGCGCCTCGTCCGCGGGGCCGGGTGCGACGCGGCCGCGGATGCGTACGGCGCGGCCCAGGGCGGGCCAGTAGAAGGCGAGGGCCGCGTCCGGGCGGGCGGCCAGCTGCCGGCCCTTGGCGCTGCCCGCGTGTGAGGCGAACAGCCAGCCGCGGTCGTCCACGCCGTGCAGCATCAGGGTCCGTACGTCGGGGCGGCCGTCCGGGTCCGCGGTCGCCAGCGCCATCGTGTGGGGTTCGGCCTGCCCGGCCGCCACCGCTGCCACGAACCACTCCCGGAACAGCGGCTCGGGCTCCTCCGGAGCCTTCTCCGGCTCGAACCCGGGCAGCTCCACGTCCCACACCCGCTGCGCCCGCAGCGCAGCCCCGAACTCCTCGTCACTGACCACGGGGCCAGCCTACGGCGGCGGGGGGCGGGAGGGGGGTTGGGCGGGGTACGGGGGTGGGGCGGGTCGGGGTACGGGCCCCAGCGCGCGGCTGTCTCTCCGCGTTCCCGTCTCCGCTTACGAGCTCCCGCGCGCCGCCGTCTCCTCCCCCGCCCGTGCGCCTCGGCTGGCCGGTGCTTGCCCGCCGCCCCCGGGACGGGCCCGGGGTACGGCGCGTACCCCGGGCCGGGGTCTCCTCCCCCGCCTGTACGCCTCGGCTGGCCGGCTTTTGCCCGCCGCCCCCGGGGCGCGTCGGGGTACGGCGCTCAGGTCGTGTGGGGTTGGTGGGCGGGCGGTGTCACGGCGAGGGGGCGGGGCGGGGCCGCGGCTCGTCTCGACCCCGGCTGTCCAGCCCCGGCGGGGGTCCCACCCGACCCTGACCCTCCAGCCTCGCCAGGGGGTCCCCCCGGACGAAGTCTGGGGGAGTTTGAGGCGCGGGGTCTGGGGCGGAGCCCCAGTTTCGGGAAGGGGCGGGTAGGGGACCAGCACCGCGCAGCGGCCCCGCTACCCCCGGCCCACCTCTCTAGCCCCCGGCCCGGGTCGGAGAGGTTCTCCTGTGGCTGCTGGCATGTCTGAGGGTGCGGCCGTCCCGCGGCGCCCTGTCAAGGGCGCTGCGCGTCGCTGCGCGATGGCCCTGCGGGCCACCCTTGACAGGGCACCACGGGACGCCACGTCCCAGACCTGCCAGCAGCCACAGGAGAAAAGCAGCAGGGGACCAGGGACACGGGCGGTCAGCATCGCCAGGCGCACCCCGTTCCCCCGGGCGGAAAGACCACAAGCCGCAGCGGATCGCTACACAGCCGCGGCCGGCCAAGCGGCCTCCGGGCCGTCTGGGGCCGGGCATGGGCCGCCACCGATCTCGGCGGCAGCCGTCCCGTCCCGTGCCCTGCGATCCGCTGGGCGGTACTTCCGGCACCAAAGCCACCGTCAGCCGAGGGCCCGCACCGTGGGCTCAGTGGCGGCCCAGGAGCAGGGTGGACGAGGAGCAGAACCAGCCGCCCGTGGCCGAGGCGACCGCTACTTCCGGGAGGCGGCCGTCGCGTGTGTGGACCTGGCGGGCGCCTGCCTCGCCGCGGAGCTGGCGGACGGCCTCCACCAGGAGGAACAGGCCCCGCATCCCGGGGTGGCAGGCGGACAGGCCCCCGCCGTCGGTGTTCACGGGGAGGTCGCCGTCGCGCAGCAGCCGGCCCTTCTCGACGAAGGCGCCGCCCTCTCCCTTTGCGCAGAAGCCCAGGTCCTCCAGGGTCACCAGGGTCATGTACGTGAAGGCGTCGTAGATCTGGGCGATGTCCACGTCGGCGGGGGTCAGGCCCGCGCGGGCGAAGGCGAGGCGCCCGGAGACGGCTGCGGGGGAGACGGTGAAGTCCTCCCATGCGGACATGGTGGTGTGGGAGACGGAGGTGCCGGAGCCCAGGATCCAGACGGGGGGTTTGGCCAGGTCGGCGGCGTACTCCTCGGCGACGAGGAGGACGGCGCAGCCGCCGTCCGAGCGGATGCAGCAGTGCAGTTTGGTGAAGGGGTCCGCGATCATGTCGCCGGACAGGACCTCGTCGACGGTGATCGGTTCGCGGAACATGGCGTCGGGGTTGGCCGCGGCGTTCGCGCGGGCCTGGACGGCCACCTCCGCGAGCTGTTCGAGCGTGGTGCCGTACTCGTGCATGTGGCGGCGGGCCGCCATCGCGTACTTGGCCACCAGCGTGTGCCCGTACGGGACCTCGAACTGGAGGGGGCCGCGGGCGCCGAAGGACAGGTTGGCGGTGCGGCGGCGGGCCTTGATGTCGGCGCGGGCCGTGGAGCCGTAGACGAGCAGGACGGCGTTCGCCTGGCCTGCGGCGATGGCGTCCGCTGCGTGGGCGGCCATGACCTCCCAGGTGGCGCCGCCGACCGTGGTGGAGTCCACCCAGGTGGGTCGCAGGCCCAGGTACTCCGCCACCTCGACGGGGGCCAGGGTGCCGAGTCCTGCCGAGGCGAAGCCGTCGATGAGGCCGCGGTCCAGGCCGGAGTCGGCGAGGGCGCGGCGGGCCGCCTGGGCGTGCAGGGCGTACGGGGTCGCTTCGTCGACCCGTCCGCAGTCCGAGAGGGAGATGCCGGCGATCGCGACCCTGCGTCGGCCGCCCTCGTCGGTGAGGTGAGCTGAAGGCGTGGGCATAAATCTGACGGTACATCAGATTTGGGGGGTGGGGGGAGGGTGCGGGGGTGGGGGAGGGCGTGGGGGTGGGGCGGTAATCCGGGGGGTGTTGGCTCTGGGCATTGCGTCGGGTCCCCCCTAGCATGACGGCCCGTCAGATACGGGGAGGAGCCCGATGATGGACGCCGCCTTCACCGCGGAGCAGGACGAGATCCGACGCACGCTCAACGAACTGCTCGGCAAACGCTGCGGCCCCGACGAGGTCAAGGCCGCCGTCCGGACCGAGCCCGGCTACGACCGCGACCTCTGGCACCAGCTCGCCGCCCGGCTCGGACTGCCCGGCCTCGCCGTCCCCGAGGCCTACGGGGGCGTCGGGTGCGCCGCCGCCGATCTCGCGCTCGCCTGCGAGGAGACCGGGCGGGCCCTGCTGCCCTCGCCGCTGCTGGCCACCTCCGTACTCGCGGCGCCGCTGCTCGCGGCCCTCGGCACCGAGGCGCAGCGCTCGGCCCTGCTGCCCCCGATCGCCGCCGGCAGCCTGACCGCCGCCCTCGCCGTACCCGGTGCGGCACTCTCCACCGCCCTCGCCCTGACCTGCGGGAACGAACCCGGAGGATGGGCCGGCGACGGCCGGGCGGGCGGGATCCAGGCCCGGGTGGCCGGTGAGGGCGCCGGCGGCTGGCGGCTGTACGGGGAGGCCGACCAGGTGCTCGACGGGCACAGTGCGGGGCTGCTGGTGGTCGCCGCGCACGCGGGCGGCTTCGCCCGCAGCCGCGTGCTGCTCTTCCTCGTACGCGCGGACGCCCCCGGGCTGGTCCGCACCCGGCAGCCCACGCTCGACGAGACCCGCTCGCAGGCCCGCGTGCAGCTGCGCGACGTACCCGCCGAGCTGCTCGGGGAGGAGGGGGGCGCCGGAGGTGCGCGGGTGTACGAGGCGCTGGCGGCGACCGGGCGCACCGCGGCTGCGGCGCTCGCCGCGGAGGCGGTGGGCGCGGCCGACCGCTCGCTGTCCCGGACCGTCGAGTACGTGCGCACGCGCGAGCAGTTCGGGCGGGCGGTCGGGTCCTTCCAGGCCGTGAAGCACCGGCTGGCGGACCTGTACGTACAGCTCCAGGCGGCCCGCTCGGCCGCCTACTACGCGGCCTGGGACCCGGACCAGGGCGGCCTGGCGCTCGCGCAGGCGCTGGAGGCCCTGCGGGCCGTCGCGGGCGAGTCCATCCAGCTGCACGGCGGGATCGGCTTCACCTGGGAGCACGAGGCCCACCTGTACTTCAAGCGGGCCGCGGCCGACGAGCTGCTCTTCGGGCCCGTGCACCGGCTGCGGGCCCATGCGGCGGGCCGGGCCGGGCTGTTCGCGGAGCGGGCGCCGGGTGGGCGGGGTGCCGGGGCGGTCGGGGCAGGTGCAGGGGCAAGCGCAGGTGCAGGGACAGGTGTCAGGGCAGAGGCAGGGGAAAGGGTGGGTGTCTGATGGCTCCCGGGGTCCGCATCATGCAGAAGGTGTCCTCGACCAGGCTGTTCGCCAAGGTCGCGCCGCACTTCATTCCGGCTCTGGACCGGACGGTCCACAAGCTCACCCGGGGGAAGGTCATCCTGAGCGCGCAGATGCTCCCCGGGGTGATCCTGACCGCGAAGGGGGCCAGGAGCGGGGTGCCGCGCACCACCCCCCTGGCCTGCATGCCGGAGGAGGCCGCCGGTACCTGGATCCTGATCGGCTCGAACTTCGGACGCCCCGGCCATCCGGCCTGGACCGGCAACCTGCTGAAGCACCCCGATGCCGAGGTGAGTTGGAAGGGGAGGGACATCCCGGTGACGGCGCGGCTGCTCGCGGGGGAGGAGAGGGCGGCGGTGTGGCGGGAGGTGCTCGAGTTCTGGCCGCCGTACGCGACCTACCAGGCGCGGATCGACCGCGAGATCCGGCTGTTCCGGCTGGAGCGGCGCGGCGGGTAGCGGGGCTGCCGGGGGCTGTTCGTCCCGGGGTGCGCTGAGGTGCGTCCGGATGTGGGGCGCACCGCGGCGGCGGGCCGCTCGGGGGTCCGCCGCCGCGCAGACAGGGTGTGCCGGCCGGCGGCTACTTCGTCGGCTTCTTGCCCGTCATGCCCAGGTGGACGAGCAGGGCCAGGTTCGGCTTCAGCTCGGCCTGCTTGACGCCCCAGGTCTGGAAGCCCTTCTGGTGCGAGGCGACGGCGGCGAGCATCGCGACGAGGGAGCCGGCCATCGCGGCCGGGCTGATGTCCTTGTCGAGCTTGCCCTTGGCCTGGAGCTCCTTCGCGGACTCCGTGAGGGAGTTCGTCACGGAGTTCAGGATCTTCATGCGGATCTTGTAGAACCGCTTGTCGCCCTCTGCCGCGCCCAGGTCCACGACGCGGAGGATCGCGTCGTTGCGCCGCCAGAAGTCCAGGAATCCCTCGACCAGTTCCTCGGCGGCGGACCAGCCGGCCTTCCCGACCCAGGAGCGGCCCTCGACGAGCGCCGTCAACTGCGCGCCTTCGGTGGCCATTTGCTCGGCGATCTCCAGTACGGCCCCTTCGACGTCGGGGAAGTACTGGTAGAAGGTCGCGGGCGAGGTACCTGCCTTACGGGCGACGTCGATGACCTTGACGTCGCGGTACGGCGAGGAGCTGAGCATCTCGCTGAGGCAGTCGAGCAGCTTCTGCCGCGTCGCCTGACCGCGCCGACCGGCCACGCGGCCGTCGACGGTGCGTACTTGTCCTGTCATGCCGTCAGCTTACCGAGGGGTGATCGGCGCGCGATTCGACCGCCTGCAAATGGGGTTAGGGGCTCCGTGCGCGGGGGTGCGGGCCCGGCAGGGGGTGCGGCTCGGGGGTGTGGCAGGGGGGTGGGGCGGGGGAGTGCAGGAGGGTTGTCAACAGGCTGTGGACAACCCGGGCGGGCGGGCACCTGCCCGGGTGCGGGGGCCCGAACCGCCGGGTGCGGGGGCCCGTACCGGTGCGGGTGCGTACGGGGAGTGCCACGCCCCGGGGCCGCCGCACCGCGCTGCGTAACGGGCGGGACGGCCGTAGTGGATCTACTTTGGCACCAGGCCCCCCACCACGGGCACGCGCAAGGGAAGGACCAGCCCATGGCCGCATTCGCAGAAGGCACGCCCTGCTGGGTGGACGCCTCGCTCCCCGACGTCGAGGCGGGCAAGCGGTTCTACGGCGAGCTCTTCGAGTGGAGCTTCGGCGACGGCGCGGGCGCCGAGTACGGGCAGTACACCCAGGCGTACAGCGGCGGCCGCAACGTCGCCGCCCTCGCCCCCAAGCCCGACGGCCGGATGCCCACCGTCTGGAACGTCTACCTCGCCGCCCGCGACGCCCGCGCCACCGCCGTGCGGATCCGGGAGGCCGGCGGGCAGGTGATCATGGACCCGATGCCCGTGGGGCCCTTCGGCTCGGTCGCCATGGCCGCCGACCCCGGAGGCGCCGTCTTCGGGCTCTGGCAGCCGGGCAGCCACCACGGCTTCGAGCGGCTCAACGAGCCGTACTCCTACTGCTGGACCGAGGTCTACACGCGCGCCGCCGCCCGCGACGACGTCGACACCTTCTACGCCCGCGTCTTCGGCTACATGGCCGAGGACCGCGAGGACGCCGGGGTCGAGTACCGCACCTGGTCCCCGCCGGGCAGCCGCCCCGGCCCCGACACGGCCATCGCGGGCCGCACCGTGCTCACCGCCGCCTTCCCCGCCGAGATGCCGGCCCACTTCCTCGTGTACTTCGCCGTCCCGGACTGCGATACGACGGTCGCGACCGTGCGCAGGCTCGGCGGACGGGTGACGGCGGACCCCTTCGACACCCCGTACGGCCGGATCGCCGTCGTCGCCGACAACCAGGGCGCGGCCTTCGCCGTCCTGTCCGAACCGGAATAGGCGGGCGCCGGAGCGAGCAGGAAGGTGGGGGGGGAGGGGAGGGCGGGGCCCGCCCGGGAGCTGTCCGGGTTGTCCGTCCTTGCTGCGGGGCATCCGGATCGCGGTGAGTCGCGGTAGGACACCCCGATCCGCCCCCGGGTTCGACCGGGGAGCCCCGGACAGACAGAATCAGGGGGCGCACCGCGAATGCGGTGCCCAGTGGTGAGACCAGGTGAGACGCTGCGCGGGGCTGTCGAGGACGGGGCCCTTCAACAGCCCGTACGGGGAGGTGGCAGGCGAGTGGTGGAGCAGCTGACGCAGCACGATCCGAGACGGATCGGCCCGTTCGAGGTGCTCGGCCGGCTGGGCGCCGGCGGCATGGGGCTGGTCTATCTCGCCCGGTCGGCTTCGGGCCGCCGGGTGGCGATCAAGACCGTGCGCACCGAGCTCGCCGAGGACCAGCTGTTCCGGGTGCGGTTCACGCGCGAGGTCGAGGCCGCGCGCGCCGTGAGCGGTTTCTACACGGCGGCGGTCGTGGACGCGGACCCGCGGGCCGCGGTGCCGTGGCTGGCCACCGCGTACGTACCGGCGCCCTCCCTGGAGGAGATCGTCAACGAGTGCGGGCCGATGCCCGCGCAGGCCGTGCGGTGGCTGGCCGCCGGTATCGCCGAGGCGCTCCAGTCCATCCACGGGGCCGGGCTGGTCCACCGCGACCTGAAGCCGTCCAACGTCCTCGTGGTCGAGGACGGACCGCGCGTGATCGACTTCGGGATCGCGAGCGGGGTCTCGAACACCCGGCTGACCATGACGAACGTGGCCGTCGGCACCCCCGCGTACATGTCCCCCGAGCAGGCGAAGGACTCGCGCAGCGTCAAGGGCGCCAGCGACGTGTTCTCCCTCGGCTCCACCCTCGTCTTCGCCGCCACCGGGCACCCGCCGTTCCACGGCGCGAACCCGGTCGAGACGGTGTTCATGCTCCTGCGCGAGGGCCCGAACCTGGAGGGCCTGCCCGACGAGCTGCGCCCGCTGATCGACTCCTGCATGCAGATGGACGCGACGAAGCGGCCCACCCCCGCCGACCTGCAGGCCCAGTTGGCCCCGCACCTGTTCGCCGCGGGCGACGACAGCGGCACGGCCTCGGCCTGGCTGCCGGGGCGCGCGGTCGCGATGATCGAGCAGCGCCGGGCGGGCGGGTCCCGTACGACGTCCCAGCTGGCCGGCGGGGGCGCACCCGCGGGCCCCGGCGGCCCCGCCGGACCCCGGGGGCCGATGTCCGGGCCCGCCACGCACCGCCGCGACCGGCCGGGCGCCGGGGGCGGCTGGGCCGATCCCCGCACCGGGCAGGCGGCCCCGCCGATGCCGCAGCACCCGCCGGGCCGGGTGCCCGCGATGTCCTCCGCTTCCGGTCCGGCACTCGGTTCCGCCTCCGCTTCCGGTCCTGCTTCCGGCGGGGGCGAGCCGGTCCGGCTGGCCGGGGTCTCCGTACCCATCGGGCCGGGGCCCCGCGCGGGCGCCGCGCTCGCGTCCGCGCCCGCCGCGGCCGACGCGGGCGCCGCCACGGGCTGGATCCGGCCGCCCGGCGGCGGCTCGGGCGCCTCTGCGGTCGCGCCCCTCGCCGGTCCGGGCACCGGCACCGCGCACGGCCCCGGGGCGACCGGCACGGCCGGGGTGCCGCATCCCGGGCCCGCCCCCGACAGCGGGCGCTGGCGCCCGTGGCGCTTCCGCATGTCCAACGAGGTGTGGGGCACGCCCACCGTCGACGGCGAGCTGCTGTACGTCACCTCCTTCGAGGTGCACGCCCTGGACGTGGCCACCGGCCGCCGCCAGTTCAAGACCCGCGACGTCGCCTGGTCGATGGCCGTGGCCGACGGCCGCATCCACGCCTCCGACGGCCCCTCCCTGTACGCCCTCGACGCCACCGACGGCGGCGAGCGGTGGCGGCTCCAGACGGATGCCTGGGTGTACGCGCTCAAGGCCGACCGGGGGACCGTCGTCACCGCCACCCGCGGCGGCGGCGTCCAGGCCTGGGAGGCGGCGAACGGCCAGAAGCTGTGGGAGCTGACCGGAGCCCAGACCGACTTCGAGACCCCCGAGGCCGCGCCCGTCATCAAGGACGGCTCGGTGTACGTGTGGCAGGACGCGCGGCTGCGCGCGCTGGACGCCCGTACCGGGCTGGAGCAGTGGTCGTACCCGGTCGGCGACGCCGCGTCCTGCGGGAACGTACCCGTACGGGTCCTCCCCGCCCCCGACGGGCACGTCTACGTCGCCGCCGGGACCCGGGTGCTGGCCGTCGACCGGGCCTCCGGGCGGGTCCGCTGGCACTTCGAGGCCCCCGCCGTCTTCCTCGCCCCGCCGGCCTTCGCGCCGGGCGCCGCCGTCACCGGCGGCGGGGTCTACCTGGTCGACTACCTCGGCACGGTCTACGCCCTCGACGCGGCGACCGGCCGCGACCGGTGGCGCATCGCCACCGAGCCGCGGCAGTCCGTGGACCCGGTGCTCGTCGCGGACGGCAGCGTGCACCTGGGGGCGGGGAGCGCGCTGTACACGCTGGACGCGGTGACCGGCACGCCGAAGTGGCGGTTCGCCGCCGGCGGCGAGATCACCGGTGCACCGGCCGTCGCGGAGGGCCGGGTCCACTTCGGCTCCGCCGACCACTGCCTGTACACCCTCGACGCGGCGGGCGGCCAGCTGCGCTGGAAGCTCAAGACCGGCGGGGAGATCGCGGGCTCGCCGGTGGCGAAGGCGGGCGTCGTCTACGCCTGCAGCAAGGACCGCTGCGTGTACGCGCTGGACGCGGCGAAGGGGACGGGGACGCGCACGTCGTAAGGGGGCTGGGCGGGCGGGCTCCCGCTGGCGCGGGTCCTGTTCCCCACCCCGCCCCTTCCCGAAGCGGGGGCTCCGCCCCCACACCCCCGCGCCTCAAACGCCGGCGGGGCTCGATTTTGCCGGGGTGGGCGGGGCGAGTGCGGGTGGGTGGGGGGTTTCAGGGCTCCGCTCCGCACCCCGCGCCTCAAGCTCCCCCAGACTTCGTCCGGGGGGACCCCCTGGCGGGGCTGGTTTTCGGGGCTCCGCCCCGGACCCCGTTCCGTGCGCTCCGCGCCCGGTGCGCTCCGCGCCCGGTGCGCTCAATCGCCGCGCGGGCTGGATTGTGCTGCGGTTCGCTGGAATGTGCCGCTCGGCGGCAATTTCCAGCCTCGCCGGGCAACATCCAGCCCCGCCGGGCAATATCCAGCCTCGCCGGCGTTTGAGGCGCGGGGTCTGGGGCGGAGCCCCAGTTCGGGAAGGAGGGGGTCCCCCCGGACGGAGTCTGGGGGAGGGTCGGGGAAAGGCCCGCGCAGCGGACCGGGGTGCGGGGCGGTCAGCCCTTGTCCAGGGGTGGGCCCAGGGGTGGCCCGTGCGGCGGCGGCGGAGTGTGGGGATCGGGCCCGTCCAGCGGAGCCCCCAGCTCCGGCCCGTGCCCGTACCCCGGCCGCTGCCACGTCTGCGTGGGCGCATCCGCCCTGTCACCCCCGTCGGCGTACGCATACGGCACCGGCTCCGGCTCCACAGGCGCCCGCCGTACCCCGGCCCCCGGCCGCCCGGACATGACCACCGCCCCGAGCAGCATCAGCACGCCCCCGCCGAAGGCGACGCCCACGCCGGGGCCGAGCCCCCGCCCGTCACCGCCCACCGTCAGCTCCCCGGCCGCCTGCCCCTGCCGCACCATCCACACCACCGTGCACCCCAGCACCAGCACCCCCGCGAACCCCATCAGGAACCGCGACCTCCGCAGCACGGCCACCACCACCAGTGCCGCGGCGAAGAGGAAGGGGAGCAGCAGGGAGGCCGCCAGGTTCGGATCGGCGGCGTCGGCGGCTGCGATACCGGAGCCGCCGAATACCTCGTCCACCCCGTAGTCCCGCCCGGGACGGCCGTCGTACCAGGCACGGAAGGGGCTCCAGACGGCGGCCGTCGCTCCGATGAGGCCCATCAAGGAGCCGAGTGCGTTGCGGACCATGCGGCCTCCCGGGTCGGGCTCTCGGGAACGACGCTACGCCGCACCGGGTGCCCCCGCACTTCGGGCCTGGTAGCGTGCGCCCGCACTGCTCCGGGCCCGCACCCGGCCCCGGGGCCCGCAGTTCCAGGGGGAAGGGGTCGCGCCATGTCCGCGCGCCACATCGCAATCACCGCCACCGCCGTCACGGCCGCCGTCGCGCTCGCGCTCACCGGCTGCTCGGGCAGCAAGAGCGGCAAGCAGGGCAGCAAGTCCACCGGTACGGCGAAGAGCAGCACCCGCACGAGCGGCACCGGCACCGGCTCCGGCACCGGCTCCGGGGCGGGGTCCTCGTCCGGCCCCCTCGCCCAGGCCGAGATCCTGCGCTGCGCCACCGCCGCGGACCCCGCCGCGACCGTCCGGGTGACCTCGCTCGCGCAGCAGGAGAGCACGTTCCGGGTGGAGGTCGAGTCCTTCGACGGCCCGGCGGACGCCGACGAGATCGACGAGAACACCGCCCCGATCACCCTGGCCGCCGGCGCCTCCGGCGAGCTCAAGGTCCCGCTGACCGCCGCGCACGCCGCCCTCGCCGCGCAGGTCGAGCGCTGTGAGCTCGACGGCGGGGACGGCATCGAGGACCGTACGAAGGCCTCGGTGAGCAAGCCGAAGGCGAAGGCCGGGCCCGCCGCGACCCGGTCGGCCGCCCCGACCTCCCGGGCGACCTCCGGTTCCGGCTCCGGTACCGGTACCGGCTCTGATTCCGGTTCCACCGGCAGCCCCAAGAAGAAGAAGTCCCGGCGCTAGGCCGTCCTAGCGCGTACGGAAGCCGTCGCCCCCGCCGCGCCGCCCCTCGAACAGCCCGGCCTGCTGCTCCGGCGCCAGGTTGCCCAGTCTGATCAGGTGGGGGGCGTGGGCCAGGGCCTGGCTGCGGGCGGCCTCCTTCGCGGACCAGACGGCCCGTACGGTCCCCTGGACGGCCTCCGTCGGCAGCCCGGCGAGGGTTTCGGCGGACCGGAGCGCGGCGGCGAGCTCCGCGCCCGGTTCGGCGAGCTCGGAGACGAGTCCGATCTCGTACGCGCGCTGCGCGGAGAGCCGTTCGGCGGTCCCCATCAGGGACATCCGGGCCACCTCCCCGAAGGGCATCCGCTGGGCCATGGAGATGGCCTCGTACGCGCTGACCATCCCGTAGGTGGTGTGCGGGTCGAAGAAGGTGGCCGTGGTCGAGGCCACCAGGAACTCCGACTCGCCGAGGAGGTAGAAGGCCCCGCCGCAGGCCATCCCGTTGACGGCGGCGACGACCGGCTTCCACAGGTCGTTGGCCTTGGGGCCGATGGCGATCAGCGGATCGTCGATCGTGTACGGGGAGGAGGGCTGCGGGACCTCCACCGAGCGGTCGATCCCGGTGCAGAAGGCCCGGCTGCCGGCCCCGGTCAGGACGATCGCCCGTACCGAGTCCTCGTACCGGAACTCCCGCCATGCGGCGCTTAGTTCGGCCGCCATCGCCAGGTCCACGGCATTGTGCCGGGCGGGCCGGTCCAGGGTGACGACGGCGACCCCGGCCGCCTTGTTCCGCTCGACCCGCAGCCCGCCCGCCCCGGCGCCCGCGCCCGCGCTCACGCCCGCTCCAGCAGCCACTGCGGTACGACCGTCCCGCCGACCTCCGCGAACACCGCCTGCACCCTCGCCCCGATCCGCAGCCGCGCCGGGTCGACGGAGTTCAGCGGGGCGCCGGCGGCGGAGACGAGGTTCCCGGCCAGCCGGATCTGCGGGGCGTCGGCGAGCTCCACGAGGATCACGTTGTACGGGGCCTGGGCGGCGTACGCGGGCAGCAGCGGCGGGTGCGGCCGCACGTACGACCAGATCCGCCCGCGCCCGCTCATCCTGCGCCACTCGCTCTCGAAGGACTGGCAGTGCGGGCAGCAGGGGCGCGGCGGGAAGCGCAGCCGCCCGCAGCCCTTGGCGGCGCAGGCCTGGACGCGCAGCTCGCCGCGGGCGGCGTACTCCCAGAAGGGGGCGCCGTCCTCGTCGGGTACGGGCAGCAGCAGCCCTTCGGCGCTTGCGGAGGGGGTGGGTGCGGTGGTCACGGGGCGGCTCCTCTGGCTGGGCGGGGCGCGGGCTGCGGGCTGTTGGCTGTGCGGCGGGTGCGCGGCCGGGCTCTTGCTGCCGTGCGACGGCCTAAGTCCGCAGCAGGAACGCGGAGGTCGGTACGCCCTCCCCGGCCGTGACCAGGCAGGTCGCCGCGTCCGGTACCTGCGCGGTGGAGGTCCCGCGCAGCTGCTTGACCCCCTCGTTGATGAGGTTGAAGCCGTGGACGTACGCCTCGCTCAGCCCGCCGCCGCCGGTGTTGAGGGGCAGGCGGCCGCCGATTTCGAGGGCGCCGCCCTCGGTGAAGGCGGCGCCCTCGCCGCGGCCGCAGAAGCCGTAGCCCTCCAGGGAGAGCGGGATGAGGGGGGTGAAGGCGTCGTAGATCTGCGCCACGTCCACGTCCTGCGGCCCGAAGTCAGCCTGCTTCCACAGGTGTCGGGCGGCGGTCCAGGCGGGTCCCGAAAGCGGGTCGTCGTTCCAGTAGTTGACCATGCCGTGGTGCTGGGCGGGCAGGCCCTGGGCCACGGAGTGCACGTACACGGGCTTCTGGCGGCAGTCGCGGGCGCGTTCGGCGCTGACGATCACGCAGGCGAGGGCGCCGTCCGTCTCCAGGCAGTTGTCGAAGAGGCACAGCGGCTCGCTGATCCAGCGGGCGGTCATGTACATCTCGCGGGTGAGGGGGCGCTCGTACATCATCGCGGCGGGGTTCTGGTTGGCGCGGTTGCGGCAGGCCAGGGCCACGTTGAAGAGGTGGTCGCGGGTGGCCCCGTACTCGTGCATGTAGCGGCGGGCGAGCATGCCGATCTCGTCGGCGGGCCGCAGCAGTCCGAAGGGGCGGGTCCACTGGCCGGGGGTGGGCAGCTGGACGGCGGTGTTCTTCCACGGCCGCGGTCCCGAACCGCGCTTGCGGGAGCGCCAGGCGACCCCGACGGTGGCCTGTCCGGTGGCGACCGCGGCCGCCAGGTGCCCGACCGTCGCGCAGGAACCGCCGCCCCCGTAGCCGACCTTGGAGAAGAAGGTGACGTCTCCGGCGCCGATGGCCTTGGCCACCTCGACCTCGTCGGTCTCCTCCATCGTGTAGGAGGCGAAGGCGTCGACCTCGGAGGGCGCGATGCCCGCGTCGTCGAGTGCCGCGAGGATGGCCCGGCAGGCGAGGGTCCGCTCGCTCTCCGGTAGCCGTTTGGCGAAGGCGGTCTGGCCGATGCCGACTATTGCCGTCGCGTCCTTGAGCGTTGCCGCCATCGCCGCCTCCGAGGGTGCACCGGTACTGACAGCCGGGAAGGGTACAGCTAATCTGACGGATAGTCAGCTACCGTGTTGCGGGAGGGACCGACCCATGGCCGTGCAGAACTCCGAGCACCCCGACCGGCACGCTCCCTCCGGGGGTGCGGACGAGGAGGACGAGCGCGGAGACCTGCGCTGGGGCAGCATCCCCGGCCTCGTCCGCGCCGCAGCCCGCGCACACGGCCCCCGCGAAGCCGTCGCCGACGGCCGCACCCGCATCACCTACGCCGAACTGGGCGAACGCATCGAGCGCGCCGCCGCCGCCTGCATCGCCCACGGCATCCGCCCCGGCGACCGCGTCGCCGTCTGGGCCCCCAACACCCCCGAATGGATCGTCTCCGCCCTCGGAGCCGTCAGCGCCGGCGCCGTACTCGTCCCCCTCAACACCCGCTTCAAAGGCGCCGAAGCCGCCTACGTCCTCGCCCGCAGCCGCGCCCGGCTGCTCTTCGTCACCGGCACCTTCCTCGGCACCTCGTACGTCGCCTCACTGCGCCGGGCCGCAGCCGAGGGCCCCGGCACCGGACCCCTCCCCGGCCTCCCCGACCTCGAACGGGCCGTCGTACTCGCCGACGACGCACCCGAGTCCTTCACCACCTGGAAGGACTTCCTCGCCGACGGGGAAGCGGTACCCGCCTCCGCCGTCCGCGCGCGCGAAGCCGGCATCGCCCCGGACACCCCGTCCGACATCATCTACACCTCCGGCACCACCGGCAGACCGAAGGGCGCGGTCATCACCCACGCCCAGACCCTGCGCTGCTACGCCATCTGGAGCGCCCTCGCCGGACTGCGCGCCGGCGACCGCTACCTGATCGTGAACCCCTTCTTCCACACCTTCGGCTACAAGGCCGGCATCATCGCCTGCCTCATGCGCGGCGCCACGATGGTCCCCCAGCCCGTCTTCAACGTGGACACCGTCCTCGCCAACATCGCCGCCGAACGGATCTCCGTACTCCCCGGACCCCCCACCCTCCACCAGTCCCTCCTCGACCACCCCGCCCGCGACCACCACGACCTCTCCGCCCTGCGCCTGGTCGTCACCGGCGCCGCCGTCGTCCCCCTCCAGCTCGTCGAACGCCTCCGCAGCGAACTGCGCATCGCCACCGTCCTCACCGCCTACGGACTCTCCGAAGCCGGCGGCATCGTCACCATGTGCCGCCGCGGCGACCCCGCCGAAACCATCGCCGCCACCAGCGGCCGGGCCATCCCCGGCACCGAAGTCCGCCTGGTGGACGGCGAAGTGTGGGTGCGCGGGCACAACGTCATGAGCGGCTACTTCGAAGACCCCGAGGAGACCGCCCGCACCCTCACCCCGGACGGCTGGCTGCGCACCGGCGACGTCGGCACCCTCGACGCGGCCGGCAACCTCCGCATCACGGACCGCATCAAGGACATGTTCATCGTCGGCGGCTTCAACGCCTACCCCGCCGAGATCGAACAACTCCTGGGCCTGCACCCCGACATCGCGGACGTCGCCGTCATCGGCATCCCCGACCCCCGCCTCGGCGAGGTGGGCAAGGCCTACGCCGTCCGCCGCCCCGGATCCACCCTCACCGCCGACGACCTGATCGCCTGGTCCCGCCGCGAAATGGCCAACTACAAGGTCCCGAGAGCCGTGGAATTCCTCCCGGAACTCCCCCGCAACGCCAGCGGCAAGGTCCTCAAAACCGACCTCCGCCACCGCACCCAGGCGTCACCTTCGGACTGAGGGGGCGGGGGCGGCCGCCTCCCCTCCCCCTCACCCCTTCAGCGAACCGACGACCCGGGCCCGCTCCTGCAACTCGCGCACCGCCCGTACCCGTCCGTACTGGCGGAGCCGGTGCCCCATCACCTCGAGCAGATGCCCACGGCGGTGGAGATCGCCCGCCTCACGGACGGCCTGTTCACGCACGGCACGGCCCTCGTCGCCGAGGCCGAACACCTCGGCCCCCGCGACCGCCGCACCGCGGGCGCCCTCCGCTCCTGGCACGACCTGGCACAGGCGGTTCCGGCGGACGTCCCCCTCGGCAACTGGACCCACGCCCGAGCCCTGGCCCGCGCGGTCCGCGCCCTCCAGGCAGTGGCGGGGGAATCGGCGGGGGATTCGGCGGGGGCGGCTGGGCCGCACGCGGAAGGTACGGGGCTACGGGTCCGGGGTCCGGAGGAACCCCCCTCGGCCCCCCGCTTTCCCTTCACCGCGCTCGGCGCCGGCAGCCCGCCGCAATGACCGCCCGCCGCCCACCGAAGTGGCTGCACCAACTCCTCTACGCCCTGATCACCCTGGCCATGCTGACGGGACTGGCCCTCGGGGTCAGCCGCTGACCCGCGCTGTCGGCTCGACGGGGTCGGGCCGCCTCTCTCCCCCCCCGACCCGGGCCGGGGCCTAGCGAGGTGGGCCGGGGGTAGCGGGGGCCGCTGCGCGGAGCGAGGTTCCCCTACCCGCCCCTTCCCGAAACTGGGGCTCCGCCCCAGACCCTGCGCCTCAATCGCCGGCGAGGCTGGAGGCTCGGGGTCGGGTGGGACCCCTGCCGGGGTGGATAGCCGGGCTCGAGACGGGACTCGGAGTTGCGCCGACCCCGCACCGCGACAGCGCCCGCCCACCAACCCCGCACGACCTGAGCGCCGTACCCCGACCCGCCCCGGGGGCGGTGGGCAAAGACCGGTCGGCAGGGGCGTACAGGCGGGGGAGGAGACCCGGGTCCGGAGTGGGTGCCGTACCCCGGGCCCACCTTGGGGGAGAGAGACCCCGGCCCGGGGTAGACCCCCGTACCCCCCGCGAGCGGAAGGGGTTAGGGGCGGTGGGCCAGGGCCAGGCGCCAGGCGGGGGTGCCGTCGGGGCGGTGGCCGAGGGTGGGGAGGGGGGGCAGGGAGACCTGGAAGCCGCAGGCTTCCAGGTCGGACCGGACGCCGCTCAGTGGGAACGTGCGGTAGTACATGACGAACGGCGGCCGCCATACGGCGTTCCGTACCCGCATCGCCGTGTCGAAGCCCAGGGCCATCCAGTACGTACGGGAGGCCACCGGCAGCGGTGCGCCGATGGGGAAGGCGAACAAGCCGCCCGGGCGCAGGGCGCGGTAGACCTCGGCGAAGAGGCGCGGGCGTTCGCGCGGGAGGAAGTGGCCGAAGGCCCCGAAGGAGACCGCCAGGTCGAAGCGGTCGGTCGGTTCGGTGCCGTCCCCGCCGCCGTCCCGCCCGAAGGGCAGGTCGAGGGCGTCTGCCCGGAGGAAGCGGGCGTCGGGATGGGCGAGGCGGGCCTGGTCCAGCATGCCCTGGCTGAGGTCGACGCCGGTGACCGGCCCGGTGCACAGCTCCCGCAGGACGCCGATCCCGGCGCCCGTACCGCAGCAGACGTCGAGGCCGGAGGAGAAGGGGCCGTACGCGCGCAGGGCCGTGGCCGTGGCCTCGAGGAAGCGGTCGGGGGTGCGGAAGGGGGTGTGGTCGAACTTGGGGGCCAGCAGGTCGTAGCCGTGCTCGACGGAGGAGAGCGCCTGGACGGCGAGCTCGCGGACGGTGGGCCCCTCGGAGGTGAACACGGCCTCAGCCTACGCCGGGAGGCCGTCCGGGAGGCCGTCCGGGCGGGCGTGCCCAGGCGGAAGGCGTGCCGGGGCGGAAGGCGGGCCGGGATGGAGACGGGCCCGGACCGAGGCCGAGCCCGGATCGAAGCCGGGGCAGGGTGAAGGGCCGCACCCCGAAGGCCGCACCCGAAGGCGGCAGGGCGAAGAGCCGCAGCCCGAAGCCCGCAGCCCGAAAGCCGCGGTGGTCCCCCCTCCGGGCCACCGCGGCCTTCGTCCCCCCTGCCGGAGAAGCCGGGGTCCCCCCCGGGTCACCCTGGGTCCCCCCCCGGGTGCCCCTGGATTCTCCGATCCCCCGTGTTCCCCCCGGGTCCCCCCCCGGTCCCCCCGGGTCGTGCTGCCGCGGGCTCGTCCCCCCGTGCCCGCGGGGCCTCCGTACCGCCGGTGGCCGGTCTTCCGTACCCCCGTACCCCCGTACCGGTGTTCCGGCGGTTGTGGAGGGGCTACTTCGGGAGGCTGCCGGCGTGGTTGTCGAGGGTCTGGATCTTCTCCTTGGCGTCGTCCGCCTTGGGCTCCAGCTCGTCGGCGTTCAGGTCGGCCTTGCCGCCCGCGGCGTGGTTGTCGAGCGGCTTGATCTCGACACCGCCGGCCGCGTGGTTGTCCATGGGGGTGATGTCGCCTTCGGTGGTGGTGTTCTCGCTCATCGCTACTCCCGTGATCGTCGGTGCACCCGTTGAGGGTTGGGCCTGTTCGGCGATTCCCCCGAGGACCGCCGAACAGGCGCCCCAGGGCCGTACACCCTAGCGGCACGGCCTCACCGCGACCCGTCTTGCCCCCCGGTGCGACGAGTCGATGACCTCATGGTGGCGCAGGGCGATAAACGAACGATGAACGCGCTTGTTCAGGCCTCCCGGCAGTGCGGTGTCGCCCGGATCAGCCGACGCACAACAGGGCCTGTACGACGGCCAGTTCGGGGGTGCCCAGCCGCAGGTGGATCGCTTCGGCCTCGCGCCAGCAGGCCATGGCGCGGTCGGTCTGGCCGAGGCGGCTGAGGGCGCGGCCGAGGACGGTCAGCATCAGGGCGCGGCGCCAGTCGCCGCCGATGCCGCCGCGGGCGATGGCCTGTTCGGAGTGGGCGGCGGCTTCGGCGGGGCGGTCCGCGGCGAGGTGGACCTCGGCGAGCCGGTAGTGGGTGGTGCCCTCCCAGAGGGGCTGGCGGTTGTCGCGGAAGAGGGAGAGTGCGGTGGTGAGTTCCTCCAGCGCCTGCGGGTGGCGGCCGGCCTGGGTGAGGGCGATGCCGAGGGCGTAGCGGCCGTTGGCGAGGCGCAGGGTGAGGCCCATGCGGTCGTAGATGGCTATGCCCTGGCGGGCCAGTTCCACGGCGCTGGGGAGTCGGCCGAGTTCCACGTGGATGCGGGAGAGGTTGCACAGGGCGCTGGCCTCGCCGACGTGGTTGCCGTCGGCGCGGAAGTTGTCGATGGCTTCGCGCAGGTAGCGCTCGCCGTCGGTGTAGCGGGCCTGGTAGAGGGCGATGATCCCGCGGTCGTTGGGGGCCCAGCAGCTGGGCAGGGGGTCTCCGGCGGCCTTGGCGAGGTCCATGGCGCGGCGGGCCTCTTCGTCGGCCTCGTTCGAACGGCCGGTGATGAGCAGGACGTTGGTGAGGGTGGTGCGGGCGCGGCCTTCGGCCCAGGGGTCGCCCGCGGACTGGGCGGAGTCGCGGACGGCGCGGGCTGCGGATTCGTACTGCTTGCTGTTCGCACCGGATTCGGCGAGGTCCTTCGCGGCCCAGAGGAGGTCCACGGCCCGGCGGAGGTCCCCGTGCCCGTGCCCGTTCCCTTCACCCTCCGCGCCCCTGCCGCTGCCCCCGCCCCCGCAGACCGCGACCTGCTGGACGCACGCCAGCAGGGCGTTCGACTCGGCGTGCAGCCAGTCGAGGGCGGTGTTGCGGTCGGCGAAGCGCAGGCCGGGGTAGCGGGTGGGGGAGAGGTGGGCGACGAGGCGGTCGCCGGGGCGTTCCAGGGCGTACACCTGGGCGGCGGTGGCGAGGTAGAAGTCGAGGAGGCGGGAGAGGGCCGCGTCCCGTTCGGCGGGGGGCTGCTCGTCGCGTTCGGCGCAGGCACGCGCGTAGAGCCGTACGAGGTCGTGGAAGCGGTAGCGGCCGGGTGCGGCGGATTCGAGCAGGGAGCAGTCGACGAGGGCTTCGAGGAGGTCCTCGGTGGTGTGCTCGGGGAGGTCGAGCACGGCGGCCGCGGCGGCGAGGGAGATATCGGGGCCGTCGGCGAGGCCGAGCAGCCGGAAGGTGCGGGCCTGGGCGGGTTCGAGCTGCCCGTACCCGAGCTCGAAGGTGGCCTTGACGGCCAGGTCTCCGGCCTGGAGCTCGTCCAGCCGCCGCCGCTCGTCGCCGAGTTTGGCGGCGAGTACGGAGACGGTCCAGGTGCGCCGGGCGGCGAGCCGGGAGGCGGCGATGCGGATGGCGAGGGGCAGGAACCCGCAGGCGCCGACCACGTCGAGGGCGGCCTGCCGCTCGGCG
Organism: Streptomyces sp. NPDC038213; assembly: GCF_055600495.1. Taxonomy (NCBI): domain Bacteria; kingdom Bacillati; phylum Actinomycetota; class Actinomycetes; order Kitasatosporales; family Streptomycetaceae; genus Streptomyces; species Streptomyces sp. NPDC038213. Next base: position 156,986 of record NZ_JBVJYM010000003.1, read on the forward strand.
CGCACGCGCTCCTCGCCGACGATGCGGGTGAAGAGCTGGAGGGCTTCCTCGGGGCTCATGACGTCGAGGTCCACGAGGTGCGCACCGGCGAGGCCGGCCATCCGGACCCGGCTGGTGACCAGGGCGGCGCATCCGGCCGTACCGGGCAGCAGGGGCCTGACCTGGGCGGCGTCACGGGCGTTGTCGAGGAGGACGAGGACGCGGCGGCCGTCGAGGGTGGAGCGGTAGAGGGCGGCGCGCTCGGCGGGCGAGTCGGGGATGGCGGTGTCGGGGGTGCCGAGGGCGCGCAGGAAGGAGCCGAGTACGGCCTCGGGTTCGGCGGCGCGGTCGTCGGTGCCCTGGAGGTCGACGTACAGCTGCCCGTCGGGGAAGTGGGGGCGGGCCGCGTGGGCGACGTGGACGGCCAGGGTGGTCTTGCCCACCCCGCCGATGCCGGCGAGGGCGGATACGGCCATGACGGTGCCGCCCTCGCTGGCCGCGGACAGCACCTTGCCGAGCTCGTCGACGAAGGCGGACCTGCCAGTGAAGTCGGGCACGGTGGCGGGGAGTTGGGCGGGCCGGACGTGTCCGCCCGTGGCGGCCGCGGGGGCCGGGTCGGCGGCCCGGGCGAGTTCGGCGTCTGCGCGCAGGATCCGCTGCTGGAGTTCGGCGAGCTCGGGGCGGGGGTCCACGCCGAGCTCCTCGGACAGCAGCCGGCGGGTGTCGGCGTACACGGCGAGGGCCTCGGCCTGCCGCCCGCTGCGGTAGAGGGCGAGCATCTGGAGCTCGCGGAGGCGTTCGCGCAGCGGGTGGGCGGCCGTGAGGGCGGTCAGCTCGGAGACGGCCTCGGCGTGGCTGCCGGCTTCCAGGTCCAGGTCGAGGCGGGTCTCGCGGAGCTGGAGCTGCCATTCGGACAGCCGGGTCCGCTCGGTCTCGGCGTAGGGGCCGGGCACCCCGGCGAGGGGTTCGCCGTCCCACAGGTCGAGGGCGCGGTTGAGGAGCGTACGGGCGCGGGTGCGGTCCCCGCCGGTGCGGGCGGCCTCGGCCTCCGCGGCCAGGCGGCGGGCGGTGCCGAGGTCGAGGGCGGCGGGCGCGGTGCGGATGGCGTACCCGCCGGACTCGCTGACCAGGACCCCGGGCGCGAGCACCTTGCGCAGGCGGGAGGCGTACGTGCGGATGGCGGCGAGCGCCTGGGAGGGCGGGTCCTCGCCCCAGATGGCGTCGATCAGCTCGGGTGCGGTGGCGGTCCGGCCGTCGCGCAGCAGCAGCGCGGCGAGCAGGGCGCGCTGCTGGGGCGAGCCGGAGGGCAGGAGGGCGTCGCCGTGCCAGGCGCGGACGGGGCCGAGGACGGCGAAGCGGGTGGGGTGGGGCGCGGCGGCCTGGGGCCCGGCAGCGGCATGGGTGTCCGTGCACGTATCCACACCCGTACCCGTACCCGTACTCGTACCCGCACCCGTCCCCGCAGGGGACCCCGTCCCCGTCCCCCCGTCCGGGAGCGTCCCGGCGGCTTCCGGATACGGGCCGGCCGGGTTTGCGGCTGCTGCCGCTCCTGCTGTCCCCGCTCGGGTCGCGGGGTTTTTCCGCTGTCGCGGAATGGGCGGGACGCCGTCCATCCGAATCCCCCCTTGCCTTCCGTTACGGCTTGCGCACGGTCAGTCTGCCTTGTCTTGGGCGGGCGCGTCAGCCCGGTAACGGCGGGGCGTACGGGCGCACGGGACGCCCGCCCGTGTGCTGGGGCCGTACCGGCGGCCGTTCCGGGACGCGCAGAGTAGCTGACGGTTCGTCAGATCAGCGCTACCGTGGGGCCCATGGAGACCTTCCCGAAGATAATCTCGGTGGACGACCACACGGTTGAGCCTCCCCACGTCTGGCGGGACCGGCTCCCGTCCAAGTACGCGGACGTCGCCCCGCGCATCGTGCGCGCACCCCTGAAGGAAATGACCTTCCTGGGCGGGAAGTTCGCTCCCGTCATGGGCGCGCAGGGCGACGAGGGGCCGATCGGCGACTGGTGGGTGTACGAGGACCTGCACCGGCCGCTCACCCGCCTCGACACGGCCGTCGGGTACGACCGCGACGAGATCAAGCTGGAAGTCATCACGTACGACCAGATGCGCCCCGGCTCCTTCTCGGTTCCCGAGCGCCTCGCCGACATGGACGTCAACCACGTCCAGTCCGCCCTGTGCTTCCCGACCTTCCCCCGCTTCTGCGGCCAGACCTTCACCGAGGCCAGGGACCGCGAGCTCGGGCTCCTCGGCGTCCGGGCGTACAACGACTGGATGGTGGAGGAGTGGTGCGGCCCCGACGCGCGCGGCCGCCTCATCCCGCTCACCCTCGTCCCCCTCTGGGACGCCCGCCTCGCCGCCGCCGAGGTCCGCCGCAACGCCGCCCGCGGGGTGCGCGCCGTGGCCTTCTCGGAGATCCCGCCGCACCTGGGGCTGCCCTCGATCCACACCGACGAGTGGGATCCCTTCCTGGAGGCGTGCAACGAGACCGGCACGGTCATCGCCATGCACATCGGCTCCTCCTCGAAGATGCCGTCCACCTCCGCGGACGCCCCGCCGGCCGTCGGCTCCACCATCACCTTCGCCAACTGCTGCTTCTCCATGACCGACTGGCTCATGAGCGGCAAGTTCGAGCGGTTCCCCCACCTGAAGATCATGTACGCGGAGGGCCAGATCGGCTGGATCCCGTACATCCTCGAACGCGCCGACGTGGTCTGGGAGGAGAACCGCGGCTGGGGCGGGGTCGCGGACAAGGTGCTGCGCCCGCCCTCCGAACTCTTCGCCGAGCACGTCTACGGCTGCTTCTTCGACGACGCCTTCGGCCTGAAGAACCTCGACTCGATCGGCGTCGGCAACGTCCTGTACGAGACCGACTACCCGCACTCGGACTCGACCTGGCCCAAGTCCCGGGAGGTCGGGGAGGCCCAGATGGGCCACCTCGCCCCCGACGTCGTGGACCGGATCGTGCGCCGCAACGCCATCGAACTGCTCGGCCTCACGGAGGACGGGCTGTGGGCGGGGCCGGGAGCCTGACCGGAGGGCCGGCGCCGGGGGCCTGACCGGCAGGGTCTGCGGGGCCTGCGCGTCCGGGGGCTGCCCGGACGCGCCCCGGAGGTCAGCTCACCAGGCCCAGGTGGACCGGGGCCCGGACCTCGGCGGCGAGGAGGGCCGGCAGCTGCGGGGGCCACAGGGGCTGGCTCGTACGGGCGAGGCGGTGCCTGGGCCACCAGCGCCAGTGGGTGTCCTCGGACTCCGGCACCGGCTCGCGGTGCGGGCCGGAGGTGACGAAGACGTGCTCGCGCTGGCGCACCGGGACGCCCTGGTGGGTGAAGTCGTGCTCCCAGGTGCACAGGAGCCGTTCGGGTACGAGGTCGGTCCAGCCTGTCTCCTCGCGGAGCTCGCGCAGGACGCCCTGCTCGGGGCTCTCGCCGGGGTCGAGTCCGCCGCCCGGCGGCAGCCAGTGCAGGCCGACCTCGACGTTGTACGAGCGGAAGAGGAAGACGGAGTCGTCGGGAGAGACGATGACGATGCGCGCTGCTGCTCGTGGAGTCCTCATGGGGAAGCTTAGGCAGGAGTGCCGGGGTGGTTCAACGGTAAATCGACGAGATGGTCGTGTGTGTACGGTTTGTCTCGATGAGCAAGCACGCCCAGCACCGGATGCGCACGTCCCTCGCCCGCCGCGGACGCCTCGTCTGCACGGCCGCCGCGGGTGCGGCCCTCGTGGTCGCGGGCTCCCTGGCCTTCGTGGCCCACGAGGCCTACGACGCCTACGAGACGGACGGCAGACCGGAGCTGTCCGCGCAGCTGGGCGGCGGGGCCGGGGGTTCCGGCGGGCGGGACGGGTGGGACGGCCGGGACGGGAAGGCGGGTCCGCGGACGCACTCCGCCACCGGTCCTGACGGGCTGTCGGCGGCCGGCCGCAGCGGGCGGGGTGCGCACCGGCCCCGGGCCCTGCCCGATATCAGCGAGGCCACCCGCAAGCGGATCCCCGCCGACTCGCGGCAGGTCGTGCTCGTGACCGGCCGGTCCGCGGAGTCCTCGTACTCCACCGTCACGCTCTACTCCCGCGAGGAGGGCTCCCAGGACTGGGTGCCTGGGGCGAGCTGGCCGGCGCGCAACGGGGCGAAGGGCTGGTCCGCGGACCGCTCGTACGGGGGACTCCAGTCGCCCATCGGGGTGTTCTCGCTGACCGACGCGGGCGGGATGCTGCCGGAGCCGGCGGGGGTGCGGCTGCCGTACGACCACCAGGAGGGGGCGTTCACGGCGACCGGGCGGGGGGTGGACGGGGAGTCGCTGGCCGGGTCCTTCGACTACGTCGTGGCGATCAACTACAACCGGCTGGCCGGGACCTCGCCGCTGGACCCCACGAAGCCGGAGGGCGAGGCGAAGGGGGGCAACATCTGGCTGCACGTGGACCACGACGGGCCTTCGCAGGGGTGCGTGGGGATTCCGAAGGCGGCGATGAGGGAGCTCCTGGAGACCCTGGACCCGGCGCGGCGGCCGGTCATCGTCATGGGCCCCCGCAACCACTGACCTCCGGTCCGGAACCGTCCCCTCCAACCGTGACCCCGCCCCCGCTGCGCGGGGCCTGTTCCCCACCCCGCCCCTTCCCGAAACCGGGGCAAGCCCCGGACCCCGGTTCCGTGCGCTCCGCGCCCGGTGCGCTCAATCGCCGCGCGGGCTGGATTTTGCTGCGCAAAATCATCAGCCCTGCGGGGCGGCATCAGCCACATTCCAGCCCCGCCGGCGTTTGAGGCGCGGGGTCTGGGGCGGAGCCCCGGTTCGGGAAGGGGCGGGTAGGGGAACAGGGCCCGCGCAGCGGGATCCGTCCGGTCCGCGGGGGCGGCAAGGGCCTTGTCTGATGGGTCGTCAGGTATCACGATGGGGTCCGTCCGGTCGGTATGACGAATCGTCAGGTAAAGGCGGTCACAGCCATGGTGCGGGTGTTTCCGGAAGGCCGGCTCGTGTACGGGATGCAGATGCCCGTGCAGTCGCAGAGCTCCATCTACGCCGAGGAGTGGGAGGCGACGGCGACCCCCGCCGACCTCCTCGCCATCGCGGGGGCCGCCGACGCCACCGGCTTCGGCTACCTCGCCACGTGCGACCACGTGGCGATCCCCCGCCGCCTCGCCCAGGCGATGAGCACGGTCTGGTACGACCCGGTCGCCACCCTCGCCTACCTCGCCGCCGCCACCACCCGCGTCCGCCTCCTCAGCCACGTCGCGATCGTCGCCCTGCGCCACCCCCTCATCAGCGCCAAGCAGTACGCGACCCTCGACCACCTCTCCTCCGGCCGCCTGATCCTCGGGGTCGGGGCGGGTCATGTGCAGGAGGAGTTCGAGGTGCTCGGCGTGGACTTCGAGCGCCGCGGGGCCGTGCTCGACGAGTGCCTCGACGCGCTGCGCGCCGCGCTCGGACCGGAGGAGTTCCCCGAGTTCGAGGGCGCGCGGTTCGCGTTCAAGGACCTCGGGCAGCTGCCGCGGCCCGCCCAGGAGCGGATCCCCGTCTGGGTCGGCGGGTCCTCGCCCGCCGCGGTCCGCCGGGCCGCCGTGCGCGGTGACGGCTGGCTGCCGCAGGGCGACCCGCGCGACCGGCTGCCCGCCCAGATCGCCCGGATCCGGGAGCTGCGCGCCGAGGCGGGGGTGGCGGACCCGGTGGAGATCGGGGCCATCACCGAGGCCCTGTACGTGGGCGAGCCCGCCTGGGACACCGGCCGCCGCACCCTGACCGGCAAGCCCGAGGCGCTCGCCGCCTCGCTGCGCGCGTACGCGGAGATCGGCGTGGACCAGATCCAGGTCCGCTTCCGCAGCCGGGACCGCGCCGAACTGGTCGACCAGATAACGGCGTTCGGGTCGGAGGTCGGCCCGCTCCTGAACGACTGACCCCTTTCGTTCCCGGTGCGACAACGGAGGTAACCGTGGGCAAGCTGGACGGCCGCGTCATCGTCATCACCGGTGCGGCGCGCGGGCAGGGGGAGCAGGAGGCCCGGCTTTTCGCCGCCGAGGGCGCGCAGGTGCTGCTGGGCGACGTACTGGACGAGCAGGGCGAGGCGGTGGCCCGGGACATCGCGAAGGAGGCCGGCGGGGACCGGGTGCGGTACGTCCACCTCGACGTGGGCTGCGAGGCGGACTGGGCGGCGGCGGTGGCGGCCGCGAAGGAGTCCTTCGGCGGCCGGATCGACGGGCTGGTCAACAACGCCGGGATCCTGCGCTTCAACGAGCTGGTCTCGACCCCGCTGGAGGAGTTCGAGCTGCTGGTGCGGGTGAACCAGGTCGGTGCCTTCCTCGGGATCAAGGCGGTGGCCCCGGAGATCGCCGCGGCCGGCGGCGGCACGATCGTCAACACCTCCTCGTACACCGGCCTGACCGGCATGGCCTTCGTGGGCTCGTACGCGGCGACGAAGGCGGCGATCGTCGGGCTGACCAGGGTGGCGGCGCTGGAGCTGGCCGCGAAGAACATCCGGGTGAACGCCATGTGCCCCGGGGCGGTGGACACCCCCATGGCGAACCCGGCCCTCCTCGACCCCGAGGGGCCCACCCCTGAGGCGGCGCAGGCGATGGCGGAGCTGTACGGGCGGGTGGTGCCGCTGGGGCGGGCGGGGCTGCCGGCGGAGGTGGCCCGGCTGGCGCTCTTCCTGACCAGCGAGGACTCCTCGTACATCACCGGGCAGCCGTTCGTGATCGACGGGGGCTGGATGGCGGGGGTGAGCGTGCTCTGAGCCGGGCGGGCGGCGGCCTGCGGCGGCCCGGGAGGTTTCTGATGGGGTGTCAGGTATTGACGCCCCCGCCGCGCGGTGGAACAGTCGGACGCATCAAATCTGACGGAACGTCAGAAAACTAAGGACGGTGAACCCCCTTGGAATTCGGGCTCTTCGTGCAGGGATACGTGCCGCAGGCGCGTTCCGAGGTCGACCCCGCGGCGGAGCACAAGGCGCTGCTGGAGGAGACCGAGTACGTCATCCAGGCCGACAAGTCCGGCTTCAAGTACGCCTGGGCCTCCGAGCACCACTTCCTGGAGGAGTACTCGCACCTCTCGGCGAACGAGGTCTTCCTCGCCTACCTCGCCCACGCCACCGAGCGCATCCACCTCGGCTCGGGCATCTTCAACCCGCTCGCCCAGGTCAACCACCCCGTCAAGGTGGCCGAGAAGGTCACCATGCTGGACCACCTCTCCAAGGGGCGCTTCGAGTTCGGCACCGGCCGCGGGGCCGGCAGCCACGAGATCCTCGGCTTCCTGCCGGGCATCACCGACATGAACCACACGAAGGAGATCTGGGAGGAGACCATCGCGGAGTTCCCCAAGATGTTCCTCCAGGAGGAGTACGAGGGGTTCCAGGGCAAGCACTGGTCGCTGCCGCCGCGGAAGATCTTCCCCAAGCCGTACGGGAAGGCGCACCCGGCGATGTGGTACGCGGCCGGGTCCCCGTCCTCGTACGCCATGGCCGCGAAGAAGGGGCTGGGCGTGCTCGGCTTCAGCGTCCAGAAGGTCTCCGACATGGAGTGGGTGCTGGAGCAGTACAAGACGGCGATCCAGGAGGCGAAGGCGATCGGTGCCTTCGTGAACGACAACGTGATGGTCACGTCCACGGCGATCTGTGCGGAGACGCACGACAAGGCGGTCGAGATCGCGGTCAACGCGAACATGAACCGCTTCCAGTCGCTGGTGTTCCGCTACCACGACACGTTTCCGCGGCCGGAGGCGATTCCGCAGTGGCCGGAGATCCTGCCGGAGTACAACGCGGAGATCATCGAACTCCTCATCCAGGAGGAGCTGTTGATCTGCGGTGATCCGTCTGAGGTGCTGGCGCAGTGCAAGAGGTGGGAGCAGGCGGGGGCGGACCAGTTGTCCTTCGGACTGCCGACGGGGGTGTCGTACGAGGACACGATGAACACGATCAGGCTGATCGGGGAGCACGTGATCCCGAAGATCGACACGGACCCGGTCCACCGCACCACCCGCTTCCGCGAGTCATCCCCCTCCTGACCCGGGCCCCGTCCGACCCCTGCCTCCGCTGCGCGGGGCCTGTTCCCCACCCCGCCCCTTCCCGAAACCGGGGGCAGGCCCCCGGACCCCCGGACCGTGCGCTCCGCGCCCGGTGCGCTCAATCGCCGCGCGGGCTGGATTGTGCTGCGGTTCGCTGCAATGTCCCGCTCAGCGGCAATTTCCAGCCTCGCCGCAGCAAATCCAGCCTCGCCAGGGGGTCCCCCCGGACGAAGTCTGGGGGAGTTTGAGGCGCGGGGTCTGGGGCGGAGCCCCAGGAACGGGAAGGGGCGGGGTGGGGAACAGGCCCCGCGCAGCGGACCGGGGAGGGAGCAGCCACCCCGTCCGCCCCAAGGGCTGGGGGCCGGCGTCTTCCCGGACCGCCGTCCCCCACCGGCCCCGGCCGGAGCGGTACCGAGGCCGCGGCCGGCCCGGCACCCTCCGCCGGGGCCCACGCACGTACCGGCCACCCAGCCGCACCGGCCACGCACGGACGCGGCCACCCGGCCGCACAGCCACCCAGCCACCAGGCGACCCGGCCACACAGCCGCACAGCCACCCGGCTGCCCAGCCACCCAGCCGCACCGGCCCCGCACCCACCCCGCTCGCCCGGCCGCACCGGCCCCCGCACACCCCCCGCACACCCGGCCGCACAGGCCGCACCGCACCCCCCCAGCCCCCAGGAAGGACGCCATGCTCGAGCACCTCATCAAGGGCGCCACCGTCGTGGACGGCACCGGCGCAGCCGCGTTCGTTGCGGATGTCGGGATCCGGGACGGCCGGATCGCCGTGGTCTCCGTGCTCGCGGAGGACGGACCGGTCACCGAGGAGGCCCGGACCAGTGAGGACGCGACCGGGCTGGTGCTCTGCCCCGGATTCGTGGACCCGCACACCCACTACGACGCCCAGCTGTTCTGGGACCCGTACGCCACCCCCTCCATGAACCACGGCGTCACCACCGTCGCCGGCGGCAACTGCGGTTTCACCCTGGCCCCCCTCAACCCCGCCCGCCCCGGGGACGCCGACTACACCCGCCGCATGATGAGCAAGGTCGAGGGCATGGCCCTCAAGGCCCTGGAGGAGGGCGTCGACTGGAGCTGGCAGACCTTCGGCGAGTACCTGGACGCGCTGGAGGGCCGGATAGCCGTCAACGCCGGCTTCATGGTCGGGCACTGCGCCCTGCGCCGGTACGTGATGGGGGAGCGGGCGGTGGGCGGGGACCCGACCCCCGAGGAGCTCCAGCAGATGCTGGACCTCCTCCACGAGGCCATGGCGGCCGGCGCCTGGGGGCTGTCCACCACCCAGTCCGCGACCCACTCCGACGGCGACGGCGCCCCCGTCGCCTCCCGGCACGCCAAGCCCGAGGAGCTGCTCGCGCTCTCCCGCGCCGTCGCCGACCACGAGGGCACCCAGCTGGAGGCCATCGTCGCCGGCTGCCTGGACCAGTTCTCCGACGAGGAGATCGACCTCTTCGTGGAGATGAGCGCGGCCGCCGGCCGGCCCCTCAACTGGAACGTCCTGACCATCGACGCCGCCGTCCCCGAGCGGGTGCCGCGCCAGCTGGTACCCAGTGAGCGCGCCCGCAAGGCCGGGGGCCGGATCGTCGCGCTCACCATGCCGATCCTCACCCCCATGAACATGTCCCTCGGGACCTTCTGCGCCCTGAACCTCATCCCCGGCTGGGGCGAGGTCCTCGGCCTGCCCCTCGCCGAGCGGATCGCGAAGCTCCGCGACCCGGACGTGCGGGCGGAGATGCTGCGGCGCGCCGAGAGCAGGGAGGCGGGGGTGTTCCGGCGACTGGCCGACTTCGGGCGGTACGTCGTCGGGGACACGTACAGCAGGGAGAACGAGGGCCTGTCGGGCCGGGTCGTGAAGGACATCGCGGCCGAGCGGGGGCAGGACGCCTTCCAGTGCCTGGTGGAGATCTGCGCCAACGACGACCTGCGGACCGTCCTGTGGCCGATGCCCACCGACAACGACCCCGGCAGCTGGGCGCTGCGCGCCGAGACCTGGCAGCACGAGGACGTGCTGCTGGGCGGCTCGGACGCGGGCGCGCACCTGGACCGGATGTGCGGGGCGCCGTACACGACCCGCTTCCTGGGGGACTGCCTGCGGGGCCGGAAGCTGGTGCCGCTGGAGCAGGCGGTGCGGATGCTGACGGACGATCCGGCGCGGCTGTTCGGGCTGCGGGAGCGCGGCCGGGTCGCGGAGGGCTGGCACGCGGACCTGGTGCTCTTCGACCCGGAGCGGATCGAGGCGGGTCCGGCGACGCTGGTGCACGACCTGCCGGGGGACAGCCCGCGGCTGGACTCGCGGGCCATCGGGATCGTGTCGGTGCGGGTCAACGGCGTGGAGACCATCCGCGACGACGAGGTGACGGGCGCGGTGCCGGGGATCGTGCTCCGGTCCGGGCGGGACACGAGGACGGTGAGCACGCGATGAGCGGTGGTGCTACGGCGGACGCGTCCGGGAGCGGCCCGCAGCGGCTGTACGTCGGCGGGGACTGGGTGGAGCCGGAGGGCGGGTACTACGAGGTGGTCAACCCGGCCGACGAGTCGGTGGTCGGGCTGGCCCCGGAGGCCTCGCGCGGGCAGGTGCTGGAGGCGGCGCGGGCGGCCCGGGAGGCCTTCGAGGGCTGGTCGCGGACCTCCCCGGAGGAGCGGGCGGCGATCCTGGACCGGGCCGCGGACGTCATGCAGCGGGAGTTCGAGCCGTGGTCGCGGCTGGCGCAGGCGGAGACCGGGGCGCCGACGGGGATCGCGCGGGGGATGCAGGTCGGGGTGGGCGTGGGCCGGTTCCGGCGGTACGCGAAGGGGGCCCTGGAGCCGGTGGAGCGGGGGCTCCCGCCGCAGGTGACGGAGGCCGGCCCGATGGGGCGGGCGAGCGTGCTGGGCGCGCTGGAGGTGCGCCAGCCGGTCGGGGTGGTCACGTGCATCACCTCGTACAACAACCCGTGGGCGAATCCGGCGGGCAAGGTGGCCCCGGCGCTGGCGATGGGGAACACGGTGGTGGTCAAGCCGGCCCCGCAGGACCCGCTGTCGGTGTTCAGGATGGCGTACGCGCTCCACGAGGCGGGGGTCCCGGCGGGGGTCGTGAACGTGGTCGGCGGGCAGGAGACCGGCGTCGGTGAGGCGGCGGTCGAGTCCCCGGACGTGGACATGGTGTCCTTCACCGGTTCGACGGCGGTCGGCCAGCGGATCGCCGAGGTGTGCGGGCGGTCGATGAAGCGGCAGCTGATGGAGCTGGGCGGCAAGGGCGCGGCGGTGGTCTTCGAGGACGCCGACCTGGACGCGGCGGTGATGGGCATCGGCACCACCTTCTCCTTCTACAGCGGGCAGATCTGCACGGCGCCGACGCGGGTGCTGGTGCAGCGGGCGGTGCACGACGCGCTGGTGGAGAAGCTGACGGGCTACCTGGCCTTCATGAAGGTGGGGGACCCGGCCGTGCGGGGCACGGTGGTCGGGCCGGTGATCTCGGCGGCGCACCGGGACCGGGTGGAGTCGTACGTGGAGCTGGGGCGCAAGGAGGGGGCGCGGATCGCCTTCGGCGGGGAGCGCCCGGTGGTCGGGGAGGGTGCGGCCGCGGGCCGGGGCTTCTACGTGGCGCCGACGCTGCTGGTGGACTGCACGAACGACATGCGGGTGGTGCGGGAGGAGATCTTCGGCCCGGTGGTGGTCGTGGTGCCCTTCGACACGGAGGAGGAGGCGGTGGCCCTGGCCAACGACTCCGAGTACGGGCTGATCAGCTACGTGTGGTCGGGGGACGTCTCGCGGGCGTTCCGGGTGGCGCGGCGGCTGCGGTCGGGGGGTGTGGGCGTGAACACGATCGGGCGGAACATGGAGGCGCCGTTCGGCGGGTTCAAGCGCTCGGGCGTGGGCCGGGACGTGGGCTCGTACGCGCTGCACGCGTACAGCGAGGTGCAGTCGATCGTCTGGACGACGTAGGGCGGCCGCCCTGCCGGCCGGCGGGGACGCCCGACGTGCTGACGGTATCCGCGCCCGCGGGCCGTCGGGCCGCCCGTGCGGGGGCGGTCCGGCGGCCCGCGTCCCTGTTTGTCGGCCTTGGAATATTGCCTCGGGAAAGTTTTGAATGGGGCAAAACGGGCACGGCTGCGGTTTCCGCATTCCGGAACCCCGTGTCCGGATCCTGCCGATGGCTGGATGGATGTGCCGGTGAACCTTTCATTGCGGGAGTGTGAAGTCTTCCGATCTCGGGATTCCAAGGGGCCTTGGCCCGCCGGGAACCGGACCTAGTTCTTCCGGATAAGGAAACCGCAGGATCTAACGTCCTCTCCCATGACACAGCTGGACGTTCGGCAGCAGGCCGGAGACACGGTAAGCGGCGTCGCCGAGGGCGGCGACTACCGCGGCAAGGGCCTCGGCAAGGGATCCGTGGGCCTCCTCGGGAGTGCCGTGATCGGCATCTCGACCGTCGCCCCCGTGTACTGCCTCACCTCGACCCTCGGGTCCACCGCGGGCGAAGTCGGCCTGCAGATGCCCGCGATCTTCCTCGCCGGCTTCATCCCGATGCTGCTGGTCGCCTTCGCGTACCGCGAGCTCAACAAGGCCATGCCGGACTGCGGCACCTCCTTCACCTGGACGGTCAAGGCCTTCGGCCCCCGCGTCGGCTGGATGTGCGGCTGGGGCCTGGTGATCGCCACGATCATCGTCCTCTCCAACCTCGCGGGCGTGGCCACCTCGTACTTCTGGCTCCTCGCCGGCGAGATCACGAACAGCCCCTCGATCGCCGCCCTCGACGACAACAAGGCCGTGCACATCGCCACGTGCCTCACCCTCGTCGCCCTGGCCACCGCGATCAGCTACCGCGGCATGACCGCCACCAAGGGCGTCCAGTACGCCCTCGTCGGCCTCCAGCTCCTCGTCCTCGGCATCTTCGTCGCCATGGCCTTCCAGAAGGCCTCCGCGGGCACCTTCGACACCGGCCTGGACTTCTCCTGGTCCTGGATGAACCCCTTCGCCGTCGAGTCGATGGCCGCCTTCACCGCGGGCCTCTCCCTCTCGATCTTCATGTACTGGGGCTGGGACGCCTGCCTGGCCACCAACGAGGAGACCACCGGCTCGGAGAAGACCCCCGGCCGCGCCGCGCTCGTCGCCATGGTCGTCCTGGTCGGCTCCTACCTCGCCACCGGCGTCGCCGCCCAGATGGCCGTCGGCTCCGGAGACAAGGGCCTCGGGCTCGCCAACCCGGACACCTCCGACAACGTCTTCGCCGCCCTCGCCGGCCCCGTCATGGGCCCCGTCCTCGGCGTCGCCCTCTTCGTCGCGGTGCTCGCCTCCGCCTCCGCCTCCCTGCAGACCACCTTCATCCCGGTGGCCCGCACGGTCCTGGCCATGTCCACGTACGAGGCCCTGCCGCCGAGCTACGCCAAGGTCCACCCGAAGTTCAAGACCCCGGGCCGCGCCACGGTCATGGCGGGCGTCGCCACCGGCGTGTTCTACACGGTCATGACCCTGGTCAGCGAGAACGTCCTCACGGACACGATCTTCGCCCTCGGCCTGATGATCTGCTTCTACTACTCGCTGACGGCCTTCGCCTGCGCCTGGTACTTCCGCAAGGAGCTCACCCGCTCCGGCCGGGACCTGCTCTTCAAGGGCATCGCCCCGGTGCTCGGCGGCATCCTGCTCGCGGCCGTCTTCTTCAAGACCCTGTACGACATGTGGGACCCGGCCTACGGCTCCGGCTCCACCGTCCTCGGCGTCGGCAGCGTCTTCGTCATCGGCGTCGGCCTGCTCCTCCTCGGCCTGGTCATCATGATCATCACCGAGCGCCGCAGCCCGGCCTTCTTCCGCGGCGAGGTCCTCACGAAGGAGACCCCGTCCCTGATCGTGGAGGACTGACCGGACCCCGGACCCCTCCCGCACCGCGGAATCCGACCCCCGAACCCCAGCTGTCACCGTCACCGGCTCCCTGCGCCCGGTGCCGTCCGTTCCTCCGGACGGCACCGGGCACAGGTGCGTACGGGGGCGTGTGGGGGCGCGGGCGGGTACGCAGTCGGGGCGGGGGCGGGTACGCAGCCGGGGGCGGGGCCGGAGGCGGGGCCGGGGGCGGGGTGGCCGACGGGGCCGGCTGTCCAGGCCCGCGAGCCTCTTCCCGCGCGCCGCGGTGACCGCATCCCCGCACTCTCGTTGATCCCGGCATGACCAGCACCCCCAAGCAGCACGTCAAGCGCGCCCTCGCCGCCCTCACCCTCGCCGGCGCGGCCCTCGCCCTGGCCCCCGCAGCCGCCCAGGCCGACGAGGGCAAGGGAGGCGCCCTCCCCGGCGAGGACGTCGTCTCCCAGGTCCTCGACGTGGCCCAGGACCCGCAGGAGAGCCTGGAGCAGGCCGAGACCGCCACCGTCGCCGCCGACGAGGCCCTCGGCACCGGCCTCGCCGGCCCGGCCCCCGCCGTGAACGGCCCCCTCGGCGCCCTCGGCGGAGCCGCCGGCCTCGCCGCCCCGGGCTCCCTCAACGGCTGACCGCCCCAGCCCCCTCACGCAAGCGAACACAGGGAAGGGCGCGGCGGCCCCGGGCGAACCCGCCACCCGCCGCGCCCTCCCGCCCCCCGTCGGCCCTACTCCTTCCCGGCCGCGGCCGTGGCCTCCGCCAGATGGGCCACGACCTTCTCGAACTCCTCGGTGGGCGAGAAGTCGATGAACTCGCAGTCCTCCAGAGCCTCCGGGGCGTGCCCGGGAGCCCAGTAGAAGGCCTCACCCGCGGTGTAGTCCTCGTGCCCGTCCGCAAGGTGCATGCGGACGGTCCCCTTGGTCACGCAGCCCCAGTGCGGGCAGGGGCACAGGTCGCCGGGCAGGCCCTTGAACGCCGGGGTCATGTCGGTTCCCTTGGCGAACGAGATCCAGGCGACGGTGTAGCCGCCCCCGATCTCCGCGGTGCGCACTTCGGCCTCGTCGGTGGCGAAGGCCACGGGGGTCCGGTCCCGTGATGCTGCCGTCATGGCTCCTCCAGGTGGATAAACGCAGCCCTCCTGGTCCCCTCCGCCCCCCTACCCTCCCTCTCCTCCCAGTCTCCTCCCACCGGGGAGGGCCCGCGCGGCGTCCCCGGGGCGGGTTGGGGTACGGGGTCCAGTCCGGGCGGGGTCTCGTCCCCCGACGTTCCCGGGGCGGGTTGGGGTACGGGCTCCAGTCCGGGCGGGGTCTCGTCCCCCGACGTTCCCGGGGCGGGTCGGGGTACGGGCTCCAGTCCGGGCGGGGTCTCGTCCCCCGACGTTCCCGGGGCGGGTCGGGGTACGGGCTCCAGTCGGGCGGGGTCTCGTCCCCCGCCTGTACGCCTCGGCGGGCCGGTCTTTGCCCACCGCCCCCGGGGCGGGTCGGGGTACGGCGCTCAGGTCGTGCGGGGTTGGTGGGCGGGCGCTGTCGCGGTGCGGGGTCGGCGCAACTCCGAGTCCCGTCTCGAGCCCGGCTATCCACCCCGGCGGGGGTCCCACCTGACCCTGACCCTCCAGCCTCGCCGGCGATTGAGGCGCGGGGTCTGGGGCGGAGCCCCAGTTTCGGGAAGGGGCGGGTAGGGGAACCAGCACCGCGCAGCGGCCCCCTACCCCCGGCCCACCGTGTCGCCCCTTACCCGGGTCGGAGAGGTTCTCCGGTGTCTGCTCGCATGTCTGAGGGTGCGGCCGTCCCGCGGCACCCTGTCAAGGGCGCTCCCTGCGGTCGCGTCGCTGCGCGATGGCCCTGCGGGCCACCCTTGACAGGCCACCACGGGACGTCAAGTCCCAGACTTGCCAGCAGCCACAGGAGAAAAAGCAGCAGGGGGACCAGGACCCCAGCCGGTCGGAATCTCCAGGGTGCCCGGAGCCCGCCGGACCCCCGCCCTCCGGGCGGAAAGACAACCGACACAAGCCGCGACGGATCGCTACACAGCCGCGGCCGTCTCAGCGGCAGCCGGACCGGCCGCGGCTGGGCAGAAGCCGCCACCGACCACTACGCGCTCCGCCCGGCCAAGCGGCCTGCGGACCGCCCGGGGCTGGGCGCGCGGCAGTTCGCTACGCGCTCCGGCCGTCCCGGCGGCAGCCGGGCCATCTTGTGCCCCACGACCCGCCCAGCGGGACTCAAAGCACGGCAGCCCGCCCACCCCCGCACCGCCGCAGACCCCAAGGCCGCCTCCCGGACTCTGCGATCCGCTGGACGGTACTCGCAGCACGGCAGGCCAGCCACGACCGCGCAGCGGCAGGGCCGCAGGCCGCCCCCGGGCTCGGCGATCCGCCGGGCGCGACGTGGAGAACGACCGGTCGGCCGCCGCCGCGAAGCGGCAGGGCCGCAGGCCGATGCCGGGCCGAAGCGCGTAGCGAACTCCCGCGTGCCCCAGCCCCCGACGGGCGGCAGGCCGCCGGGCCGGGTGGAGCGCGTAGTGGTCGGTGGCGGTCTATGCCCGGCCCCGGACGGCCCGGAGGTCGCTGAGACGGCCGCGGCTGTAGCGATCCGTCGCGGCCTGTGGTCTTTCCGCCCGGAGGGCGGGGGTGCAGGGGGACGGGATCAGCTGGGCCGACACCGACCGGGGACGGTCCCGGTCCCCCTGGGCGTTTCCTTTCGGGGGGCGTCCCGACAGGCAGTCATGCCGTCCGGGGCGGGGTGGTCTGTCCAGGGTGGAGCGGAGCGGAATCGCGCAGCGACGCGACCGCAGGGAGCGCCCTTGACAGGGCGCCCCGGCCCGGAAACACCGTCACGCATGGCGGGGTGCCCCCAACCGGCCACCTCCACAACACCGTTGGGGGCAGGGCTCGGGTCTGCCGGATTCCGACCGGCCTTGCTAGGGGGAGGAGGGGGTGCCCGGAACGGGGCAGGGGGTGCGGCTCGTGGGGCGGTGGTGCAGCTTGAGTTCTGCCCATACGGTCTTGCCGATGCAGCGGTCCGTGACGCCCCACGCGTCGGAAACGGCGGCCACGAGCTGGATCCCGTACCCGCCACCGCCACCCGCCTCGGGGCGCCGGTCGCGACGCGGGTCGGCCACCTCCACCCGCAGGATCCCCGGCACCGGGAAGTGCAGGCGCAGCTCGAAGTCCCGCCCCGCCACCCGCCCGTGCAGCGCGGCATTGGCCGCGAGCTCGCCGATCACCAGGGCCGCCGCGAACGACCGCTCGCTGTCCAGCGGCACCCCCGCGTCGTGCAGGTACAGCACCGCCAGCCGGCGGGCCAGCCGGGCGCCCCTGCGGGTGGGGGAGAAACGCTGAGTGAACGTGTGTACGGGTGGGGCGGCGAGGGCCGCGGAGGGGTTCATAGCCTCAAGTTCCCGCTGTTCGAGGCCACTTCTGTAGCACCGCCACTCGTACAAGGCTCGCTGTACGAGCCCCCTCTATGGACAGTACGGGTCACGCTCCGTGAGCATGGTGTGCCGGGAGGTGACCTGCATGGCGAGCAGCGGTGACGGTGACGAGGTGGACCCCAACGGCGACCTGCGCGGGTTCGGAGAGCTGGTGAAGACCTTCCGGAAACGCGCCCGGCTGACCCAAGAGGCGTTCGCCGAGGAGATCGGCTACTCCGTCCAGTCCGTCGGATCCATCGAGCAGGGCCGGCGCTTCCCGAGCGCCGAATTCGTCCAGCGGGCCGAGATGGTCCTGGACGCGTTCGGTGCCTTGGAGGCCGTGTCCCGGCATCTGATCAGGCAGCGCGGGTTCGCTTCGTGGTCCAAGAAGTGGGCGAAGCTGGAGGACCAGGCCGTTGCGCTGAACACGTACGAGTGCCGGGTGGTTCCGGGGCTGCTTCAGACGGAGTCCTACGCCCGGGCGCTGATCCTCAACGTGCCTCCGCCGCCCACGGCCGAGCAGGTGGAAGCGCGGGTGGCGGGACGGCTGGACAGGCAGAAGCTGCTGCACCGGACGCCACTGACGGCGTTCAGCTTCATCGTGGAGCAGTCGGTGCTAGAACGGCAGACCGGCGGGCCGGAGGTCACGCGCGGGCAGCTCGACCGGCTGTTGGACGTGATCGATCTGACCAACGTGGAGTTGCAGATCGTGCCTACCGTCCAGCCCGACCACGCTGGTACCGATGGCCCTCTTCAGCTCCTTGAGACAGACGACCACCGGTGGCTGGGCTACAGCGAAGGCCAGAAGACTGGTCAGCTGATCGCGGACCCGAAAGCGGTCAGTGTGCTTCAGCAGCGCTATGCCAAACTGCGCTCACAGGCTCTCAACACCGCGGAGACCGCGAGCCTGTTGAAGCGAATGCGAGGAACTCCATGAGCAACTCTCAGTTGCACTGGTTCAAGAGCAGCTACAGCAGCAGCCAAGGAGACAGCTGCGTTGAGGTCGCGCTGTCCTGGCGGAAGTCCACTTACAGCGGCAGCGAAGGCGACAGCTGCGTCGAGGTCGCCCTCCCCTGGCACAAGTCCACCTACAGCGGCAGCCAGGGCGACGACTGCGTAGAAGTGGCCACCTGCTCCTGCCGCACCGTCCACGTCCGTGACTCCAAGGTCACCGCGGGCCCGGTGCTTGAGCTTTCGCCCGCTGCTTGGACTCTCTTCCTCGCCCATGCCGCTGCCTGAGGGGGCGTAGCAGGGCGAAGCCCGCGCCCGCGGTGGCGGGGGTGGCTTTTTGGGTGCCCTCGGCCGGCCGTTCTCCGTGTCCGCTGCTACTTCTTCGCGGTGGCCGTCAGGCCCTGCTCCGCGATGCAGCTGGCCACGCCGAACTCGCCCTTGGCCGTCGCGCGCTTCAGTTCCTTGCCGTCGACCACGATGACGCAGTCGGCGGTGCCGCCCTTCTCGCCGAGCATGACGGTCAGGGCGGGGACGGAGGCGACGCCCTTCATGGTGAGCTTCTGCTCCCACGGGACGGTCTGGTCCTTGAGGGTCTTCGTGGCCATCGAGCCCGCGGAGCCCTCGAAGTAGGTGATCTCGGAGACCTTGCCGGTGCCGGTGATCTTGTAAACGACCTCGTGCTTGCCGTTCAGCAGCTCGTCGGTCTCCTTCTCCATCTTCTTGGTCTCGGCCTCGAGCTGCTTGGTCTGCTCGTTGAGCTCCTTGACCTCTTCGCCCGCACCGCAACCGCCGACCAGCGCTACGGCCAGGCCGGCCACCGCCAGACCGCTGATCCCCCGCTTGAACCCACGCACGACCGCACCCATCCGTATTTCTTCGACGCATCTAAAGAGAATGTAAAGCAACGGCCATCATTACCCCATGTGCGGCGTGTGAGGCAAAAGGATCATTAGGTCGGCCCGCTCACCTGCCCGAAGGTGAGGTGCTCCCGCTCGGCGTGGTGCTGCCGCTCGGGGAGGCCGGGCGGTTGCCCGCGGAGAGGAAGTACACGTGCTCCGGGCTGACGATCTCGGTGATGGCCTGTCCGAAGAGGGTGGTCGGCTCGTGGCCCTCGTGGGTGATGTCCGTGTTGAGGAGGACGACCAGGGTGGCCTTGTGCTGGGGCAGGTACAGGGTCAGGGACTCGTACCCGGGCAGGGAGCCGTTGTGGCCGATCCAGCCCTGCACGTTGAAGATGCCGAGGCCGTAGCCCGCGCCGGGGATGCCGGTGGGCGGGGTGATCAGCCGCTGGGCCTGGGTGGCGGGGGTCAGGAGCTCGCCGGTGGCGAGGACCTTCGCCCAGCGGGTCAGGTCGTCCAGGGTGGAGATCATGGCGCCGGCGGCCCAGCCCCAGGACGGGTTCCAGTCGGTGGCGACCTCGACCTTCCCGCTCGCGGTCTGGTTCGTGTAGCCCTGCGCGTGCGGGGAGGGGAAGGCGGCGTCGGTGGGGAAGACGGTGCTGGTCAGGCCCGCGGCACCGGCCACGTCCTCCTCGATGACCTGGTCGAGCGGGCGGCCGGTGACCTGCTCGATGACCAGGCCCAGCAGGATCAGGTTGGTGTTGGAGTAGTCGAACTTCTCTCCGGGCTGGAACTGCACCGGGTGCTTGAAGGCGAAGTCCAGCAGCTCCTGCGGTTCGTAGTTCCGCTCGGGGTCGGAGAAGAAGTCCTTCTGGAAGCCGGGGTCCAGGGAGTAGTTGTAGAGGCCGCTGCGCATTCCGGCGAGGTTGCGGAGGGTGATGGTGTCGCCGTTCGGGACCCCGTCGATGTACTTGGAGATCGGGTCGTCGAGCGCGACCTCCTTGTCGTCCACGAGCTGGAGCAGGGCGGTGACGGTGAAGGTCTTCGTCTCGCTGCCGATCCGCGAGTACATGCCGGTGTCCATGGGCGCCTTCGTCTCCTTGTCGGAGACGCCGAAGGTCTTGACGTAGGTGCCCTTGCCGGGTGCCGACACGTGCACCATCGCGCCCGGGACGCCGGTCTCGGCCATCACCTGCTCGATGGCCTCGTCCAGCTCGCGGGCCGTCGCGTCGTCCAGCTCCCGGAACTCGTCCTGGGCGGGTGCGCGGGCGGCGGGCGGATCGGCTCCGGGGGCGGCCTCGGGCAGGAAGGCGGCGGGGAGGGCCAGGCCCGGCGGGGTGGCGGTCCGGGCGGCGTACGAGGTGCCGGAGGTGGCCGCGGCCACCGGTACGGCCAGCAGTCCGGCGGCCGCCAGGGCCGTCCAGCTGCGGCGCAATCGCTTTCCCGAACCGTGCACGACGGGCCTCCTCCGCGATGGGGCGGGATTCGACACTCCTCCCAGCCTAGGCACGGCCGCGACGGGCCCGCGAGGTGAGCGCGGGGCGCCGGGGGAGGGCGGCCGCGAGCCGGGCCGCGAGGGTTTCGGGGAAGCGGCCGGCGGCCGGTACGAACAGCACGGTGATCAGCAGGGACCAGGCGGCGAACTTCGACAGCGACACCGGTTCCCAGCCGTCGAGTTGGTGGGGGTAGCTCCACGCCCCCGCGTACGTGGCGGCGTTCTCCGCGACCCAGAGGAAGAAGCCGATGAGGGCGAAGGCCAGGGCCAGCGGCATCCGGTAGCGCTGCGGGCCCACCGTGTAGCCGACCCGGGTGCCGGCGGTGGCGCACAGCAGCAGCCCGGCGAGCAGCCAGCGGGCGTCGGGCAGCCAGTGGTGGGTGAGGAAGTTGGCGTAGACGGCGAGGGCGAGGGCGGCCATCGCGCGGGCCCGGTAGCGGTACAGGCCCAGCCCGAAGAGGTGCCAGGCGCGGCAGACGTAACTGCCCACGGCCGCGTACAGGAACCCGCTGTACAGCGGCACCCCGCCGAACTTCGTCAGCGCCTCCTCCGGATAACTCCACGAGCCGAGGCGGACCTTGGCCAGCTCGAAGACCAGCCCGGCGAGGTGGCAGCAGGCGATCACGGTGAGGTCGCGGGAGCTCTCGCGGCCCAGGCGGCGGGCGAGTACGGAGATCAGGAGCCCGTATCCGAGGAGCACGTCGTACCGGCCCAGCGGCAGCCAGCGCGGGAAGGAGGCCCAGACGGCCTCCGGTACGAGGGACGAGGCGGCGATCCCGCCGACCAGGGCCACGGCGAAGGTGCAGGCGCGGGCCTGGATCCAGCTGAAGCGCAGCAGCTGGCGGAGGGCGTGGAGCAGCCGGGACGGGCGTGGCGGGCGCGCGGCTGCGGCGGCCGGGGGCGGCTTGGCGTCCATGGGGGGAGGACGCGGGGGAGCCGGGAGCGGTTGCGGGCGGCGGGCCCGGCCACGGGGTCGAGGGGCTTGCTGCCTGGGGGCGCATGCCTTCGGGGCCCGCGGTGGTGAACGCCTCCCCGGCCGCTCGGCCGGGCGTCTCCCCGACTGTCCTGACGGTGCCGGTCGGTACGGTTGGCAACCACACGCCCTACGTCGTACGTCCTAGTGACCGTACGACGACCCCCATAAGGAGCGCGCGCACCGTGCCGAGCTGGCCTGCCACCCTCACCGCCGCCGAGATCAACGACCCCGAGATACGGGCCGACTACACGACGGCCGCCCGCCGGGTGCTGCGGCGCGAGCAGGCGCCCTACCTGGCCCTGCGGCTGCTCGCGGACGCCGAGCTGGTGCCCTTCCTGGCGGCCGGGCTGGCCTTCATGAACCTGGTCGACGACGTGGCCGAGGGCGAGGAGCCCGAGCGCGAACTGAAGCTGCTGACCGCCCGCGTGACGGACGCCCTGGAGTCCGGTAGCAGCGAGGACCCGGTGCTGCGGGCGTACGCGCACGCGGTCGCGGCGCGGGGCCTGCCCGAGCACTGGGTGTACACCTTCCTGGAGGGGGCGGCGCAGGCGGAGGCAGGGTTCTCCGGCTTCGGTACGGAGGAGGACTTCCAGGGCTACCTGGACGCGTACGCCTGGCCGGGCATCGTGGTCTTCACCGGGCTCCAGTACCGCGGCGGGCCGGACGAGGAGCAGGCCGCGGCCTGGCGGCGGTTCGTGGACGCCGCCCAGCGCGTGGACTTCCTCGCGGACCTCGCCGGGGACCTGGCCGGCGGCCGGCTCTGCCTGCCGCTGGAGCGGCTGGCGGAGCACGGCGTGACCCGCGCCGAACTGGAGCAGGGCGCGGACACCGGGGGCGTACGGGCCCTCCTGGCCGGGGAGTGCGCCCTGGCCCGTACGGCGCTGGGCGCGGCGGCGGACGTGGTGGACCTGGCGGCGCCCGGCCTGCGCCGGGTGGGCCGCACGATGATCTCCCTGATGGAGCACCAGCTGACCCTGGTCGAGCAGGCGGGGGTACGGGCGGCCCGCCGCGACACGGGGTACGGGCTGCTGGCCCCGCTGCGGATCCTGAACGAGGCGCGCAAGTCGTAGCCGGCCGGCTCCCGGCTCCCGGCTCCCGGCCCCGGCTCCGGGGTGGAGCCCTCGGGCGGCCCCCGGGCGGTTCAGAGGAAGGCGGCCAGTCCGTCGAGGGTCCGCAGGACCTCCGGCTCCTCGGCGGAGGGGAGTTGGGCGACGATCTCCTCCATCCCCAGGTCCGCGAAGTGGGCGAGCTTGCCGGCCGTCGGGTGGACGGCGTACGGGAGGACCGTGAGGGACTTCGGGTCGCGCCCCGCCTCCTCCCAGGCCCGGCGCAGCACCGGCAGGGACTCCGTCAGCCCGCGGCCGCCGATCGGCATCCAGCCGTCCGTGGAGCGGGAGATGTGCGAGAAGAGGATCGGCCCGGCGGCCCCGCCGATCAGGGTGCGGGGTCCGTGGAGCGGGCCGCCGCCCGCGAGGGTGCGGGGCGGCTGTACCGGCTTCGGATGGGCCTCGCTGGCCCGTACGGATCCGAACGGGCCCTCGTACGCGGTCGGTTCGGGGGCCCACAGGGCCCGCATCAGTGCCATCCGGTCCTCGACCAGGGCCCGCCGGGTGCGCCACTCCACCCCGTGGTCGGCGGCTTCTTCCACGTTCCAGCCGTAGCCGATGCCGAGGGTGAAGCGGCCGCCGCTGACCAGGTCCAGGGTGGCGACCTGCTTGGCGAGGGCGATCGGGTCGTGCTGGGCGACCAGGGTGATCCCGGTGCCGAGCGCGAGGCGTGCGGTGACCGCGGCGGCCTGGCCGAGGGCCACGAAGGGGTCGAGCGTGCGGCCGTACTGCTCGGGCAGCCCCCCGCCCATGGGGGCGGCCGACTCCCGGCTGACCGGGATGTGGGTGTGCTCGGGGAGGTAGAGCCCGTGGAAGCCGCGCTCCTCCAGCTCGCGCGCGAGCCGTACGGGCGTGATGGTCCGGTCGGTCAGGAAGATGGTCGTCGCGATCCGCATGGGCAGGCAACCTCCGTCACGTGGGGCCGTGGGCCCCCCAACGTACGGTCTGCGCCTCCAATTGCCGAGTGCTCCACGGCTGTTGTGCGCCAGCCGCCGCAGTTGCCGCAGCCACCGCAGTCGCCGTGACGGGGTCAGGGGGCGGTGACGGTGGCCGTCAGGGCGGGGGCCAGGGCGGCGACGAGCTCCTCCCGGGAGAGGGCGGTCACCGCGGGCAGCCGCAGCAGGTAGCGGGTCAGGCCGAGGCCCAGCAGCTGGGCGGAGACCAGCCCGGCGCGGGCGGCGGCCCGCTCGGGGCCGAGGGCGGCGGCGAGGGCGGGCTGCACCTGGGTGGCGAAGACGGCCCGCATCCGCTCGGCGGCCTGCTCGTTGGTGACCGCCGAGCGCAGGAGGACGAGCAGCGCGTCGTCGGCGGGATCGCCCTCCCAGCGGTCGACGAAGTGCCGGACGAGGGCGGCGGCCAGCTCCTGCGGGGGTACGGCGGACAGGTCCGGGAGCCGCAGGTCGATGGCGAGGGCCGCCTCGAAGAGCCCCTCCTTGCTGCCGAAGTAGCGCATGACCATCGACGGGTCGATGCCCGCGTCGGCCGCGACGGCGCGGATCGTGGTGCGCTCGTAGCCCTGGGCGGCGAAGCGGGTGCGCGCGGCCTGGCGGATGGCCGCCTTCGTGCGGTCGGAGCGGGCGGGTTCGGTCATGGCCCGAGAGTACGCCAACATGTGTTGGCCAACAAGCGTTGACAAGCCTGCCCGGACGGGCGCATCCTCAAGTCAACAGCCGTTGGCCAACGACCGTTGGCCCGACGGGACCGCAGGAGGAGAGGCCGCCATGACCAGCAACGCCGCACTCCCCGTACCGCCGTCCGGACGCCCCGCGCTGCCCGCCCGTACCGGGGTCGCCATCGTCGGCGCCGGGCCCACCGGCCTGGCCCTCGCCGTCACCCTCGCCGGGGCGGGCGTCCCCTTCGTGCTGCTGGACCGGCAGGCCGAGGGGGCCAACACCTCGCGCGCCGCCGTCGTCCACGCCCGGACCCTCGAAGTGCTCGACGAGATCGACCCCGGCGGCTCGCTGACCGCCGAGCTCGTCGCCCTCGGCCGGCCCGTCACCCGCTTCGCCGTCCGCGACGGCGCCCGCACCCTCGCCGCCCTCTCCTTCGACGGGCTGCCGACCGCGCACCCGTACGCGCTGATGGTCCCCCAGTACGAGACCGAGGCCGTCCTGCTGCGCCGGCTGCGGGCGCTGGGCGGGGAGGTCCACCGGCCGTACGAGGTCACGGGCGTGGTGCAGGACGCGGAGGGCGTGCTCCTCACCACCGCCGGGGGCGAGACCCTGCGGGCCGCGTACGCCGTCGGGGCCGACGGGATGCACAGCACGGTGCGGGAGGCGGCCGGGATCGGCTTCTCCGGCGGCTCGTACGCCGAGTCCTTCGTCCTCGCGGACGTGGTCATGGACTGGGCGCCGGGGCCGGACGAGGTCTCGCTCGGCTTCGGCGCCGAGGGGCTGACGGTCGTCGCCCCGCTGCCGGGCCGGGACCGGTACCGGGTCGTGGCGACCGTGGGGGAGGCCCCCGCCGAGCCCGCTGCCGCCTTCGTCCAGTCCCTGCTGGACGGGCGGGCGCCGGGGCGGGCGGTGGTACGCGAACTGGTCTGGTCCTCGCGGTTCCGCATCCACCACCGGGTCGCCGACCGGTACGCGGCCGGCCGCCTGGCCCTGGCCGGGGATGCGGCCCACGTCCACAGCCCCGCGGGCGGCCAGGGCATGAACACCGGCATCCAGGACGGGCGGGCGCTGGGGCTGGCGCTGATCCGGGCCGTTGCGGCTACGCCGGGTGCGGGTGGTGCCGGTGCCGGTGCCGGTGCCGGTGGTGCTGGTGCCGTGCCCCCTGCCGTCGCTCCTGCCGCGTCCATCGCTCCTGCCGCCGCCGATGCCCTGGCCGCCTACGAAGCGGCCCGGCGGCCCGTGGCCCTCCGCGTCGTCGCCCTGACCGACCGCATGACCCGGGTCGCGACCGTCCGCCGGGCCCCCGCCCGCCACCTGCGGAACGCGGTCCTCCCCCTCCTGTCCCGCATCCCGCGCCTCCGGTCCCGCCTGACGCGCGAACTGGCCGAACTCCCGTACCGCTGACGCCGTCCGGCGGGTCGGGGGCGGGCCGTCCGCTGCGCGGGGCTGTTCCCCACCCCGCCCCTTCCCGTTCCTGGGGCTCCGCCCCAGACCCCGCGCCTCAAACGCCGGCGGGGCTGGATGTGGCTGATGCCGCCGCGCTGGGCTGATGATTTTGCGGAGCAAAATCCAGCCCGCGCGGCGATTGAGCGCACCGTGCGCGCAGCGCACGGAACCGGGGTCCGGGGCGGAGCCCCGACATCCAGCCTCGCCGGCGTTTGAGGCGCGGGGTGCGGGGCGGAGCCCCGAAACCACCCGCCCACCCGCACGCGACCGACCCACCCCGGCCATCCCCCAGCCCCGCCGGCGTTTGAGGCGCGGGGGTGTGGGGGCGGAGCTCCTGCTTTCGGGAAGGAGGGGGTCCCCCCCCCCGGACGGAGTCTGGGGGCGGGTAGGGGAACAGGCCCCGCGCAGCGGGACCCGGGGGCAGCGGTCAGGCGCGGGGGTAGCGGGAGAGCCAGGGGCCGGCGGGGGTTGAGGGGCCGTGGAGGGACGGGCCCTGGGTCATCTCCATCGAGAAGTCGTCGGCGATCTGGAGGACGGCCGCCCGCCCCTCCAGCCCGGCCAGCCACGGCGCCGGCAGCCCGGTCTCCCCGTGCAGCGCCCCCAACAGCGCCCCGCACAGCGCCCCGGTGGCCGCGGAGTCGCCGCCGTGGTTGACCGCCAGCCGCAGCCCGTGGCGGAGGTCGTCCGCGACGAGGGCGCAGTACACGGCGATGGCGAGGGAGTCCTCCGCGGTGTGCCCGAGGTCCTCGCCGGGGGCGAGGGAGAGGGACAGCGAGAGGGATTCCACGAGGCTCGGCGACGGCAGGCCCTGCCGTACGGCGCCCAGGGCCCGCTGGAGGGCGTCGGTGACCGGCTGCCGGCCCGGCCGGGAGCCCAGCAGCCCCAGGGCCCGCTGCACGGCCGTGTCCAGGGTCTCGCCGCGGGCCAGCCCGTGCACGATGACGGCGAACGCCCCCGCGCTCAGGTACGCCGCCGGGTGCCCGTGGCTCTGTGCGGCGCATTCGACGGCCAGTTGGAGGACGAGCTGCGGCTCCCAGCCGACCAGCAGTCCGAAGGGCGCCGAGCGGACGGCGGCTCCCGCGTCGCGCGCGTCGGGGTTCTTCGGGGCGGCGAGGGTGCCGAGGACCTCGTCACCGAAGCCGGTCAGGCAGGCGCGGGCGGGGCTGCGGCGGGCGTAGAGCCACTCCTCCTGTGCCAGCCAGCCGTTGTCCTTGCGCCGTTCGTCGGGGCCCCAGTCGCGCTGGGTGGCGGCCCAGCGCAGGTACGCGCGGTGGATGTCGGTCGGCGGGTGCCAGGCCCCGGTGTCCCGCCGTACGTGCGCCCTGATCAGGCCGTCCACGGTGAACAGGGTCAGCTGGGTGGCGGCGGTGACCGCCCCCCGCCGGCCGTCCGCGGGGGTGGCCGGATCCGTCGGCTCGCCCAGGCCTTCCATGCCGTGCCGCTCCCGGATCCCGGCCAGGGTCAGCCCGGCCACCGGGGCCCCGAGGGCGTCCCCGATCGCGCTCCCCAGCAGGGCGCCGCGGACCCGGCTGCGGAAGTCCTGCTGCTCGGCCCGCCCCCAGACCCGCCCGGTTCCGGTTCCGCTTCCGGTTCCGCCACCCGCCCTGGTCGCGGTCGCGGCGGGTGCCGTACCCGCAGCCGCCGCAGCCGTGGCCTCCGCACCCGTCGTCGTGGCCGTGGTCGTGACCGCCGCCGCGGCGGCCGCCGGACTCGCTGAGCTCACTCGAACCCCCCCAAAGGCGCTGGCGCAGCACTGTAACGGACAGCATCCGGCGCAAACGGACCCGGCCCGTCGCCCGTCCGCCAAGTGAGCTCAGAACCGGCGCAGAACGGCCGGATCAAGCCGCGCCGCAGTCCGGTATCCGCCGCCCCCGGCCGCCCTCGGCCTCAGCTCAGCCGCCCCAGCCGCCCCAGCCGCCTCAGTCCAGTACCGGCAGCAGCTCCGGCAGGTGCCCGTCCGAGGCCGCGGCCGTCCGCTGCCGCTCCTGCGGGACCTCCCCGTACAGGGTGGTCCGCGGCCGGGACGGGCGGCCCGCCGCGTCCGCGATGGCGACCAGGTCGCGTACCGCCTTGTACGAGCCGTAACCCGAGCCCGCCATCCGGGAGATGGTCTCCTCCATCAGGGTGCCGCCCAGGTCGTTGGCCCCCGAGCGCAGCATCTCCGCCGCGCCCTCCGCGCCCAGCTTCACCCAGCTGGTCTGGATGTTGGTGATGTGCGGGTGGAGGAGGATGCGGGCCATGGCCGTGACGGCCCTGTTGTCGCGGACGGTCGGGCCGGGGCGGGCGATGCCCGCCAGGTACACCGGGGCGTTGGTGTGGATGAAGGGCAGGGTCACGAACTCCGTGAAGCCGCCGGTCCGTTCCTGGATGCGGGCCAGGGTCCGCAGGTGCCCGAGCCAGTGCCGGGGCTGGTCCACGTGCCCGTACATCATGGTGGACGAGGAGCGGATGCCGAGTTCGTGCGCCGTCGTGACGACGTCGATCCAGTCGGCGGCGGGCAGTTTGCCCTTGGTGAGGACCCAGCGGACCTCGTCGTCGAGGATCTCGGCGGCCGTGCCGGGGATGGAGTCGAGTCCGGCCTCCTTGGCGGCCGTCAGCCAGTCGCGTACGGACATCCCGGTCCGGGTGGCCCCGTTGACGACCTCCATGGGGGAGAAGGCGTGGACGTGGATCCCCGGCACCCGCTCCTTCACCGCGCGCGCGATGTCGAAGTAGGCCGTGCCCGGCAGGTCGGGGTGGATCCCGCCCTGCATGCAGACCTCGACCGCGCCGACGTCCCAGGCCTGTGCGGCCCGGTCGGCGACCTGCTCCAGCGAGAGGGTGTAGGCGTCGGCGTCGGTGCGGCGCTGGGCGAAGGCGCAGAAGCGGCAGCCGGTGTAGCAGACGTTGGTGAAGTTGATGTTGCGCGTGACGATGTACGTGACCTCGTCCCCGACCACCGATTTCCGCAGGTCGTCGGCGATGCGGCAGAGCGCGTCGAGGGCGGGCCCGTCGGCGTGGAGCAGGGCCAGGGCCTCCGCGTCGGTCAGTTTCGTCGGGTCGTCGGCGGCCTGGGCGAGGGCCTGGCGGACGTCCCCGTCGGTCCGCTCGGGGGCCATCCCGGGCGCGGCCTGCTCGCGCAGCGCCTCCCAGTCCCCGTACACGGCGTCGAAGTCGGAGCGGCGGTCGCCGGTCCGGCCCTCGGTGTCGATGGTCCGGAAGAGGTCCGTACGCCCGCCCCCGGCCGCCCCGGCCCCGAACTCCTCCTCGGGCTCCTGCCAGGGGTGCCCCTCCACCACCGCGTCCGGGCGTGCCAGCCCGGTCTGCGGATCGGCGAGGGCCCGTACGTGCGGCAGGACCCGCGGATCGAGCCAGGGCTCCCCGCGCAGTACGAACTCCGGATACACGCAGAGCCGTTCGCGCAGCTCGAAGCCCGCCTCCGCGGACCGCTCCGCGAGCAGGTCGATCTGAGGCCAGGGCCGCTCGGGGTTGACGTGGTCGGGGGTGAGGGGGGAGACCCCGCCCCAGTCGTCGATGCCGGCGCCGAGCAGGCGGGCGTACTCCCCGTCGACCAGGTTGGGCGGGGCCTGGAGGTTCGCGGCGGGGCCCATGATGTGCCGGGCGACGGCCACGGTGGCGACCAGGTCGTCGATCTCGGCGTCCGGCATCCCGCGCATGGCCGTGTCCGGCTTGGCGCGGAAGTTCTGGATGATCAGCTCCTGGATGCCGTGGTGGGAGCGCGATATCCGGCGCAGGGCGAAGAGGGATTCGGCGCGCTCCTCGTACGTCTCGCCGATCCCGATGAGCAGCCCGGAGGTGAAGGGCACCGAGGACCGCCCGGCGTCCTCCAGCACCCGCAGCCGCACGGCGGGCTCCTTGTCCGGGGAGCCGTGGTGGGGGCCGCCGGGCTCGGACCACAGGCGGGTGGCGGTGGTCTCGAGCATCATGCCCATGCTGGGCGCCACCGGCTTGAGGCGCTGGAAGTCCGCCCAGGACATCACGCCGGGGTTGAGGTGGGGCAGCAGCCCGGTCTCCTCCAGGATCCGGACCGACATGGCGCGCACGTACGACAGCGTGTCGTCGTACCCGGCCGCCTCCAGCCACTCGCGGGCCTCGGGCCAGCGGTCCTCGGGCTTGTCCCCGAGGGTGATGAGGGCTTCCTTGCAGCCGAGGGCGGCGCCGCGGCGGGCGATGTCCAGCACCTCGTCGGGGGACATGAACATCCCGTGGCCCTCGCGCCGCAGCCGGCCCGGCACGGTGGCGAAGGTGCAGTAGTGGCACTTGTCCCGGCACAGCCGGGTGAGCGGGATGAACACGCTCTTCGAGTACGTGATGACGCCGGGCCGCCCGGCGGCCGCGAGCCCCGCGTCGCGCACGCGCGCGGCGGAGCCCGTCAGGTCCGCGAGGTCCGCGCCGCGCGCCTGGAGCAGGACGGCCGCCTCGGCGGTATCGAGCGCGACCCCGTCACGGGCCCTTTTCAGCGCCCGCCGCATGGCGGTGGCGGTGGGCGGCTGCTGGGGGTTGCTGGTCATCTCTGGAGCATACGGTTCGCCGCCGGAGCGGCAGAGGGACGGTCTCCGGCCACGGGCCCCTGCCCGCACCCCTGGCCCTGCCGCTGCCCCTGGGGGACCTCCCCCGGAGGAGCCCCTCCCCCTGCCCTCCTCCTCACCGCATCACCTC
Source organism: Streptomyces sp. NPDC038213 (assembly GCF_055600495.1). Taxonomy (NCBI): domain Bacteria; kingdom Bacillati; phylum Actinomycetota; class Actinomycetes; order Kitasatosporales; family Streptomycetaceae; genus Streptomyces; species Streptomyces sp. NPDC038213. The sequence goes on from NZ_JBVJYM010000003.1 coordinate 187,286, forward strand.
TCCCGCGTTGACCAGCAGCTGCTGGCCGGTGATCGCCCGGGCCCGGTCCGAGGCGAGGAAGGCCGCGGCGTCGGCCACGTCCCCGTCGGTCGCCAGGTCGGGCAGTGCCATCCGCGAGGTGAGGCGCCCGAGCACCTCCTCCTCGCTGACGTTCTCGCCGTGCGCGGTGAAGGTGACGAAGGCCTGGACCGGCGGGCCCCACATCCAGCCGGGCAGCACGGTGTTGACCCGGATCCGGTACGGCCCCAGCTCACGGGCCATCGAGTACATCGTGGAGGTCAGCGCCCCCTTCGAGGCGGCGTACGCGGCCTGCTGCACCTCGTTCGGGGCGGCGATCGCGGACTGCGTACCGATGATCACGACCGAGCCGCCGCGCTCCTTGAGGGCGGGCAGGCAGGCGCGGGTCATGCGCAGCGTGCCGAGGAGGTTGACGTCGAGGATCTGGGCCCAGGTCCCGAAGTCGGCGTCCTGGAGCCCGCCGAAGTACGAGTCCCAGGCGGCGACGTGCACGACGGCGTCGACCCCGCCGAAGCGCTCGACCGCGAGGGCCGCCAGGGCGGCGCACTGGGCCTCGTCCCCGATGTCGGTCGTCCGGTACGCGGTGTGGGTGCCGTCGGGGTCGATCTCGGCGGCGGATTTGGCGAGATTCGCCTCGGTCCGGGCGCCGAGGACGGCGTTCCCGCCCTCCCGTACGACGGCGGCGGCGACCTGGTGCCCGAGTCCGGCGCCGACGCCGGAGACGATGACGGTCTTCCCCTGCAACAGCATGCGCGTTCGCCTCCCGGCGGGGGGTTCCTACCTGACGGCCCGTCAGATTAACCCCACCACCCCAAGACGGGAACCCTTCCCGCACCCCCAACCCCCGACGGGGCTGACCCCGACCGACCCGGCCCCTCCACCTCCGCATGTCGGGTGGTTCCGGGGCTCCGCCCCGTACCCGCGCCTCAATCGCCGGCGGGGCTGGGTTCGGCGGGGCTGGGTGGGTCTCGTGCCGCTGGTCGGTGCTGTTCCGGGGCTCCGCCCCGTACCCCGCGCCTCAATCGCCGGCGGGGCTGGAGTTGGCCGGGCCTGTTGCTCTGCCTCCGCGCGTCGGGTGGTTCCGGGGCTCCGCCCCGGGCCCCGATACCGGGCGCTGCGCGCCCGGTGCGCTCAATCGCCGCGCGGGCTGGATCTTGCCGCTCCAGGCGGCAATCCAGTCCAGGCGGCAATCCAGCCCCGCCGGCGTTTGAGGCGCGGGGTACGGGGCGGAGCCCCTGCTTTCGGGAAGGGGCGGGGTGGGGGGAGGCTCGTGCAGCGGGGGTTTGGACTCGGGGTCCGGTCCGGTCCGGGGCGGCACGGAAAAGGTTTGGAGCGGCGTACAACCATTGCTGCGGGGCGCGGGTCATACCTGCGATCGACCTTCGTACGGGGAAAGGAACCCGCTCCATGGGCGCACACGTCCGCGCACGCCGACTCGCCATCGCAGTCACCACCGTCGGCCTGCTCACCGGCAGCGCCCTCAGCGCCGCCCCCCTCGCCACCGCGGCCCCGGTCGCGGCAAAGGCAGCGGCCGCCGCGACCTCGACCGGGACCTCCCTCCAGCCCTGGAACACCGCCCACCCCCTCGGCACGGCCCGCTACACGACCATCTCGCAGAAGCAGCTCGTGATCGCGGCCGACGGCTCCGCCGTCGCCGTCTGGGCCGCGTACCCGAACACCACCCCCGCCGGCTTCCAGCTCCTCGCCTCCCTCCGCGGCCCGAAGTCCGACGACTGGAGCACCCCGAAGCAGCTCGCCAAGGTCCCGACCGACTTCTCCGACCTCCAGGTCGTGGCCGGTTCGGGCGACGAGGTCGCCGTCGTCTGGGGTGAGCGCCCGAACTACGACCCCACCCAGGAAGGCAACATCGAGGGCCGCATCGCGGCGGCCACCGTGAACACGAAGACCGGCGCGTGGTCGGACCCGGCGGAGGTGCTGCCCGCCGTGGCCGGCCGCACCCTCGGCCGGATGCGGGCCGCCGCCGGCCCGGACGGCTCGTTCACCGCCGCCTGGTCGACGGGCCCCTGGCCCACCCGTACGAACGCGGTCCACGCCGCGACCCGCACCCCGGCCGGCACCTGGGGCGAGCCGGTCGAGCTCGCGAAGGCGGCCTCGGAGCAGGACCTCCTGACGGCCCCGGCCGTGGCCGTGGACTCCGCCGGCGCCGCGGTGGTCGTGTTCCGCCACGCGGTCGGCCTGGACGAGAGGACCACCCGCCTCGAAACCGTCACCCGACCGTCCCCCGATGCCGCCTGGGGCGGGCCGGTGGCGCTGAACGCGTACGCCCCGGGGATCGCCAAGCCCGAGATCAGTGCGGGCCCGTACGGCACCTCGGCCGTCTCCTGGACCGTCGAGGAGGTGGACGAGGAGGGCGACGGCACCACCCTCTCCATCTACGCCAGCGTGCGCCACTCCGCGGCCGACGGGTGGGGCCCGCAGCGCAGGGTGGTCGTCAACCCGCACGACGGCTACGTGGCCACCCCCGAGCCGCTGGTCGCGCCCGACGGCGGCGTGACCCTCGTCTGGCGCCAGTGGGCGGGCCCCGAGGGCAGGGCGTACGTCTACGCCTCGTCCCTGGGCCGCCAGGACACGGCCTGGTCCCAGCCCGTCGACCTGGCCCGCGGCACCGAGTACGAGCTCCGCGACCAGGTCGACTCGGCCATCGGCCGGGACGGCACCATCCGCGTGGTGTGGTCGCAGGCCTGGCCGGACTCGAACCGGGACTTCCATGCCACGGAGGCCGCCCGTGACCCGAAGACCGGTGTCTGGACCGCTCCGGCCCGGATCGCGCAGACGCACCTCAGCGAGGTCGAGGAGTTCCCCGAGATCGCGGTCGGCCCGGACGGTGCGAGCACCGCCCTGTGGTGGGCGGCGGTCGAGGAGCAGGAGAACCACCTCTACACGGCCCGTACGAGCACCGCCCCGCCCGTGGCCGTGACCGCCTCCACCGTCCCCGCCACCGCGTCCTACGGCGCCGTCAACACCCCGGCCTGGGATCCGTCCTGGACCGCGAACCAGCCGGTCCGCTGGACCCTGACGCTGAAGGACCCGGCGGGCCGGACCCTGCGCACCCTCGCCCCGGCCGCCGGCAGCACCGCGTCCGAGCAGGTCCGCCCCCGCTGGGACGGCCTGACCGACTCCCGCCAGCCGGCCCCCAACGGCCCGCTCGCCTGGGAGCTGGCCGCCGCCCCCGCCGCCTCCACGGCCGCCCCGGCGCGGATCGCCGGCGGCACGGTCACCCTCAGGGGCGGCGCCGCCGTGCACCGCGACTTCAGCGGTACGGCCAACACCCCGGACGGTACGGGCGACTTCTTCCAGACCACCGCGGCCGGGTCCCTGCGCATCGCGTACGGCAACCGCGCCACCGGCAACTTCAGCGGCAGCAGCACCAGCACCGGCTGGCCCGCGGGCTTCCGCCCGGTCCCCTTCGGGGACACGAACGGCGACCGCTGCAACGACACCCTGGTCCGCATCCCGGCGACCGGCGAGATGCGCCTGTACACCCCCGCCTGCGGCGAGGTCCTGAAGCCCACCACCAAGCACAAGGTGCTCGGCAAGGGCTGGAACGTCTACGACCTCATGACGGGCGTCGGAGACGTGACGAAGGACGGCCGCCCCGACCTCCTCGCCCGCGACCCGAAGACCGGCGGGCTGTACCTCTACACCACCACCAGCACCGGCATCCTCGCCCCGCGCGTCGGCCTGAGCACCGCCTTCAAGGACTACAAGAAGATCCTCGGCGCCGGCGACCTCAACGGCGACGGCATCGGGGACGTCCTCCTGCACGACTCCGCCAACACCCTGTGGCGCAGCTACGGCCTCGGCAACGGCAAGTTCGGCGCCCGCACCGCGATCGTCACGAACTTCAGCGCCTCGTACACCGACCTGGTGGGCCCCGGCGACATGACCGGCGACGGCCGCGCCGACCTCCTGGGCCGCGACTCCTCCGGGAGGATCTGGCGCTGGAACGGCACCGGCCAGGGCACCTACGGCGGCCGCACGCAGCTCGCCACGGGCTGGCAGGTCTACAACGGCGTCCACTGACACGCCGGTAGGCCGGTAGGCCGGTTGTACGCCGGTACGGACACGAAGGCGGTGTTCCTCCACGGGGGTGGGGAGCACCGCCTTCGCCGCGCCCCGGTGGCATCCGGGAACCCGGTTCGATCGTGCGTACAACCATCCGCCCGCCCCGCCGGTCCAACCTCCCGGCCACCCGCGGCAGTACGCGCGCGTGGTCGCCTGTAGAGCCACGGGGAAAGGGAATGCACCTGATGGGCGCACGCGCACGTACACGCACGCAGGGCCGGCTGGCCGCCGCGGTCACCACGGCCGCGCTGGTGGTCTCCGGGGGCTTCGCCGCCCCGCTGCTCACCTCCGGCACCGCGCAGGCCGCCGTGCTCCCGCTCTGGAACCTCCCCGTGTCGGCCGCCGTGGCCGGGCAGGCCGGGGAGCCCGCCGAGCTGACCGTGCTGGCCGACGGCTCGGCCCTGGCGCTGTGGCAGGGGGACGGGAAGCTGACCGCCACGGTCCGGGCCGCCGACGGCGAGACGTGGAAGGACGCGGGCTTCACGGCCACCGGCGTGTCCTCCCGCCTGCCCGTGCGGGTGGCCGCCGACCCCTCGGGCGGGGCCACGGTGACCTGGGCGGAGTCCGCCGCCCCGGCGGCCGGGCAGCCCGCGCCCGCGACCCGGCTGCTGACCGCGACCCTGCGCGCCGGGGTGTGGTCGGAGCCGGAGGAGCTGCTCGCCGCGGCCGCCGGCCGGGTCGTCGACGCCTTCCAGGTGGCCGCGGGCCCGCAGGGCACCGCGGTGGCCGCTTGGTCCGCGAAGGGCCCGGACGGCATGTCCACGGCCGTGTTCACGGCCTCCCGCGGCCTCGACGGCACCTGGTCCGCGCCCGCCGTGCTGGCGCTCGCCGGGGTCGACACCCCGGGCGGGGACGGGGACTCGGCCGGTACGGTCGACAGCGCCGACGTCGCCGTGAACGCCGCCGGGCACGCCCTGGTCGTGTTCCGCCACACGAACGGCGACGACAAGGCCGTGGTCAAGACCTCGGAGCGCACTGGCGCCGCCGGGGAGTGGAGCGCGCCCGCCGCCCTCGGGACCCCGTCGCGGGGCACCCAGCCGCCGAACGCGGGCGCGGGCGGCGACGGCACCCTCGTGGTGTCCTGGCCCTGGAACGACCCGGGCTGGGAGTTCACCAACAACGTGTACGCGGCCGTCAAGCGGCCCGGCGGGGCCTGGACCGGCCCCTCCCCGGTGCCGTACCGGGGCTTCGAGACGCAGATCGCGGCGCCCGAGCCGCTGATCGCCCCGGACGGGGACGTGACGCTGGTCTGGAAGGAGCACTACGAGGGCGACGACCAGGAGGCGAACCCGATCACCACCGGGGCCGTGAGCGCCACCCTGCCCGGGGGCGGCACCACCTGGCAGCGGCAGCGGCACAACACCCGGAACTTCTCCGGCCCCATGGACGCGGCGGTCGGACCCGACGGCACCGTCCGCGTGATCTGGTCCGAGATCCTCGGGCAGAAGGCCGGGGCCGTCACGGTCGCCCGCACCTCCTCCGACAACGCCTGGACGGCCCCGCTGCCGCTCCCGCAGACGGACCGCTCGCCGCGACCGGCCGAACCGGTCCAGATCGCGGCGGGGGCCTCCGGGACGGCCACGGCCCTGTGGACCTCCGCCCCGGGTCCCGTGTCCTCCCGTACGGCCGTGCGGCCGCTGGAGGTCGCCTCCGCCGCCGTCCCGGCCGCGGCCGACCTGGCGAAGAGCACGTCCGCCAGCGTGGTGTGGGCCCCGGTGTGGAAGCTGGACCAGCCGGCCGACTCCTGGCGCCTGACCCTCACCGCACCGGACGGAAAGATCTTCCGCGTCCTGGAGGGCGCCGCGTCCGGTACGGGCAAGGACACCCTCGCCCCGAAGTGGAACGGCCGCGACCAGGCCGGTACGGTCCTCGCCCGCACCGGTCCGCTCGCGTGGACCCTGGCCGCCACCGGCCGCAACGGCGCGCAGCAGCAGACCCTGGCGAGCGGCACGGTCACCGTGAAGTCCGGCGCCGCCGTCCACCGCGACTTCGGCTCGCGCGCGGGGGCCCCGGACGGCATCGGCGACGTCTTCCAGACCACGTCGACCGGCACCCTGCGCGTCGCGTACGGGAACGCCGCCACCGGCAACTTCTCCGGCTACCAGACCTCCACGGGCTGGCCCAAGGGCTTCCGCCCGGTCCCGTTCGGTGACACGAACGGCGACCGCTGCAACGACGTCCTGGTCCGCATCCCGGCGACCGGCGAGATGCGGCTGTACACCCCGGCCTGCGGCGAGATGCTGAAGCCCACCACGAAGCACAAGGTGCTCGGCAAGGGCTGGAACGTCTACGACCTCCTGACGGGCGTTGGTGACGTCACGAAGGACGGCCGTCCCGACCTGATCGCCCGCGACCCGAAGACCGGCGGCCTGTACCTGTACACGACCACCGCGTCCGGCATCCTCGCCCCGCGCATCGGCCTGAGCTACAACTTCAAGGACTACAAGAAGATCGTCGGCGTCGGTGACCTCAACGGCGACGGCATCGGGGACCTCGTCCTGCACGACTCCAAGAACCTCCTGTCGCGCAGCTACGGCCTCGGCAACGGCAAGTTCGGCCCCCGCGCCGTCCTGGTCCAGTACTTCAGCTACGCGTACAACACCCTCGTGGGCCCCGGCGACATGACGGGTGACGGCCGCGCCGACCTCCTGGCGCGCGACAGCGCCGCCGGGAACATCTCCCTCTGGTCCGGCACCGGCAAGGGCACCTTCACCGACAGGAAGCACCTCGCCGGCGGCTGGCAGGTCTACAACGGCATCTTCTGATCCGCCCGCTCAGCCGTCCGCCCGCCTGCGCGAGTCCTCGCGCGGGCGGGCGGCCTGCTTCCCGGACGGCGCCCGCCGTCGCCGCTCAGTGCGCGGCGGCGTACGCGACGAACCCGGCCCAGGCGGCGGGGCCGAAGGCCAGCTGGGGGCCGGGGACGGTCTTGGAGTCGCGGACGTGGACGGTGGCGGGGGTGGCGGCCACCTCGACGCAGTCGTCGCCTTCACTGCTGTCGCTGTAGCTGCTCTTGCGCCAGGCGACTTCGACGCAGTCGTTGCCGTTGCTGCTGTCGCTGTAACTGCTCTTGAACCACTCCAGCTCAGGCGTGTGGATCATGTTTCTCCCAGCACTTGCTCGATGAAGGCCAGTGACTCCCTCGGGGGGAGAGCCTGGGCCCGGATGATGCCATACCGCAGCTCAAGGACCCTCAGGTGCTTGGGGTCGGAGACCGGACGGCTGCCGAACTCGCCTTCCGCGCGGCCAACTCCGGTTCCATCACCGAACTTGAGCACGTGGATCAGGCCCCCCATCCCGGCGTGGTCTTCGAGGTTGGTCAGCATTACCTGAACGTCCACACCGCGAAGCCCAGCGATCTCCAGCAGGTGTTCGAGCTGTCGGCGCAGTACCATTCTGCCCCCAATCGGCCGCCGAAGGGTTGCCTCCTCCAGGACGAAGCTCAGAGTCGGCATAGGAGTGCGACTGAAGATGCTCTGGCGTGCCATCCGTGCTGCGAGCAGGCGCTCGATCTCGCTCTCGTCGTAGGCAGGGCGCCACGTTTCCAGCAGTGCGCGCGCATACTCCGGCGTCTGAAGCAGCCCGTGGATGTTGTGGTTCCCGTACGACAGCAACTCCACGGCCCGGGTCTCCAGCTTCGCCAAGTCGCGAACCGGCTTCGGGTACCGGACCTGTTCCACGTCGTGCCGCATCGCGCTGATCTTGCCGCCGGCCTGCAGCACCTCGTCCACCTTGTCCAGGTACTCGGGGCGAGGAATCCGCTTGCCCGCCTCCACCTTGTAGACGAGGTCCTCGCCGTAGCCGATCCGCTTGGCGAACTCGGCCGCCCGCAGCCCCGCGCTCTCGCGCCACACCCGCAGCTGGCGACCGATCGCCGCGATTACCGCCGCCCCCTGCTCGTCCTCCGGGTCGACCTCCCAGCCCGCCTCGTCCGCGCCGCTGCCACCGATGCTGTCCGCGCTCATGCGCCCACCTCCTCAACGCCCGGTACCCGACGCCCGCTCCGGACAGCCCGGACAGCAGTGGACAAGCTCCGGACAGTCTCCGTACGTACCGGCGTCGGCGCTGTTCAGGGTAGGGACGCGCGGTCACGCTGAGTCGCATGAACGAACAAACTCGTGAACTCGACGCTCCCGCACAGACGTTCTCTGTGCAACTGTCCGCAACCCCCCGCGCCGCCCGCCTCGGGCGGCTGCTCGCACTCGAACAACTCCGCACCTGGGGAGCCCCGTTGACCGTCAGTGCGCACGTCGTGGCCGAGTTGACCGCGAACGCGATCACCCACGGCCGCGTACCGGGACGCGACTTCCGGATCGCGATGACCCTGTCCCGGTCCATGCTCCGGATCGAGGTGGCGGATGCGCGGGGTGACCGGGTGCCGGTGGTCCGGGATGCGGAGGCGACGGAGGAGGGCGGGCTCGGGATGCGGGTGGTCGAGGCGCTGGCCGAGCGGTGGGGGGTGGTGCAGGGGGCCCCGCCCGGCAAGGTGGTCTGGGCGGAGATCGACCTCCCGCCGGCCCCGCTGTAACCGCATCGCGGCTGACCGCGACGCGGCGCCGAACGGCCCTAAAAGACCTAAGAACCGGGGGAAAGAACCCCTACCAAACCCAACCGCCGCTCTCGTCCCTCGGACGGGTGAACTGTGCCAACTGGGCTGGATTTCGGCTGGGTTGGCAGGCATATGCTCGCCGCGGCGAATCACCCAGACAGTGGGCCCCCGGCGGGACTGACGATCCCGGCCGAGGGCCTAAGCGACAGGAAGTAGCGCTTCCCGATGGCTTTCGATGAGCCTAACGCGCACCCGTGCGTAGAGTCCCGCATTCCGGGTTCCCACGACCCGGTCCGGCGAGCCCGCCGACCCGTCGGCGTGATCCACGTGAACCACCGCCACGACCACCACTTCACCGTGGTCGGAGACCACCTCGCCCAGCACCCCGAACTGTCCCTGACGGCCCGCGGCCTGGCGCTCTACATCCAGTCCGTGCCCGCCGGCACCCCCGTCGGCATCAGGGACCTCGCCACCCGCTTCCCCGAGGGCGAGCACCGCATCGCCGGTGCCCTGCGGGAGCTGGAGGCGTACGGGTACCTCTTCCGCGAGCGGGTCCGCCTCCCCAACGGCCGCGTGATCACCCGTACGTACTCGTACAACCGCCCGGGAGCCCCCGAGGACCCCGACCCGGGCCCCGGCACCGACCCGCCGCCCCCGGACCGGCCGCCCACCCCGGCTCCCGCGCCCGTACCGCCTCCGCCCGCCCCCGCGCCCGTACCGCCCGCGGCCGAGCGGCCCGCCACCCCCGTGGAGCGCGAGGCCCGCCACCACCTCGCCGCCCTGCGCCACCGCAACCCCCGCCTCCTGCTCTCCGAGCGGGACCTCGTCCGGCTGACCCCGCTGCTGGCGGAATGGCTGGTCAGGGGCGCCGTACCGGAGGTGGCCGTACGGGTCCTCACGGCGAACCTCCCGCAGGACCTCCGCTACCCGGCCGCCTTCCTGGCCCACCGCCTGAAGGCCCTCCTGCCGCCCGAGGCCCCCGTCCACCGCCAGACCCCCGTCACCCCCGCCCACCGTGCCCCGGAGCGGAACCTCGACCCCCTCCAGAACTGCGACACCTGCGACCGCGCCCACCGCGCCCCGACCCGCGGCCCCTGCCCCGAGTGCCGCGCCCGGCCGGGCCGGGCTGCCTAGCATGAAGGTGATCGCACCGGAACCCGGCGCACGCCGTGAACCCCTACGCGTCCATGTGGGCGGCACCCGCCGTTCGCCCGGATCTGCTGCACTGGGGGCATGTCCACCGGAAACGGGGAGCGGGCGGCCGAGGCCCTGCTCGAACTGGTCCGGGCCCGCGCCCGGCAGGCGGAACTGATCGTGGAGGCCCAGGCGGCGGCGCTGCGCTGCGTGGAGCTGGAGAACCTGGCCGTACGGCTGCGAGAGGCCGGGCCGGGCGAGCGGGAGCGGTGTACAAGGGCGTTGGCGAGGGCCCGCGCGCTCCGCGAGGAGTTCTTCGCGCTGAGGCTGGCCGCGGCGGGCGACCTGGAGCGGGCCAGGGCGGCTGCGGTCGCGGCGGGCGTACCGGGGGCGGACGAGCCGCCGGTGGGCGGTGGCGCGGGCGCGGACACGGGCGCTGAGGACGAACTGAGCCTGTTCGAGGCCCGCTTGGCGGGACAGGAACGCACGGTTGGGCTGCTGCGGGCCGACCTGGCCGGGGACGGGGGAGCCGGACCCGACCCGGAGCCCGTACAGGGGCCCGAACCGGGGCCGCGCGGGGCTGCCGTACCGCTCACCAAACCGGCCGGTCCGGCCCCGGATCCCGTACGGGAATCCGCACCCCCGGCAGGGGAGAAGGCGCCGGGGCGGGCGCCGCGGGCCCGGGACTGGGTGGGCGGGAGCCTGGTGGCCGCCCTGGCCGGGACCGCCGCCGCGGTCTTCTCGGCTGCCGTCCGGCCCGCGGAGGGCGGGCCGGGGGCCGGTGCGCTGACCGCCTTCGCGGTCGGGGCGCTGCTCGTGGTGGTGCTGGTGTGGATGCTGGCCGTCGGGCAGCTGGTCGAGGCACTCGGGCCGGACACCGATCCGCCCGTGATGGTCTACACGATGCTGTCCGGGCCCGCCGCCCTCCTGGCCGGGCTCGTCCTGCCCTCGCTCGCGGACGCGCACGGCTGGGGCCGCTGGTGGGCGGAGGCGGTCGGGCTGCTCTGATCCCGGGGGCGGCCCGTCAGAAGTACAGGAACGGGATCACGGCCGGCGGGAGGGACGGGGACGACAGCATGTCGTAGTGGCTCGTGCCCGGCAGGACGGCCAGGCGCGAGGCAGGGCGGTCCCCGCCCTGCGGGCCCGGATCGCGCAGCCCGCCGCCGAGCAGCCCGTAGAACTCGACCATGTGGGCGGGCCGCACGGCGTCCGCGTCGGCGTACACCAGGAGGGTCGGGGCGGTGACCCCGGCGGTCTCGGCCGTCCAGTCGTACTCCTCGCGCAGCAGCTCGCCGGTCTTGGCGACGAGCGCCGCCCAGTCCTCGGGGCGCTGCGCGAGGCGCACGTACGACTCGTAGAGCGCCGACTCCTTCATCGGCTCCGCGGCGGCCTCCCGCATCACCTCCATCGAGGCCAGCACCTCCGGGTGCCAGCCGTCGCGCCGGCAGGGGGCCGAGAGCAGCACCAGGCGGCGGACGGCCTGCGGGTGCTGGATGGCCGCGCGCAGGGCCACCGAGGCCCCCAGGGAGTAGCCGAGGACGTCGGCCCGGCCGAGCCCCAGGTGGTGCAGCAGGGCGACGACGTCGTCGGCCAGGGTCTGGGGGCGCAGCGGGCGGCCGGGGACGTCGGCGGTGCGGCCGTGGCCCTGGAGGTCGAGGAGGATCACCCGGCGCTGGGCGGCGAGGGCGGGCAGCAGTGGGGTGAAGGTCTCGGCGGAGGCGAGCCCGCCGTGCAGGAGCACCAGCGGCTCGCCGGAGCCGTGCTCTTCGTAGTACAGGGACAGCCCGGATCCGCTGAGCTCCGCATAGCCCCGTGTGACCGTCATCGTGTGCGCCCGCCTTAGCTCTTGTCGTCGCTTGCCAGAGAGATAGACGTGCGACGGGCCGGAAAATCATCGGCCGGGCCAGGGGAATCGCGGCACTGGCCGGATCCGCTCGCGGCGCGCTGCCCGGAGTCGACCAGGAGGCGGGGAGAGGCGGCGGATCGGCCCCGCGGCGTCGTGATCCGGTCCGGCGGGCCGGTGACGCCCCGTCAGCGGCCTGTCAGCGCACCGTGACAAAGGTGTAGGAGAGGGGCAAAAGTTACCTACGGGTACGTAGTGACTTCCCATCCTGGCAGCAGTAGAACGTGTTTCTCTTCCGCCAAGAGTGAGGAAGGTCACATGAGCGACAACACCCCCCGTTCCCGCACGTCGGCTACGGATCCCCAGGGTGTATCCCGTCGCCGGTTCCTCGTAGGAACCGGTTCTATTCTGGGCGCGCTGACCCTCTCGGCCCAGGTGGGCCCCGCCCATGCGGCGGCCACCGGCCCCGGAGCCGCGGCCGCCGCGATCGACCCCGGGGCGCACGTGCCCGTCCTGATCGTCGGCACCGGCTACGGCGGCTCCGTGGCCGCCCTGCGCCTGGCGCAGGCCGGGGTCGACGTCCACATGGTCGAGATGGGCATGGCCTGGGACACCCCCGGCAGCGACGGCAAGATCTTCGCCAACACCACCAAGCCCGACCACCGCTCCTTCTGGCTGCGCACCCGCACCAAGCAGCCCCTGAGCAACTTCCTCGGCTTCCCCCTCGACAAGGACATCCCCCGCTACACCGGCATCCTCGACGCCGAGGAGTTCGCCGGGATCACCGTCTACCAGGGCCGCGGCGTCGGCGGCGGCTCCCTCGTCAACGGCGGCATGGCCGTCACCCCCCGCCGGGACCGCTTCGCCGCCGTCCTGCCCACCGTCGACGCCGACGAGATGTACGACGTCTACTACCCGCGCGCCAACGCCGGACTCGGGGTCACGGACGTCGACCCGGCCTGGTGGGAGTCCGCGGCCTGCTACCAGTACGCCCGCGTCGGCCGCAAGCACGCCCAGCGCTCCGGCTTCCCCTTCGTCTTCGTGCCCAACGTCTACGACTGGGAGTACATGAAGCAGGAGGCGGCCGGCACCGCCACCAAGTCCGCCCTGGCCGGCGAGGTCCTCTACGGCAACAACCACGGCAAGAAGACCCTCCAGAAGACCTACCTGGCCCAGGCCCGCGCCACCGGCCGCGTCACGATCTCCCCGCTGCACCGGGTCACCACCGTCACCCCGGCCCCCGGCGGCGGCTACAGCGTCTCCATCGAGGTCCTCGACACCGGCGGCACCACCACGGCCGTCAAGAACGTCACCGCCGACCGGGTGTTCTTCGCCGCGGGCAGCGTCGGCACCAGCAAGCTGCTCGTACGCCTCAAGGCCACCGGGGCCCTGCCCGCCCTCAACGGCGAGGTCGGCAAGGGCTGGGGCGACAACGGCAACGTGATGTGCGGCCGCGCCAACCACATGTGGGACGCCACCGGCAAGCTCCAGGCCTCCATGCCCACCGCCGGCATCGACAACTGGGAGGCGGGCGGCGCCTTCGCGGAGGTCGCCCCGCTGCCCACCGGCATCGAGACGTACGCGTCCTTCTACCTCTCCATCACCAAGAACCCGAACCGGGCCGAGTTCACCTGGAACGCGGCCGCCGGCAGGGTCGACCTCAGCTGGCAGCAGGCCTGGAAGCAGCCCTCCATCAACGCCGCCAAGACCATCTTCGACAAGATCAACTCGAAGGAGGGGACGATCTACCGGACCGACCTCTTCGGCGGCAACAAGGTCTGGGGCGACCACCTCACCTACCACCCGCTCGGCGGCGCGGTCCTCGGCAAGGCCACCGACAACTACGGGCGCCTGCACGGCTACCAGGGCCTGTACGTGATCGACGGGGCGCTCATCCCCGGCAATACGAGCGTCAACCCGTTCGTCACCATCACGGCGCTGGCCGAACGGAACATCGAGAAGATCATCGCCACCGACCTCTGAGCCCGCGGGCTCCGGACGGGGCGGGTCCCGCGCAGGGGCGGGACCCGCACCCGCGGCCGGGACCCGCCGCGCGCTCCGCTACTCCGTGGGAAGGACGCACACCGCGTCCAGCCCCAGCACCCGGTTGAGCCGCCCGAAGGCCAGCCAGGAGCCGATGCTCATGGTCAGCTCCACGATCTCCGCCTGGCTGTACTGCGCGGCCATCCGCGACCAGAACTCCTCGTCCAGCCCGTGGTGGTCCAGCGCGTACCGCTCCGCGTACTCCGCGGCCAGCCGGGTCCGGACGTCGAAGGACTCCGTGGTCCGCCACTCGGCGACCGCGTCCGCGAACTCCTCCTCGACCTTCTCGCCGTCCCGGTCGGTCCGCCAGTCCAGGCAGAACCCGCAGCCGTTGATCTGCGCGATCCGCAGCCGGGCCGCCTCGAACTCCCGCAGCCCCAGCTTGGTGTGGGCGTACACGGACAGGGAGAAGTTGGAGGCGGCCATGCCGATCTCGGGCACGATCTCGCCCCACACGAACTCGATCGGGTGCTTGCCCTCGGGGATGTCGATCCGCACGGTTCAGCCCTTCCTTCCCAGTCGGCCGACCGCCGGGCGCAGCGGCACGTCCAGCGCGTCGTAGAGTCCCGGCTCCGCCTCCGCGAGCCAGTCGATCGCCCCGACCAGCCGGCCGACGGCCGTGGCGTTGCCGCCCGCGGACCGGTTCTCGCCCTCGTCGCTCGCCTCCACCGTCACCTCGATCCGCGGCCGGCCCTCGATGATCACCCGGTGCGCGCCCGAACCGTCCGGCGGCACCGGCCAGTCGGGGGCGCAGTCGGGGTGGATGCGGGTCACGTGCTCGATGACGATCCGCGGCTCCCCGCCGACGATCCCCTGCACCTCGAAGCGGACCGCGCCCTGCGTGCCCGCCTCGAACCCGCCCATCGTGCGGGTCTGCACGGTCTGCGCCAGCGGACGGCGCTCCATCGTCTCGCGGATCTCCTCCAGCTCCACGCCCAGCGCGCGGGCCATCATCCGCACCTGCCCGCCCCACACCATGGTCGGGACCGATTCGATGAGCATGGGCGCCGTGTAGTCCAGGGGCTGGCCCATCCCGACGAGGTAGCGGACCGAGTGCTCCTGCTCGTACGTGGAGTAGTCGAAGACCTCCTGGCAGCGGATGGCGTCCACGGTCGACCCGAGCCCGCTGAGCAGCAGCGGCAGTACGTCGTTCCCCCAGCCGGGGTCCACCCCGGAGGCGAACAGGGATCCGCCGCCCTCGGCCACGGCCGCCAGCAGCGGATCGCGGAACTCGGGCGGGGCGTTGCGCGGATCGTAGAGGGGGTAGAGGGCGGGGGTCACGACCACCGCACCGGCGCGGACCGCCCGTACCAGGTCGGCGAGGGCCTCGTCCGGGCGGATGTCGCCGGTGGCCGCGTACACGACGGCGCGCGGTCCGGCGGCGAGGACCGCCCCGATGTCGTCGGTGGCCGCGACGCCCAGCGGCTCGTGGAGTCCGGCCAGTTCGCCCGCGTCGCGGCCGACCTTCCCGGGATCGTGGACGATCACGTCCGTCAGGTGCAGTGCCGGGTGGGCCGCGACGGCGCGGATGGCGGCGCGGCCCACGTTGCCGGTTCCCCAGACAACCGTGGAAATCATGCGGCGGAGGTTAGCGCGGGGCCCGTGCGGTTCCCAGACATCCGACGCAAGAATCTGACGGGACGTCACATAATTCCTTCAGGTGGGGTGTTGGCCCCCACCTGCACCCCTTACTGGACGGCGGCCGCGGCCCGTCCCAGCCGGCGCAGCCCCTCCCCGATCTCCTCCGGGGTGTGCGTCGTGAACGACAGCCGCAGGGTCCGCGGGTCCGGGGTGCCCGTGAAGAAGGGCGCGCCCGGCACGAAGGCCACGTCCCGCGCCACCGCCTCCTTCAGGAACGCCGTCGCGTCGTACCCCTCCGGCAGCCGCGCCCACACGAACATGCCGCCCTCCGGCCGGTTCCACGAGGAACCCGCCGGCAGCGCCCCGTCCAGCCCCGCCAGCAGCGCGTCCCGCCGCTCCCGGTAGGCGGCGCAGATCCGCGCCACGTGCGCGTCCAGGTCCGAGGCCGCCAGATAGCGGGCGGCGGCCAGCTGGTCCACGGTCGAGGTGTGCAGGTCGGCGGCCTGCTTGGCCACCGTCGCGGCCCTCAGCAGCCCGGCCGGGGCGCGCAGCCAGCCCAGCCGCAGCCCCGGCGCGAGGATCTTGGAGAAGCTGCCGAGCAGCGCCGTGCGGTCCTCGGCCCCCGGGTGCCCCGCTATCCACGGCACCTGCGCGCCCTCGTAGCGCAGCTCCCCGTACGGGTCGTCCTCGACGATCCACAGCCCGAGCCGCCCGGCGGTCGAGGCCACCGCGGCCCGGCGGCCGGCGGGCAGGGTGCGGCCGGTGGGGTTCTGGAAGGTCGGGACCGTGTAGAGCAGCTTGGGCCGCTCCCGGAGCACGATCTCCTCCAGCGCATCGGGCAGCATCCCGTACGCGTCGCACGGCACCGGCACCACGCGCGCCCCCGCGAACCCGAAGCACTGGAGCGCGGCCAGGTAGGTCGGGTTCTCCACCAGCACCACGTCACCGGGCTCGACCAGCGTCGCGGTGATCAGCGTCAGCGCCTGCTGCGAACCGGTGGTCACCAGCAGGTCCCCGGCACCGCTCGGCAGCCCGCGGCCCGACAGCCGCTCCGCGACGGCCGCCCGCAGCTCGGGCGCGCCCTCGGTCGTCGAGTACTGGAGCGCCCGGCGCGCCCCGTCCGCGAAGACACCGGCGTACGCGGCACCCAGCCCGGCCGCGTCGAACAGCTCGGGCGCGGGCAGCCCGCCCGCGAACGAGACCACCCCGGGCCGGGCGGTCAGGGCGAGGATCTCCCGCACGGCGGAGGCCTCGACGGCGGTGGCGCGGGCGGCGAACGCGGGGGGCTGGGCGCGCATGGGGGCTCCTGGGGGTGCGGGTGCGGACGGGGGTACGGGGGTGCGGGTGCGGGCGGTGGTGCGGGTGCCCGTGCTGGTACGGGTGGGGGTGCCGGTCACCCTAGCGGCGGAACCGTGTATCCAGCACCCACCTGTCCACCCCCTGGACTCCCTTACCCCATACCCGCGTTGACCGCAGAACGAGCCCTCCGCGCCCCCGCGTGCCGCCCTGCCCGCCCCTCCCCGCTACCTCTTGCGCCGCCGCCCCCGAGCCCTGCGCCCCCCAGCCCTCACCCGTGCCCTCGCCCTCGCCCGTACCCGTGCCCTCGCCCGCATCCGGCGGAGGAGGGAGACCGCGTAGCCCGCACCGCCGAGGACGACGGCCCCGGCCGCACCCGCCCCCGCGACCAGCAGCGCCGTGTCCCGGGGGTTCGTCCGCAGGGGCTTCCCGTCCTCACCGAGGGCGAGCATGTGCACCGGCCGGGAGTTGTTCTCCTTGAACGGATCACCCGCCGGGGCGTCCGTCCAGATCCGGCCCTCCGCCCCCGGGACGGCCCGGTCGATGCGCACCCGCAGCTGCGGCCCGGCCGGACCCTTGACCGGGCAGCGGACGGTGCCGTCGCGGTCGGAGGTGCAGTACGTCTCGTCCGCGGGATAGGTGCCCGGCTCCGGGGGATCGTTGGAGACCCCCTCGGGCAGCCGGATGAACACCGTCGCGGGCAGCTCCCGCCCCACCGGGCCGGTCATCGGGACGAGGTCCACGCGCTGGTGGTCGCCCGCCTTGCCGCGGAGGGTGAACTCGGGCACCGCGAGGTCCCCGGCGGGATCGAACCCGGCCGTCTCCACCCGGACGACGCCGCTCCCGGCGCCCCCGAGCGTCCGCCACCGGCCCTCGCCCTCCCCCTCACCCCTGACGGGCCGCAGGCCGAGCCGCCGGGTGCCGTCCCCGTCCGGGACCCCGGCCTCCATGCTCTGCACGTACCAGTCGACCTGCTTGGCGTCCCAGGCCTCGAAGGCGTAGTCGACGTAGCCGCTGTACTGGCAGCAGTACGCGTTGACCACCTGCACCGGCCGGTCCGTCTCGAAGGCCTCGCCGGGCTTCACGGCGTTCGGGAACACGCAGAGCGCGGAGGTGCGGGTGGGGGAGTAGTGGCAGTTCTCGTAGGCGAGGGGGAGCGTCAGGCCCTGCCGGGTGTCGGCGACGCGGATCTCCAGGACGATGGTCCGCCCCCGGAGCACACCGGCCTCGTGCCGGAACGCGGGCCTGACCGCGAGCGGACCCCGGTCCCCGTCCGGGGCCACCCCGACCCGGTCCTCCTCAACCCGACTCCGCAAATCGGTCCACCCGGCACCTGCCGTTCCGGCCGGCGCCGCGACGGCAGCGGGCGCCGCGAACGCGGCGAACGCCGTCAGCACCACAGCGCCCGTACGGCGCACAGCACCCCGGCCCATCCGGACATCTCCCTCCCCACGGCCCACCCGCAAAAAGTGAGACGGCCCCCCAACCCCCCGGGTTGTAACCCCCCTCCCGATCGAGACCCAACGGTAACCACCACCCCCACGCCCCCCCGGGGCTACGCCCCGCACCCCGCGCCTCAAACGCCGGCGGGGCTGGGTGTGCCCGGACCCCCGCGTGGCCGCAGATTTCAGGCGGCGGGGGCAACACCAAGCCTGCGCGGCGATTGAGCGCACCGGGCGCGTAGCGCGCGGAACGGGGGAGCCGGGGTGCTTTGCCGTCCCTGCTCGGGGGCAACTCCAGCCTCGCCGGCGATTGAGGCGCGGGGTGCGGGGCGGAGCCCCGGGGCCCGGATAGCGGGGCCGGGTCCGGGGTGCCCGCACCCGCACCCGCCACCCGCTAGAAGACCCCGTTCAGGCCCCACCACTCGCCGTGCGCAAGCCGCCCCGGCTCGAGGAGGCCGTTGCCGCGGCCCGGGTAGGAGACCAGCCAGCCGGCGTGGCCGGCGCTGCCGTTGATCTTGTACTGGCTGTTCGTGACAGTCGAAAGGTCCGGCTTGCCGTCCCCGGTGGTGTCCCCGACGGACAGGACGGCCGCCATCGCGTTCCAGCCCGCACCGAGCGGGGTCCGGGCGCCGAGCCCGGAGCTGCGGCCCGGGTAGAACCACAGCTTGCCGGTGGCGGCCTCCCGCGCGTACAGGTCGGGATGCCCGTCCTGGTCCACATCCCCGGCCGCGACCAGCGCGTCCATGCCGTTCCACCCGCCGGTGCCGATCAGCCTGCGCTCGGTCATGGCGGCGCCGGACCGGCCGGGGTACAGCCACAGCTTCCCGGTGGACTTCTCGACGGCGATCACGTCGGACCCGCTGTCGCCGGCCAGGTCCCCGAAGGCGGTGATCCCGCTCATGCCGTTCCAGCCGCCCGAGCCGATCAGCCTGCGGGCGCCGAAGGAGCCGTCGCCCCTGCCCGGGTACAGCCACAGCTTCCCGGTGGCCGCCTCGCGGGCGATCAGGTCCTCGCGCCCGTCGTGGTCGACGTCCCCGTGCCGGGTCAGGGCGTTCATGCCGTTCCAGCCGCCGCTGCCCACGATCCGCCCGCCGCCGGCCCCGGACGCGAACCACAGCCGCCCGGCCGTGTCGCGGGACAGGACGTCCGCGCGCCGGTCGTGGTTGAGGTCGCCGAAGGCCGACGCGCTGTACGGGCGGAACTCGGCCCGCCAGTCCGGGTGGCCGGGCAGCACGCACTCCCGCTCGGTGCGGACGAACTTCACCGAGCTCTTGTCCGCCTCGGCCGGCCCGCTGGACCCGGCGCCGTGCGCGTCGGGCTTCGCCGCCCAGTAGGTCTGGTACGCGTAGTTCTTCTCGGAGTACAGGCAGGCGATCAGCGCGGTGCGGTTCGAGTACGCGCGGATCTTGTTGTCGAACCCGTACGCCCCGAGGTCCGGCACGTCCTTGTTGATCTTCAACATGGTGCCGGTGGCGCCGTCCGTCTTCCAGGCGCAGAAGGAGCCCGCCGGACAGTTCCCGTACGCGCCCGCGGCCTGCGCCGGCGCGGCGCCGGCCACTCCGAGGCCGAGACCGGCGCCGAGGGCGAGTGCGAAGCCCGCCGTGGTCGCGGCGGCCTTCTTGATGGATGTGTGCATGGTGTGGGTTTCCCCTCCCCGTTCGATGTGCTCGGGCACCCTATGCGAAGAAGGTCCCCGGCCCGTCCGCCGGGTGCGGCCCGGCGGCCCCCTCCCCATCTGATGCGCCATCAGCTACACACGCAGCATGACGACAGACGAGAGCAGGAGGGCCGGGGAGCACCCCGCCGGCACCCGCCCCGCCGACACCCGCCCCGAGGAGTACGCCGCCCTGGCCGCCGTAGGCCCCTACGGGGTCCGCCCCGGGCACGCCCTGATCACCATGGTCGAACCGCACCCGGGCCACGAGTACGCGTACAACCGCTGGTACGAGGACGACCACTACTACGCCGGCGCGATGGCCATGCCCTGGATGTACGCGGGCCGCCGCTGGGTCGCCACCCGCGAGCTCCAGGAGCTGCGCTACCCGGAGAAGTCGGCGGTGGCCCAGCCGGTCGCGGCGGGCTGCTACCTCTCCACGTACTGGGTCACCGAGGGCCGCTACGACGAGCACATGAAGTGGACCGTCGGCATCAACAAGCGGCTCAACCGCGACGGCCGCGTCTACCAGGACCGCACCCACGTCTTCACGTCCTTCCAGGACCACGCGGCGACCGTCTACCGGGACGGGGCCGCGGGCCCCCGGGACTTCCACGCCCTCGACCACCCGTACCGCGGGCTGGTGCTCCAGGTGGTCGACGCGCAGGGGCCGGAGCAGCGGGAGGAGCTGCTGGAGTGGCTGCGCTCGCGGGCCCTGCCGAAGCGGCTGGCGGGCGGCCCGGCGGCCATGGTCACGGCCTTCCGGCCGACCCCGCTGCCGGGGGACCGGATGACCTACGTGAAGCAGGTCGAGGGGGTGGACACCCGGCTGACCCTGCTGTGGTTCCTGGAGGCCGATCCGCGGGAGTGCTGGGAGCGGTTCCTCGGGCTGGACGGGGAGGTGGCGGAGGCGGGGCTGGGCCGGGTGGAACTGGTGGCCCCCTTCATCCCCACCGTGCCGGGCACCGACCGGTACGTGGACCAGCTGCGGTAGCGGCGGCATGGCCGAGCCCCCTCGGCCGGGACGGCGGGCCAGTCGAGAGGGCTCTGGTCGGTACTGCGGGTGGTTCCGGTCGTACCGGTGGTGCGGGTAATGCGGATGGTTCGGCTGAGGTGTGCTCTTGGATGTTCAGGCGACTTAGCCCAGCGGTCCGCGGGTCACACCGGCGACGAACGAGGTCCACGAGCCGGGCGCGAAGTTCAGGGCCGGGCCGCCCTGCACCTTCGAGTCCTGCACCGCGATCTCCGTGGCGAGGGGGGACTTGACCTCGACGCACGCGCCGTTGCCGGCCGAGTACGAGGACTTCGTCCACTGGTCCGTCGAGCCCAGGTGAATGGCCATTTTTCGCTCCGGATCTGGGAGTCGGGTTGATTGCGCCAACCTGCTGACTGGTTGGCGTGATCGACGCTACTCGGCCGGACCTCGCCGCGAAGGAGCCGTTCACTCGACCGGATGGCATATTCAGTTGGAGTCTTCCGCGGCCGGGCGGTGACGGTGTACCGTGCCCGCCGCTCCCGGAAAGGGCCCTGACCTGCCCATTTTTCGGCCGATGCGGGCCGCGTGGCCTGATTTGCGCATGAACGATCCCTCTGGACCGTCTCCGCCGACCCCTCCCCTGACCGTCCCGCCGACCGGTGCCCCGGCCGCCGTGCCCCGGCCGCCGTGCCCCGGCTACGTGCCCGCGTGCTGCTCGATGATCTCCGCGATGAAGTCCCGGGTCTGGTCCACGTTCAGCGCCTGCGCGCGCAGGTGCTCGTACATGACGCTGTACTTCTGGACGTCGTTGGCCTTCTCCAGGTACAGGTCGCTGGTGACCCCCTCGATGTAGACCACCGTCGAGTCCGAGGCGTCGGGGAACTCCAGGATCGCGTACTGGCCGTTCACGCCGGGGTGCGCGCCCATGCTGAACGGCATCACCTGCACCGTCACGTGCGGCAGCTCGGACTGCCTCATCAGGTGCTCCAGCTGCCGCACCATGACCTGCGCATCACCGACCCGGCGCCGCAGCGCGGCCTCGTCGACCACCGCCCACAGCCGCAGCGGCCCGCGATCCGGCCCCTGCTCCTCCTCCGCGATCCGGTCCTGCCGGCGCATCCGCACCTGCACGCGCTTCTCGATGTCCGCCTGCGCGGTCTCCGGGAGCGCGCCGCGCACGATGGCCGCCGCGTATTCGGGGGTCTGGAGCAGCCCGGGGATGATCTGCGGCTCGTACACGCGCAGCGAGGCGGCATCGGTCTCCAGGCCGATGTACACGCTGTACGGGATATCGCCGAAGGCGTGCCACCAGCCCTGCTGGCGGGAGTCCTTCGCCATCTGCATCAGCGAGTCGACCAGGCGGCGGTCCTCGACCTCGTACACGTCGCACAGGTCGCGGACGTCGCGCTGGCTGATCGAACGGCGGCCGTTCTCCAGTCTGCTGATCTTGGACTGGGAGACCAGCAGGCGCTCGGCGACCTGCTCGGCCGTCATGCCCTTGTCCTCGCGGAGCTTGCGGAGCTCCATGCCCAGTCGGCGGCGTCGGACGGTGGGGTTGACATTGGACGCCACGGGAACGGCACCTTCTCTCAACACTGTTTCTCTGCGTATCTGTTGCTGTGCAGATTGCCACCGAAAGGTGTCACTGCGCTGGGAAAGCCGCAGGAAAGAGCGAGAGACCGGGCCGGGGCCGGGGGAGGGAACACGGATGCGCGGGGCGACCGGGACCGGCAAGGCCGGCCCCGGCGCCCCGCGCACCGGCGGTTCGCATGACAGCGCTTCGTACTGGGCTCCCAACTGTGCTCAGTACTCCGTCACCGTGCTCCGTACTTCGTCACTTCGTGCCGACCGGGTGGGTGGTCCGGTCTAGTGCGCGACGGCGCGAGCCATCGCGCCCCTGCGCGGCTGGAGCGGAACCCCGCCCGCCGCGACCCTGGCGCCGGCCGGGGCCGGCTGGTGCCCGGGGTTCGGTGCGGACGCGCGCCGCGGCTGCGCACCCACGCCGTTCTGGACGTCCATCACGGCGTGCGCCACGAGTCCGCCCATCGGGTCGTGCCTGATCAGGTCCCGCAGCCTCGACCGCGAGGACCGTCCCTCGTTGCCGGGGTACAGGTGCTTGCCGAGCCCGACCGAGTGGGCCAGCGCGGCAAGCGCCGCGGTCCGCGGGTCCGGCGGTACGCCGGTGCGGATCGCACTGTCCAGCCGGGCCCTGATCTCCCGGCTGATCGCCGTGTCCGTCGCCTGGTAGCGAGTCGTCGGCAGCACCCCGCACATCTGTCCCGCCACGGCATGCACCATGCCGCAGCGCTCCAGGTGCGAGAGGTACGTCTGGCGGAGCCCCAGGCGGGGTCCGCCGATCCAGTGGACGGCCCGTACCGGGCTGCCGCGCCTGCGCAGCAGTTCCAGTGCGGAGTCCAGGGTCGGATCTCCTGTCGGCCGTGGCATCACCACGGCGATACGATCCCCGTCAGGGGCTATCCGTCCGGCCAGAGCCAGCTCTACTAGCTGGGCCCCGGCCAGGCCGAGGTCGAGCGACTGCGGCTGCGCCGTGGTTCCCGTGGTCGGGTCCAAGGCGAGCAGCAGAAGCTCCTCCGGAATTGTTCTGCGGCTCCTGCCCATCCATGCCTCCCCGCGTGGATGAGTGACAGGGTGACCCCTCTCACATTCATCTGTCGAGAGTGCGTGGACGGTTTGGGTGGGAACCGGCAGCTATGTCGTTCTCGTCTAGCACGGGGGCGATGCCCCCGAGACGGGACACTGGTAGACGGTTCGGACAGCCGGCCGGGCCGGGCGAGTAGGCCGAGCGACAGCGAGCGAGGAGGAACTGGTGGCGGGCGAGTCCCCCGACAAGTCGGTAGAGCAGGGTTCGTCGGGTACGTCGGGCACGGCGGATCCGACGCCGGAGCGCGATCCCCGCCTCCCGTCCCGAAAAGCCCCCGACCCCACCGAAACCCCGACCCCGCCCGCGCGCCCGGCCGCGCCCCGGGACGCCGAGGACGCCGCCTCCGATGCGCCGGGCACGTCAGGCCCGGACCCGGACGCACGGCCCGATGGTCCGGCTGCGGCCCGGGACTCCGCTTCGGCTTCCGAGACGGCGGGCGCGACCTCGACCTCGACCTCGACCGCGACCCCGGGCGCGCAGGGCTCCGGCTCGGGCGCGGATTCGCGGTCCGGCAAGAACGGCTCGGACTCCGGTCCGGTCGACTCGGGTACGGGTTCCGCCCCGGCGGCGTCCCCGGAGGCCTCCGCTCCGGCGTCCCCGGTTCGGGATTCCGCTTCCGCAGCCGCGGGCTCGGACTCCGGCCCCGCGACCCGGTCCGGCGGCGCTGCCGCCGCGGGCCGCGCGGCCGACTCCCCGGCTGCTCAGGCGGCTGCCGGTAAGCCCTCCTCTGCCGACTCCGATGCCGCCTCCGCCTCCGACGGGGACCCGGCCGGTGGCCGGTCCGTGTCCGGTGGGGCGTCTGCCGGTTCCGGTGCTGCGGGTGCGCTGTCCAAGGCCGCTCCGGCCGCCTCCGGTGGTTCGGAAGCGGAAGCGGAATCCGAGTCCGGCTCGGGAGCGGCCCCTGCGGCCGTGTCCGGTCCGGGCTCCGCCGCGGCATCCAGCCGCCCCTTCAGCGCGTTCGGGGCGGCTCCGGCGGGCTCCGGGCCGGCCGCCGACTCCGGGCCCGCGTCGGGATCCACATCCGGCCGTACGGGCGGGGACGCGGGCGCCGACGGGGATTCCGGTTCTGCCGCCGGCCGGGCCGCCGGTGCCGGTGACACGACCACCCGTGCGTTCAACGCGTTCGGTGCGCGGCCGCTCCCCGGCGCCGGGTCCACGCCCGCCGCAGGCGCAGGTGAGGGGGGATCCCGTACGCCCGCCGCCGCGTCCGGCACCGACACCGACTGGTTCGGGGGCCGCGGCAAGGCCGCCAAGCCGGCGGAGCCCGCCGCCAGGCCCGCAGGCCCCGCGTCCGATTCCGCTTCGGAGCCCCGTACGGACGCCGGACCCGACGCCGCCGAAGGGCGCCGCGAGGCCCGCCCCGCAGCAGCACCCGCGGCTCCGGCAGCCCCCGCGGCGCCCGCCGCCTCCGTGGATCCGCGGATCGCCCCGCCGCGTACCGGTGCGCCCGCCGACGAGGACGCGGGACGCGCCTCCGTGGCGGCCTGGGCGGCCACCGCCGAGGGGAAAGCGGAACCGGGTTCCGAGGCCGGTTCCGGGGCGAAGGGCGGTCGCGGCGCCGGTACGGGTGCGCCCGTCGACGGCGACACCACCGTGTTCCGCGCCATCGGCCGGCCCGGCGCCAAGCCCGGTGCCGCGCCCGACGCCCCCGCCGACGAGACCACCGTCCTGAAGGCGATCAAGCCGGGGTCCGCCCCGCGCCCCGGCTCCGTCGACCAGCCCACCGCCGTCTTCCGGGCCCCCCGGACCGACGGGCCCCCGAAGGCCGCCGACGCCCCGAAGGCCGGTCCGGCCCCGCAGTCCGGCGCGGCCGCGAAGCCCGCTGCCGCCGGTCCCGTGGACCAGGAGACCGCCGTCTTCCGGGTGCCCAAGCCGGCCCCCGCGGCCAACCAGCCGAACCAGTCGCAGCAGCCGAACCAGCCGAACCGGCCCCACCCCGCGGGCCAGGCCGCCCCGGCCGGCCAGGCCGAGCGCCCGAGCACCTTCGTGCCCCTGCGCACGGACGACGCCCGCCCGGCCCCCGCTCCCAGCGCAGCGGCCCCGGCCGCCCACCCCGCCCCGGGCGCGGCGACCCCCGCCTCGCTGGGCGAGACCGAGCGGACCAAGCAGCAGCCCCTGCCGCCCAAGCCCCCGCTCGACATGCTCGCGGACCTGACGAACAACCCGCCCCCGCCGCCGAGCGCCCTGCGCACCACCGTCCGCCGGTTCAAGATCTGGACCCCGCTGGTGGTCCTGCTCGGCATCATCCTGGCCGTCGTGCAGCTGGTCCGCCCGCTGCCCGAGCCCTCGCTGAAGATGACCGCCTCGGACGCGTACACCTTCGCCGGGCAGAAGCCGGAGCTGACCCCGCCGGACGAGGGCCAGGCCTGGATGTCCGCCACCGGCCTCGGCACCGTCGGCTCGTACGGCGAGCAGAAGCCCATCCCGATCGCCTCCGTCACCAAGTCGATGACGGCGTACATCATCCTGCGCGACCACCCCTTCAAGCGGGGCGAAAAGGGCAAGATGATCGATATCGACAAGACCGCGGAGGTGGAGGGCCAGAAGGATAAGACGGACAACGAGTCCACCCTCAACACCGCCCGCGAGGGCGACAAGATCAGCGAGTACGACGCCATCGCCGCGCTCATGATCCCCTCGGCCAACAACATCGCCCGGCTGCTGGCCCGCTGGGACTCCGGTTCCCAGGAGGCGTTCGTCAAGAAGATGAACGACACGGCCAAGGAACTCGGCATGACCAACACCACGTACACGGACCCCTCGGGCCTGGACGCGACCACGGTCAGCACCGCCGAGGACCAGGTGAAGCTGGGCCTCAAGCTCGTCGAGATCCCGGTCCTGCGGGACATCACCCGGCTGCCGAAGTGGACCGACCACACCGGCAAGGACTGGAACAACTGGAACAGCCTCGTCCCGTTCAACAACGCCCTCGGGATCAAGACCGGCAGCACCACCGCCGCCGGCGGCAACCTGCTCTTCGCCGCCTACAAGCGGGTCGGCAAGACGGACCAGTTCATCGTCGGCGCCGTCCTCGGGCAGCACGGGGTCCCGATCCTCGACACCGCCATCCAGGCCAGCAAGAAGATGATGCTGGAGACCCAGGACATGCTCACCGGCGCGAAGGTGATCAAGAAGGGCGACGTGGTCGGGTACGTGGACGACGGGCTCGGCGGCCGGACCCCGGTGGTGGCCACCGCCGACGTGGACGCGATCGGCTGGCCGTCCCTGAAGGTGGACGTCAAGCTCTCCGGCGGCTCCCCGGTCCCGCACACCGCCAAGGCGGGTACGGAGATCGGCACGCTGACGGTCGGCTCGGGCGCCAGCCAGGTCAAGGTGCCGGTGGCCCTCCAGGCCGACCTGACCGAACCGGGCTTCGGCAAGAAGCTGACGCGCGTGGGCTGACCGGCCCGTACGCCGTGAAGCGCGTACGCCAGGATCCGCGCAGCGCAGGAGCCGCGCAGGGCACGACCGTGCACCGGCACCCCGGGCAACCCCGGGGTGCCGGTGCACGTCTCAGTGGGCGACCCGAGGGGGAGGAACGATGTGGGGAGCGACGGAGTGACGAGCGCCGAGCCGAAGTCTCCGCCGAGGGGGCCGCAGGACCCCGCGGCGGCGGGCGCCGCCGCGCCCGCGGACGGCGCCGGGACGGGGTCCGCGCCCGCGCCCGCGCCCGGTTCCGGTTCCGGGCCCGGCTCCCCGAGTCCCTTCCACCTCCTCCGCCCCCTCCGCAGCTGGCGCACCCTCCGCCACACCCACCCCACGGCCCACGCCGTCGGCACCGCGACCGCCCTGGCCGCCGTACTCCACGTGGCCTGGTTCCTCTTCTTCGCCAGCAGCGGCGGCGACCTCGCCGCGCAGGACGCCTGGGCCGAGTTCGTCGGCCGGCACCCGGACTCCGCCTACAACCTGGCCTGGTACGGCGGGATGCACCCCGTCTCGTACAGCGTCGTCTCCCCGTACCTGATGTCCGTCCTCGGCGTCCGGACCACGATGATGATCGCCGGGACGGTCTCCGCGGGCCTGCTGGCGCTGATCCTCTGCCGCTGCCGGGGCGCCGTCCGCAATCCGCTGCCGCCCGCCCTCGCCGGGGTCTTCGCCCTCTTCTGCAACGCCCTCTCCGGCCGCGTGACCTTCGGGCTCGGGGCGATGTTCGCCCTCGGCGCGGTGGCAGCGGTCTTCTGCTGGCCGCGTAAGTGGGCCCGCCGCCGCTGGGGCAAGGCCGCCGCCGCCGTACCGCTGGCCGGGCTGGCCACGGCCGCCTCGCCGGTGGCCGGGCTGTTCCTCGGGGTGGTCGCGGCGGCCCTGTTCCTGAGCGGCCGGCGGCCCGGGGCGTACGCGCTCGGGCTGGCACCGGTGGCCGTGGTCGGGCTGTCCGCCTGGCTGTTCCCCTTCTCCGGCACGCAGCCGCTGTCCCTGGGCTCGGCCTCGCTGCCCTTCACCTTCGCCGTGCTGACCGCCCTGCTGGTGCCGCGCGACTGGAAGACCGTACGGCTCGCCGCGGCCGTGTACGCGGCGGGTGTGGCGCTGACCTGGCTGGTCGACTCGCAGGTCGGCTCCAACGTCACCCGCTTCGCGATGCTCTTCGCCGGGGTGGTCCTGCTGGCCGCCCTGCCCCACACCGTGCGCCGCTCCCGCAAGTGGTACGCCCTCCTGCTGGCCTTCGCCGGTCTGAACTCCTGGATCACGGCCAACAGCGTCATGGACATCGTCCGCACCACCCCCGAAGCGGCCTGGAACCGCGAGCTCGCCCCGCTCGTCGACCGGCTCCAGCGGCCCGGGATGGACCGCGGCCGGGTGGAGGTGGTCCCGGCCAGCAGCCACCGCGAGTCCTCGGCCTTCGCCCCGTACGTGAACCTGGCCCGCGGCTGGAACCGCCAGGCCGACCTGGAGCGCAACCCGCTCTTCTACGACGACACGCTCGACGCCGCCAGCTACCGCGACTGGCTCGACCGCTGGGCCGTGCACTACGTGGTGCTGCCCGCGGCCCGGCCGGACTCCGGGGGAGTGCGCGAGGCCGAGCTGATCAGGGCGGGCCTGCCGTACCTGGAGCGGGTCTGGGGCGACGACAACTGGCAGCTGTACCGGGTCCGCGAAGCCGCCCCGCTGGCCTCCCTGCCGGCGGTCGCCCGGCGGGCGGACGCGGGCGAGCTGGTCGTGGACGTGCCGCAGGCCGGCCGGGTGTGGATCCGGGTGCCGTACTCGCCCTGGCTCGGCCTGGTCGACGCCGCGGGCGAGGGCGTCGAGCCGCCGACGGAGACCGCCAACCCCGCCGGCTGCCTCTTCCCCACCGCCCCCGACGCCTCGGGCGGCGAGTGGACGGTCCTGCTGGCACCGGGCCCCGGCACCTACCGGCTGGCGGCCCCGTACCAGCTGCCCCGCGGCACGGCCTGCCCGGACACCCTGCTCACCGAGGCCGACCGGCAGGCCCCGCCGGCCCCGTAGCCCGCCTGCCCGTGCCCGGACATGCGAAGGCCCTCCCAGCCGATCCCCACCGGCCGGGAGGGCCACAACCCGCATCCCGCTCGTTCTTGCATCTACTGCATCTACTGCATCCCGCCCGCAGGGCGGTCCTGCCCGTACGGGCGGCTAACTGAGGCCCTTGCTCCGCTCGCCGATCCGGTCGCCCTGGGGGCTGCCGGCGCGCTTGAGGGCCGCCTTCGTATGCGGTCCGCCCTTGACCTTGCTGCGGACGGGACCGTCGAACCCGTGCCCCTTCGAGGGGGGTTCGTGGCCCGGCAGCCGGTCCTGCATCGCCGCACGGAGGTCGTTCTTCCGCTCGTTCGCCATCCCGTCGTCACTCCTTCGGGAACACTCAATCGGACTATTCGGAGCATATGCACATCTGCTTGGATATGCACCCCCTCGGGCCCGTCCGGATTCCTTCATGCCACCGCGCCTGCCCCTCCGCCCGCCCGTTACCTCACCGACGTACGCGCCACTCCACCGCCCCCGCCCCCGCCTCCGTCGCGAAGCGGGCGAAGGCCCTGCCCCCGACCTCGTCGCGGCGGCCTGACCGCTCCCGGGGCGGCACCCCGGAACACGAAGGAGGCCCGGTCGCTCGAAGCGACCGGGCCTCCACCCGTCTGCACTGTGCCCCCGGCAGGATTCGAACCTGCGACACCGGCTTTAGGAGAGCCGTGCTCTATCCCCTGAGCTACGAAGGCGCCGGGCCGCCCAAGGGCAGCCCAGGGACAGGGTAGCGGATCGGGGGACGCCTCCGCGGCGCGGTGTGCGGCCGGTCGGGCGGCGGGTCCGCGGGCCGCGGCGGGCCCGGCCGCGCCCTGTGCGGCGGAGGGTGCCGGGCGGCCGGATCAGGGGCGGGTGATGCGGACCTGGTAGCTGCCGCTGCGCAGTTCGCCGACCACCGAGACGCTGACCCCGCTCTCCTCGTCCGTGAAGGTCTCGCCGGGTGCGTACGGGGCGTCGGAGAGTTCCGCGTGGACGTTGGGGCGGCGGGTGCAGCCCCCGCTCTCGGCGGCGCTGTCGGCGATGACCACCGGTCCGCGGCCGGTGTCCACCTCGGAGTCGACCCTGTAGACGAGTACGCCCGGTTTGCAGACGGCCTCGTCGTTGCCGGCCGGGGTGCGGACCTCCACGGCGAAGCCGGCCGACTCGGAGACGGGTACGAAGGCCAGCTTGGTGCCGCCCTTGACCGCGAGCGGGGACAGGACGTGGTCGCTCGTACCGGGCTGGGAGGCGCAGCTGATCTGGCTGCCGTCCAGCCAGCCGAGCTTCCACTTGTGCCAGCCCAGGAGGTCGTTGTTGGCCCCCCAGTCCTCGCTCATGATGTCCCAGTGGCCCACCGCT
The DNA here is from genome assembly GCF_055600495.1 of Streptomyces sp. NPDC038213. Taxonomy (NCBI): domain Bacteria; kingdom Bacillati; phylum Actinomycetota; class Actinomycetes; order Kitasatosporales; family Streptomycetaceae; genus Streptomyces; species Streptomyces sp. NPDC038213. The sequence goes on from NZ_JBVJYM010000003.1 coordinate 217,374, forward strand.
CCGCCGCCCTCGGCGGTGTAGAGGTCGGGCAGGCCGAAGACGTGGCCGTTCTCGTGGGGCAGGACGCGGTAGCCGGTCTCGCGGTACGAGCCCGAGCCGTCGTCCTGGCGGCTGTAGACGAACGAGGTGTTCGCCAGCGGCACCCCGTCCGCGACCGGCGCCTCGGCGTTGCCGGAGAAGGTCACCGAGAGCACGGTGTCCAGGGCGGAGGGCCCGGCGTTCGGGGTGACCAGGATGTTGACCAGGTCGTACGCGCTGAAGTCCACCTCGGGGTCGGCGGCCTGCACGATGTGCTCCACGAGTTGCCGGTAGCCCGGTTCGTACGGGGACCCGCGCTCGATCCCGTACGCGGCGAACGGCATCGGCATCCGCAGCCAGGTCTTGACGGGGGACTCGGGCCGGTAGCTGAGCTTTCCGTACGAGCTGGTGCGGAACCAGTCCGAGGTCTGCGGGAAGAACTCGGCCAGCCGGTCCAGGGCGGTGCCCTCCCCTTTGGCGTCGGGGAAGTCGATCATGAGGTTGAGGGCGCGGACCTGGCCCGTCGAGCGGGAGTACCCGGGCGGGGTCGGCAGCCCCTCGGACATCTGCACCCCCATCGCCCCGGAGATCCGGCAGGGCGCGAGCGCCGACTCCCCGGTCGCGGCCACGGGCCCGGCAGTGCTGCGCGCCGGGTGGCCGGTGCCGGTGCTGGCGGTGGCGCACACGCCGAGGGCCAGTGCGGTGAGTCCGATGTAGGCACTGGTCCGGCGGTGTCTGCATATCCGGTGGCGGGTCTGCGGCATCCGCTCGCCTTCGGTTCTGCGGCAGCCGGCCGGACCCGGTCTGCGCTCGTGCGATCACCCTCCGACGGGTCGTGCGCGGCCGCGCGCGGGGAGGGGCCGAACGTGGGGCGGGGTGTGATGCAGGTCACATTCGAGCGAGAAATAAGCGGGGATCGAGTCCCCGTTTACACCTGCGTACTCGAAACGGGGAAACGCTCCCCGTTTGCCTGACCGGGGACGGCCCGCCAGGACCCGCCCGTACCGCAGGCCCGTACCGCTGGGCCAGCCGGCCCGGGCAGGACATCCGACGACAGCGACCGAGGAGCACCCGCCGTGGACCAGACCGCCACCCCGGCACCCGACGTGCCGCGCGACCCGTCCGCGGTCGCAGCGGTCGCCGAGGGCCTCGCCCAGGGCGTCGCCCGCGGGGCCGCCGCGGATCCCGTCCCGGGGCCGGGGCCCGCCTGCGACGGCGGACCGGCCCCCCGCACCCGCCGCGGCGCCGCCCCCGCCCCCGCCAAGGTGCCGCGCCCGCGCGCCGACGCCCTGCGCAACCGCGAACGCATCCTCCTCGCCGCCCGCGAGATGTTCGTGGAGCACGGCGTGGAGGCGGCCCTCGACGAGATCGCCCGCCGTGCCGGCGTCGGGAACGCCACGCTGTACCGGCACTTCCCCGACCGCACCACCCTCGCCCACCACGTGGTCCTGTACGCCCTGGACCGGGTCTGCGCCCAGGCCGAATCGGCCCTTGCCGAGGAGGAGGACCCCTTCGAGGCCCTCGCCCGGTTCGTGCACGGCGCGGCCGACGAGCGGATCGGGGCCCTGTGCCCGATGCTCTCCGGCTCCTTCGACCACGAGCACCCCGAGCTGGAGGCCACCCGCACCGAGCTGGAGCAGGCCGTCGAGGACCTGATGGCCCAGGCCCGCTCGTCCGGGCAGCTGCGCCCGGACGTGGCCGTCGGCGACCTGATGGTCGCCCTCTCACAGCTCAGCCGCCCGCTGCCCGGCAGCGCCTGCCTCGACGCCGACCGGTTCGTCCACCGGCACCTCCAGCTGTTCCTCGACGGGCTGCGCGCCCCCGCCCGGAGCGTGCTCCCGGGCGAGGCCGTCACCTTCGAGGACCTGAAGCGGGGCCGCTAGCCGCAGCCCTCCCGCATGGAGCCGCGGCCCCCGCGCGCCCCCGCTTCCCACGACTTGCTCCGCACCCCGCACCAGTACCGCACCACGAGGTGGATACCCCCATGCCCAAAACGCCCGAGACGGCGGCCGCAGCGCTGCCGCAGGCCGACCCCAGCCGCTGGAAGGCCCTGGTCTTCATCGCCCTGGCCCAGCTGATGGTCGTGCTCGACGCGACGATCGTGAACATCGCCCTGCCCTCCGCCCAGCAGGACCTGGGGATCTCCGACGGCAACCGCCAGTGGGTCATCACGGCGTACGCCCTGGCCTTCGGCGGACTCCTGCTCTTCGGCGGCCGCATCGCCGACCTGTGGGGCCGCAAGAACGCCTTCGTCGTGGGCCTCATCGGCTTCGCGGCCGCCTCCGCCCTCGGCGGCGCGGCCACCGGCGAGGCCGCGATGCTCGGCGCCCGCGCCCTCCAGGGCGCCTTCGGAGCCCTGCTGGCCCCCGCCGCCCTCTCCCTGCTCGCCGTCATGTTCACCGACGCCCGCGAGCGCGCCAAGGCCTTCGGCATCTACGGGGCCATCGCGGGCGGCGGCGGCGCCGTCGGCCTGATCCTCGGCGGCTTCCTCACCGAGTACCTGAACTGGCGCTGGACCTTCTTCGTCAACATCCCCTTCGCGATCGTGGCCGCCGTCGGCGCCTGGTTCGTGATCCACGAGCCCAAGGGCGCCCGCAACCGCGCCCCGCTCGACATCCCCGGCGTGGTCCTGTCCACCCTCGGCCTGGTCGCCCTCGTCTACGGGTTCACCCGCGCCGAGTCCGACGGCTGGACCGACCCGGTCACCCTGGGCCTGTTCGCCGGCTCCGTGCTCCTGCTCGGCGCCTTCGTCCTCACCGAGGCCAAGGTCCGCTCCCCGCTGCTCCCGCTGCGCGTCCTGACCGAGCGCAACCGCGGCGGCGTCTACCTGTCGCTGGGTCTGGCCGTCATCGCGATGTTCGGCCTGTTCCTCTTCCTCACCTACTACCTCCAGGTGGTCAAGGGGTACTCCCCGCTCAAGACCGGCTTCGCCTTCCTGCCGATGGTCGTCGGCATGATCACCGGCTCCACCCAGATCGGCGCCCGCCTGATGACCCGGGTCCCGCCCCGGATGCTGATGGGCCCCGGCTTCCTGGTCGCCGGCACGGGCATGCTGCTGCTCACCCAGCTGGAGGTCGGCTCCTCGTACGCGGCGCTGATCCTCCCGGCGCAGCTGCTCCTGGGCCTCGGCATGGGTACGGCCTTCATGCCGGCGATGTCCCTGGCCACCCACGGGGTGGACCCGAAGGACGCGGGCGTGGCCTCCGCGATGGTCAACACCTCCCAGCAGGTCGGCGGCGCCATCGGCACGGCCCTGCTGAACACCATCGCCGCCTCCGCCACCACCGCCTACCTGACCTCGCACGCAGCCGAGGGCGCGGGCGGGACCGCCGCGCAGCAGGCGCTCCAGGCGCAGGCCATGGTGCACGGGTACGCCGCCGCGATCTGGTGGGCGGTCGGCATCCTCGCGGCCTCCGCGGCCATCGCCTTCGCCCTGATCAACACCGGCCGCCCGGGTACGGGCGTCACGGCCGCCTCCGGCGGCACCGGTGCGGACGCGGCCGAGCCGGCCGTCCCGGTCATCGTCCACTGACGGGGGCCGACGGCCCTCCCCACCGGGGCGGAACCGCCCCTTCCGGAGCGAATCCGGCAATTGACACCGCCTCCCGGGCAACCGGGGGGCAGTGTTCGCCGTCTTCAGGGGCGGAGGCGCAAGAGCGGGCGCAACTCCCCTGACCAGGGGTTTCACCGGCGGAGCGACCTCCACCACCGGTGCGGCGGCGCAGGATACTGCAAGATCTCGAAAAATGGCACGCGGCGTGGGAATTCTGTCCCGATTCCAGTCGTTGTTTCCATCGGATGCGGGCACTCGGGAGAGTGTTCCGGGGGCCGCACCAGCCGCACCGCGACCGAACTCTTTGCAAGGGAGCACGCATGGCAACCCGCGCCGTCGCCCGCCGTCAGTCCGAATCGGCCAGCAGCGCTCGCGCCGTCCGCGCGGAGATCGCCGACCGCGACCTGGTCGGCATGTACCTGGACGAGATCGCCCGCACCCCGCTCCTCGACGCGGCCAAGGAAGTCGAGCTCTCCCAGATGATCGAGGCGGGGGTCTTCGCCCGCCAGATACTCGACGGCGAGGTCCCGCAGATAAAGGGCGCCGAGGTCGGCCGCGAGGAGCTGGAGGCGCTGGCCGCCGAGGGCGACCGGGCCAAGGAGGTCTTCATCCGGTCGAACCTCCGCCTGGTCGTCGCCGTGGCCCGCCGGTACCCGCGCAGCGGCCTCCCCCTCCTCGACCTCATCCAGGAGGGGAACGCCGGCCTGGTCCGCGCCGTGGAGAAGTTCGACTACGCCAAGGGCTTCAAGTTCTCCACGTACGCGACCTGGTGGATCCGCCAGGCGGTCACGCGCTCGATAGCCGACCAGTCGCGCACGATCCGCCTCCCCGTCCACCTCGTGGAGGAGCTCGGCCGCATCCGCCGGGTCCAGCGCGAGTTCAACAGGGAGCACGGCCGCGACCCGGAGCACACGGAGATCGCCGCCGAGCTGGACTCGAACCCGAAGCGCGTGGCCGACGTCCTGGACTGGGCCCGCGACCCGGTCAGCCTGAACATGTCCGTGGACGACGAGGGCGACACGCAGTTCGGCGACCTCCTGGAGGACACCTCGGCGGTCTCGCCCGAGCAGTCCGTCCTGTCCCTCCTGCGCAGCGAGGAGCTGGAGGACCTGATCGGCAAGCTGGACCAGCGGACGGCCTCGATCATCAAGATGCGGTACGGCATCGACGACGGCCGCGAGCGGACCCTGACGGAGGTCGGCAAGCAGCACGGCCTGACCCGTGAGCGCATCCGCCAGATCGAGAAGCACGCCCTCCTCGAACTGAAGCGCATGGCCCACGACACCGGCTTCGACGCCGTCGCCTAACCCCCCCCATGCGAGCCCCGGCACCCACCCCCCTGGTGCCGGGGCTCCCCCCTACCCCGCACCTCCGGGGCTCCGCCCCGGCCCCCGCGCCTCAATCGCCGGCGGGGCTGGATTTCCGGCGTCGGTCCAGCCTCCGACCGCGAGCCTTCGGCAAGGCCGGACCCCCTGCATCGGTCCAGCCCCTGCCCCGCGCCTGCGGCAAGGCCGGATCCCCGCACCCGAGGTGCGACCGCACCAAACCCAGCCCGCGCGGCGTTTGAGCGCACCGGGCGCGCAGCGCCCGGGAACGGGCGAAGGGCGGCCTCCGGCCACCGCGGACCCGCTGGCCCCGCACCCGGGGTGCGACCGCAGCAGAATCCAGCCCGCGCGGCGTTTGAGCGCACCGTGGCGCGGAGCGCCCGGGGCCGGGGGTGGTGTCGCCCCGGCTCCCGCCGCCCCCGGCGGGCCCGCACCGGAGGTGCGACCGCGGCAAATCCAGCCCGCGCGGCGTTTGAGCGCACCCGGCGCGGAGCGCCGGCAGGGGTGGCGGGCTGCCTCCCGAGAATCGGTCGGCCCGCAGCCGAGCTGCGGCCCCGGCACATCCAGCCCGCGCGGCGATTGAGCGCACCGGGGGCCGGGGCCGGGGCCCGGTGCGGTTAGTGGGCGGCGGCTGCGGCGGTCAGGCGGGAGCCGAGCCCGCTGGCCGCGTCCGCCAGTTCCGCGGGCGACACGACGGTGAAGGGGAGACCGGTCATGGCCAGCCGGACGGCCACCCACTCCATCGCGTCCGACGTGTCGAACCGCAGCCGACACCCCGGACCCCCACCCGCATCCGCATCCGGACCGGGACCCACACCCACACCCACACCCACACCCCCGTCCGGATCCGGCTCCGGTGTGCCCAGCCAGGCCGGGATGACCGCCGCCACCTCCTCCGCGCTGGCGCGGAACGCCACGTCCACCCGGTACGGGCCCGTCTGCCGCCCCCGCACCGCCTGGGCGACGTACGCCGCCACATCCCCCAACGGCACCTCCCGCGGAGCGAACCGCGCCCCCGTCGCGAACGGCTCACTGATCCGGTCCACCCGGAACGTCCGCCAGTCCTCCCGGTCCGCGTCGTACGCGGCCAGGTACCACCGCCACCCCGTCGACACCAGCCGGTACGGCTCGACGAGCCGCTTCGAGGCCGCCCCGTCCCCGGCCCGGTACGCGAACCGCAGCCGCTCCCGCCCCGCCACCGCGCCCGCGATCACCGTCAGCGTCCGCGGATCGATGCTCGCCCCGTCCCCCCGCGTCAGCGGCACCGTCGCCGACTGCAGGGCGCCGACCCGGTGCCGCAGCCGGGCCGGCAGCACCTGCTCCAGCTTGGCCAGGGCCCGTACGGACGCCTCCTCCACCCCCTCGATCGCATGGCCCGCCCCGGCCCGCAGGCCGACCGCGATGGCCACGGCCTCCTCGTCGTCCAGCAGCAGCGGCGGCATGGCCGCGCCCGCGACCAGCCGGTATCCGCCCTCGGCCCCGAGCGAGGCCTCCACGGGGTACCCCAGTTCCCGCAGGCGGTCGATGTCCCGCCTGATGGTGCGCGCGCTCACCGCGAGACGCTCGGCCAGTTCTCGGCCGGGCCACTCCCGCGGGGTCTGGAGGAGCGACAACAGGGTCAGCAGTCGCGCCGGTGTGTCGGTCATGGACCAAGGTTGCCAGCGAAATAGGCCACGAACTGTCCTACTTAGGGTCTACGTTCTTCCCCATGAGCACCGAGCAGTCCAAGAAGCCCGGGTCCGACGGGCCCGGGATATCCGCGGCCGACGAGGCCGCCCGTACCGCCGACCGCCGCCGCTGGCTGGCCCTGGTCATCGTCATGACCGCCGCCTTCATGGACCTGGTCGACGTCACGATCGTCAACATCGCGATCCCCAGCCTCCAGCAGGACCTCGGCACCAGCACGAGCGCCATCCAGTGGATCACCGCGGGCTACGCGCTCGCCTTCGCCGCCGGCCTGATCACGGGCGGCCGCCTCGGCGACATCTACGGCCGCAAGCGGCTCTTCCTCTTCGGCATCGCCGGTTTCACCGTCGCCTCCGCCCTCTGCGGACTGGCGGCCAACCAGGAGATGCTGGTCGCCTCGCGGCTGCTCCAGGGCTCGATGGCCGCGATGATGGTCCCCCAGGTGCTCGCCATCATCCACGTCACCTTCCCGGCCCACGAGCGCGGCAAGGTCTTCGGCATCTTCGGCGCCATCGTCGGCCTCGGCGCCGTGTCCGGCCCGATCCTCGGCGCCCTGCTCACCGAGTGGAACCTCTTCGGCCTCGAATGGCGCCCGATCTTCCTGATCAACCTGCCCGTCGGCATCGCCGGCCTGATCCTCGGGATGCGCTACATCTCGGAGTCCAAGGCCCCCAAGGCCCTCGGTCTCGACCTCGTCGGCGTGGTCCTGGCCACCCTCGGCATGGTCATGCTGATCTACCCCCTCACGCAGGGCCGCGAGAACGACTGGCCGGCGTGGGGCTTCGTGAGCATGGCCGCCGCGCCCGCCGTCTTCGCCGTCTTCCTCGCGCACGAGCGGCGCAAGACCCGCAAGGACGGCTCCCCGCTGGTCGAGCTCTCCCTGTTCAAGATCAAGAGCTTCGCCGCGGGCATCGCCGTCCAGCTGACCTTCGGCATCGCGACCGGCATCTTCTTCCTCGTGTGGACCCTGTACATGCAGGTCGGCCTGGGCTGGAGCGCCCTGAAGGCGGGCGGCACCGGCGTGCCCTTCTCGATCGCCGTCTCGGTGGCGGCCGGCATGTCCGTCCAGAAGCTCGTCCCCCGCTTCGGCCGCAAGGTCCTCCAGGCCGGAGCCCTGACGATGGGTGCGGGACTGCTCCTCTACATCTGGGAGTCCGGCCGCTACGGGCTGGAGATCACCCCGCTCCAGATGGCCGCCCCGCTGATCGTGATGGGCATCGGCATGGGCCTGATCGTGGCCCCGCTGACCGACGCGGTCCTCTCCGAGGTGCCCCGCGAGCACGCCGGCTCGGCCTCCGGCCTGATCAACACCACGGGCCAGATGGGCAACGCGCTCGGCCTCGGCCTGGTCTCGGTGGTCTTCTTCACCGTCATCGACGACCGGCTGCCGAAGGACGGCCCGGCGCTGGCCTTCGCCGAGGGCTTCCAGCAGGCGCTGTGGTGGGTCGTCGGCGTGCTGGTGGTCATCTTCTCGGTGATGTTCGCCCTCCCCGCCCGGCAGCGGCAGGGCGTCGCCCACGAGGCCGAGGCGGGCGCCCTCGGCGAGGAGGCCCTGGACGGCGGGGCCCCCGAGAAGGTCTCCGTCTGAGACCCGGCCCGCCCGGGCGCGGGTTCGCCGAACCCCGCCCCGCCCCTCACGGACATGCCCGCCCCTCCGGCGGGCATGTCCGTTTCTCTGTACTTTCCTTAGTTTTGGCCCGTAAAGTGGAAGCGAACCCACATGTAACGGACCGAAACGGAACTAAACCCACATGTACGCCGCGGAACGCCGACAGGAGATCCTCCGCCTCGCCCGCGCGGCGGGCCGCGTCGACGTCCTGTCCCTCGCCGGGGAGTTCCAGGTCACCGCCGAGACCGTGCGCCGCGACCTGAAGGCCCTCGACCGGGCCGGACTCCTGCGCCGGGTGCACGGGGGCGCCGTACCCGCCGGCAGCCTGGAGTTCGAACCGGACCTCGCCGAGCGCGAGGCCACCGCCGCCCCCGAGAAGGACCGCATCGCGGCCGCCGCCCTCACCGAGCTCCCGCCGGACGGCAGCGTCATCCTCGACGCGGGCAGCACCGTCGCCCGCCTCGCCGCCCGCATCCCCGCCGAGTCCACCCTCACCGTGGTCACCCACGCCCTGCCCGTGGCCACCCGGCTCTCCGCCCACCCCGGGCTGGAACTGCACCTGGTCGGCGGCCGGGTCCGGCACCGCACCCGCGCCGCCGTCGACGCCTGGGCCCTGCGCGCCTACGCGGAGATCCGCGCCGACGTCCTCTTCCTCGCCGCCAACGGCTTCTCCGCCGCCGGCGGACTCACCACCCCCGACCTCGCCGAGGCCGCGGTCAAACGCGCCGCCGTCGCCGCCGCCCGCCGCGTGGTCCTGCTCGCCGACTCCGCCAAGGCGGGCCGCGAGCACTTCGCCCGCTTCGCCTCCTTCGCCGACATCGACCTGCTCATCACCGACGCGGGGCTGGACCCCGCCCAACAGGCGGCGATCGAGGCCGCCGGTACGGAAGTCGCGCTCGCATGATCCTCACCGTCACCCCCAACCCCTCCCTGGACCGCGCCTACGAGGTCCCCGCCCTGACGCGCGGCGCCGTGCTGCGCGCCACGGCCGACCGGATGGACCCGGGCGGCAAGGGGGTCAACGTCTCCCGGGCCGTGGCCGCCGCCGGCCGCCGCACCACCGCGGTCCTCCCGCTCGGCGGCACCGCCGGGGCCCTGATGGCCGAACTCCTCGGCGGGCTCGGGGTGGACGTCACGGCCGTCTCGATCGCGGGCCACACCCGCGCCAACATCTCCGTCGCCGAACCCGACGGCACCCTCACCAAGATCAACGCTCCCGGACCCGAACTCACCGGCGCCGAGGCGGAACTCCTCCTCGCCACCGTCCGCACCCAGGCCGCCGCCGCCCACTGGACCGCCTGCTGCGGCAGCCTCCCGCGCGGACTCGCCCCCGAGTGGTACGGGGAGCTGGTCGAGGCCGTGCGTGCCGCCGGGGCCCGGGTCGCCCTGGACACCTCCGGACCCGCCCTGACCGCGGCCCTCGCCGCCCGCCCGGACCTGGTCAAGCCCAACGCCCACGAGCTCGCCGAGGCCGTCGGCCGCCCCCTGGCCACCCTCGGGGACGCCGTCGGGGCCGCCGAGGAGCTCCGCTCCCGCGGCGCCGGAGCCGTCCTGGCCAGCCTCGGCGCCGACGGCCAGCTGCTCGTCGGCCCCGGGGGAGTCCACTACGGCACCGCGCCCGCCCCCGGGCCCCGCAGCGACGTGGGCGCCGGCGACGCCTCCCTGGCCGGGTTCCTCATCGCGGGCGGCACCGGCCCCGGGGCCCTCGCCTCGGCCCTCGCCCACGGCGCCGCCGCCGTCCAGCTGCCGGGCAGCGCCATGCCGACCCCCGCCGACCTCCGGCCCGCCGGGGTCCGCATCACCGCGGACCCCCCGCTGGACCTCCCGCTCACCGCCCGCTGAGCCTCCTCCGCATCCGGCGGGGCGGACCGGGCGGCCCGTCAGCGCACCCGCGCGCGCAGCTCCATGGCCTCCCGCGCGGCCGCCTCGGTCGCGTACACCTCGCACATGTGGCGGCCGTCCGGCGTGGCCGTGTGCTCGACCTCCCACAGGCTCAGCTCCCGGCCGTCCGCCAGCACGAAGGCGTGCTCGTACAGCGTGAAACCGGGCTCCCGGGTCCGCGCCGCGCCCGGCCGGCCGCCGAAGGCCTGCGTGATGTGGTGCGCGTACGCCGAGCGCAGCAGGCGGGCCACGGCAGCGCCCGGCCGGTCCCCGTTCTCCGCCCGCCGCAGCAGCCGCCGCGCATGGTCCGCCGAGCCCTCGACCGCGAAGGTCCGGCGCTGCTCGGGCAGCCCGGGACCGCGCGCCAGCAGGGCCCCCAGCGCCGCCGCGCCCTCCGGCTCCTCCCCGTCCGCATCCGCTTCCGGATCCGTACCGTTCTCCGCCGCCGCTGCCGCGAAGTCGCCTCCGCAGTAGTCCAGTTCGGGCGCGCCCCGGTCCGGCGCCCCCGCCTGCCCCGGCTCCGCGGCGAACAGCCGGTTCACCGCGAGGTGAAGCTCCGACCGGGCCGCGAACACCTCGTGCCGCAGGCCCGCCGGGCCGGCCGGGCGGTGCGCCAGCTCCCACAGCGAGACCGCGCCGCCGTCGGCCAGCAGGTACGTGTGCCGGAAGGTCTCCCGGTGCACCCCGGTGGCCGGGTCGTGGTGCGAGGAGTGGAGCGAGGAGCTGTGCGCCAGCGCCGAACCCAGGCGCTCCACCAGGGAGTCGGGCAGGTCGAAGGAGTTCAGGGCCCGGCCGAGGAGCCGCTCCAGGTGCGCCTCGGTGGTCTCGAACGGGTCGCTCGGGTCGCTCGGATCGCTCAACGCAGGTCTCCAGCCCGTCGCAGTTTGTCACTCCACGAACGCTCAACGTAGCCCCTGGGTCCGACACCGCGGCCCGGGTTCGGGAAAACGCACGACCACTTCGGATGGTTCCCGCAGGTGGCGCCCCGGCAGACGGAGCGGCCCGCGTCAGCCCCCGGTGGACACCCCGTCAGTCCCCCGTGGACCCCCCGTCAACCCGCCCGCACGCCCCGTCCGGCCAACTTGCCTGAGGTCAGGGCGGATTGGCCAATTCTGCGCCGTAATGCGGAGGTATGGTGCGGCCATGGCAACGAAAACAGCGGACGAGGCGATCCCCCGGCAGCAGGGCCGCCCCCGCAGTCGACAAGAAGGCGAACAGGCCGGAGCGGACCGCGGGTTGGCCTGGCTGCTGGTGGTCACGGGAGCGGCGGGACTGCTCGCCGCCTGGGTGATCACCCTCGACAAGTTCCACCTGCTGGAGGACCCGGACTTCAAGCCCGCCTGCAGCCTCAACCCCGTGGTCTCCTGCGGCAGCGTCATGACGAGCGAGCAGGCCTCCGTCTTCGGCTTCCCCAACCCCATGCTCGGGCTGGTGACGTACGGGATGGTGGTCTGCATCGGCGCGGCCCTGCTGGCCGGCGCCCGCCACCGCAGCTGGTTCTGGCTGGGCCTGAGCGCGGGCCAGCTCTTCGGCGTCGGCTTCTGCACCTGGCTGATGCAGCAGTCCCTGTACGAGATCAACGCCCTGTGCCTGTGGTGCTGCCTGGCCTGGACGGCCACGATCCTGATGTTCTGGGCCACCCTCGCGCGCAACGTCCGCGAGGAGGTGCTGCCGGCCCCGCGCTGGCTGCGGTCCTTCCTCGGGGAGTTCCCCTGGGTGCCCCCGGTGCTGCACCTCGGGGTGATCGGGATGCTGGTCCTGACCCGCTGGTGGGAGTTCTGGACGAGCTGACCGGCGCACCCGGGCCCGGAACGGGGCGAAGCCCCGGCAGCTGGAGGCTGCCGGGGCTTCGTCGTCTTCGCTCCACGGGCTCAAGCGGCCCGAACCGGAAGGAGGAGCGGTGATCAGCTGCCGACGGCGCCGTTGCCGGAGAGCACCGGGATGTTGCTGAGGATGTGCGAGAGCGGCTCGTCGCCCTTCGCCTGCGTGGAGTTCTCGGTGCACTGCTGGGTCTGCGGGGCGGAGAGGACCGGGATGTCCTGGACGCCGACGTTGACCAGGGCCAGGATCGACTGGGCGTTGACCTTCGCCGGGATGCCGATGCAGGGCTTGTTCAGGGTGCCCTGGACCACGCCGAGCTGCGGGCTCATGTCGCCGTGGGTCTTCTGGTTGCCGTAGACCTGCTGGGCGCCGTTGCCGTTGACGGTGTTGATGCCGTTGTCGTTGCCGATGGCCAGGGCGGGGGAGGCCATGGCGGCACCTGTGCCGAGCACGGAGGCGGTGACCGCAGCGGTGGCCATGATCTTCTTGAGCATGAGATTGGTCCTTTTGTCGCACGAGTGCCCGCTAGTGGAGCGCCCTGATCAACTGGGCGTTGCCGGGGTTGGTTCCGCTGCTTCACTCAAACGGCCCGCGCGCGCGGAGCTTTTCGTACGGGCCCCCGGGCGCCCCTGCGCGGCTCGGGCGCCGGGCACGGGGCCGCCTGTACGGGCTTCGGGCACGGGTGCGGCGACCTGCGGCGCTCCAAGATCCTGTTGCGGACCGTAGTCGCGTTCCACACGGTGGGTGAGGGACCTTCCGTCCCGCCCGAAGCCGCTCGATCCTGCGCAAAGGAACACCCATGCACCGCAAGAAGCCGTCCCGCGCCCGCGTCCTCGCCGCCTCTTCGGTCGTCAGCGCCGCCATAGTCTTCGGCGCGGCCGCCCCCGCTGTGGCGGCGGACCGCGACGGCTCCGGTGCCCGGTCCGCCTGGCAGACCGGGCGGACCGCCCCCGTACAGCAGCGGGTCGAGGACCGGGCCGGTCCCGTGGACGACCTGCTCGCCACCCTCGGCAAGCTCCTCGAAGGCCTGACGAAGTCCCTGGAGGGGCTGCTGCCCCCGGGGGTGAAGCTGCCGCCGATCGAGCTGCCGAAGCTCCCGCCGCTGCCGGACATCAAGCTCCCGCCGCTGCCCGCGCTCCCGGAGCTGCCCGGACTGCCGGAGATCCCGGTCGAGGTCCCGAAGCTCCCGCCGCTGCCGGAGGTCCCGGGCGTGCCGGAGGTCCCTGCGCTGCCCGAGGTGCCTGAAGTCCCCGAGGTGCCTGCGGTGCCCGAGGTGCCTGAGGTGCCCGCAGTGCCCGAGGTGCCTGAGGTGCCGGACGTTCCGGAGCTGCCGGCGCCCGAGCTCCCGGCCCCCGCCCTCCCGGCGCCCGAGCTGCCGCCGGCCCCCGCCCTCCCGGTGGAGGCGCCGCCCGTACCGGCGGCCCCGGCGGACCTGCCCAAGCTCCCGGCCCTGCCGGAGGTCCCCAAGGGGGCCTGGTGGTGACGGCGCCCGCAGGGGCGCGGATTGGGCTGAACAGGTCTGATTGAGCCCCGAGCCGTGTCGTCGTGCAGAGTGGGACGTTTCGCTCGGTGTGAGCCCCGGATCGGGGCAGAACGTCGAAGAGAAGGTGCACTTCCCATGAACTCTGCCAAGAAGGCCGCCCTGGTCCTGGCCACCGCCGGTCTCGCCGCGGGCGCGGCCGCCGGTACCGCCGCTGCCGACTCCGCGGCCGAGGGTGCTGCCGTGGGCTCGCCCGGCGTCCTCTCGGGCAACCTGGGCCAGGTCCCGGTGCACGTGCCGGTCAACGTCTGCGGCAACTCCGCCAACCTGGTCGGCCTGCTGAACCCCGCGTTCGGCAACACCTGCGTCAACGACTGATCTCGTCGTCGCGCTCGCCTGTGGCGCCCCGGCCCCCCGGCCGGCGGCGCCACAGCCGTGTCCGGGCCCTGCCGCGTGCACGACGGCCCGTGCACAACTGCCCCGCGTACGAAAGCCGTCCGCGCCCCCTGCTGCGGGGGCGCGGACGGCTTTCGTGCGGCGGTACGGGTTCAGCTGCCGCCGTTGAGCTTCACCCCGCCGAGCATCGGCGAGGACTGGGTGAGCGCGTTGCCGGTCTTGAGGGCCTCGCCGGGCAGGTCGTTCTTCGCCTGGTTGATCCGGCCCACCGCGCCGAGCGCCGTGCCCACCGCGGCGTTCTGCTCGTCGAACGCGTTCACCACGTGCCGCCCGAGGTTCTCGGCCACGGGGGCCTGGGCGTCGAGCACCTCGGCCAGACCGCTGGTCGCGCTCATGGGGGGCAGCTCCGCCGGTCCGGCGGCGATGGCGGGGGAGGCGGCGCCGAGCGCGGCCACCGATCCGGCGAGGACGGCGGCGGCCTTCGAGAACTTCATTTCGAATACCTTTCTCCAGCGGCACCCGTCGCACCGCTTTCGACCTGGGTAACGATTCCTGTCCTGTGCGGAAACTCCGTCCCCCGGGCTTTCTTCGCGGAGCCGGAATGACAAACGGCCGGAGAATCACCCGAGGGGATTCTCCGGCCGTCCTTCCCGCTTTCCGTCTTTTCCGATGAATCGCCGAACGCCAGTTTCAGGAGACGCGCGAGCGACGGTAGAGAATCGCGCCGCCGAGCAGGATCCCGGCGCCGAACGCGGCCGCGGTGAGCGGGTCGCCCGCCCCGGTCTCGGCGAGTACGGGCACGTCCGCGGCCGGGGCCGGGAGCGGGGCGGGCAGCGGGGCCGGCGCGGGGGCCGGGGCGGGGAGCGGGGTCACCGCGGGACCGCCGGCCGCCGGGGCCGGGGCGGGCGGTACGGCGACGTCCACCGGGCGGTCGCCCGCCGGGTTGGCCGGCGGCTGGTCCAGCACCGGGGCCGCGGGGGTGTCCGGGGTCACGGCCGCCGGGGCGGGCAGGGTGACGGGGGCGCCGGGCGCCGCGGGGGCGGGCTGCTCCTGGTGTCCGAGCCGGGGACGCGGCTCGGGCGCCTCCGCCGCCGGGGCGGGTGCGGGCGCGGGGACGGGCGCCGCGGCCACCGGCTCGGGGGCGGGCGCGGGGACGGGGGCCGGGAGGGTCTCCGCCTCCTGCACCGGCGGTACGGGGACCGGGGCGGGGAGCGGCTCCGGCGCGGGCGCGGGGGCCGGCAGCGGTGCGGGCACCGGGGCGGGCGCCTCCAGCACCGGCGCGGGGACCGGCTCGGGCTTGGGTTCGGGCTTCGGCTCGGGCTTGGGCGCGGGCGCGGGCGCCGGGGGCGGGGCCTCGTGCACCGGCTGGGGCTTGGGCTCCGCCCGGGGCTGCGGCGGGTGCGCCGGGCGGGGCTCGGGGGCGCGCGGGGGGCCCGCGTGCGGCTCGTCGCACTCCTCGTCGTGCTCCTCGTGCCCGTACCCGGGGCCGTGGTGGCCGCCGTGGTGCCCGCCCTCG
Source organism: Streptomyces sp. NPDC038213 (assembly GCF_055600495.1). Classification (NCBI taxonomy): domain Bacteria; kingdom Bacillati; phylum Actinomycetota; class Actinomycetes; order Kitasatosporales; family Streptomycetaceae; genus Streptomyces; species Streptomyces sp. NPDC038213. The sequence continues at coordinate 232,659 of NZ_JBVJYM010000003.1, forward strand.
TGGCGGTCCGCGCGGTGGCGGCCCGTGCCGTAGCCCTCCTGGCGCTGCTCCTCGCGCTCGCGGGCGCGCTCGCGCTCGTACCGCTCGGCGAGGTAGCGCTCGTACTCGCGGACGGTGGTCTCGTCGAGGTGGCGCTCGTAGTCGTATCCCCCGTAGCCGCGGGGGGCGGAGGAGGTGTGGGTCGCGCAGCCGTTGCCCATCGCGGGGTTGAGCATGGCGGCGCCGTCCACGCTGTTGCCGCAGACGTTCGGGGACAGCGTGACCGGTACCGAGACGCTGTTGCCGGACAGGACGCCCGGAGAGTGCGCGGCCTCGGCCGAGGCCCCCGGGTGCGCGTACGCCGCGCCCGCCCCGAGTGACAGCAGACTCGAGGCCGCCGCGGCGGTGAGCATCCCCTTGCCGAGTACCTGTCGGCTCAGTACCTGTCGCATGGGTCCTTCCCTGTCTGCCGGCTCCTTGGCCGGCGCTGGAATTCAAGGTGGCCTCGGAGTGCACCGCCGTGCACTCCGAGGCCACCCCGAGGAGGTTCGCCCTTGCGGGCGGCAGACGCGGCTTCGCGTCAGTCGTTGACGCAGACGTTGCCGAAGGCCGGGTTCAGGGCGCCGATGACGGAGATCGCGTTGCCGCAGACGTTCACCGGGACGTGGACCGGGACCTGGACCAGGTTGCCGGAGAGGACGCCGGGGGAGCCGACGGCCTTGCCGAGGGCCTCGGAGTCGGCCATGGCCGGGGTGGCCGCACCGGCAGCCATCAGGACACCGGCGACGGCTGCAGCAGTCTTCGCGTACTTCATTTTGAATTTCCTTCCCGCAGAGGTGTATGTCGCATACACGACCCTCGCGCTGCGCACACAGTTTCCTGTCCGTCAACACCGCTGCGTCATTAGTAACGATCCGGTCCGGGAAAAGAAACCGCTCATTTCCGGGGAGTGTCCCGGATTTCACTCCGATGCCCCGGGGGTGAATTCCGGCAAATCATTGCCGGCCGGCGGGGGCGGAATTGGGGGGTGGGCAATTCCGGCCCCGCCGAGACGACGAGGCCGCCGCGACCCGCGGGGGTCGCGGCGGCCTCGTGCGCGCGGGGCTGCCTGGATCAGCTGCCGGCGGACGCGTTGCCGGAGAGCACCGGGATGTTCTGCAGGATGTGGGAGAGCGGCTCGTCGCCCTTCGCCTGCGTGGAGTTCTCGGTGCACTGCTGGGTCTGCGGGGCGGACAGGATCGGGATGTCCTGGACACCGACGTTGACGAGGCCCACGAGGGACTGCAGGTTGCCCTTGACCGGCAGCGCGACACAGGGCTTGTTGAGGGAGCCCTGGATGAGCGCCATCTGCGGGCTCATGTTCCCGTAGGTGGCCTGGTTGCCGTAGATCTGGGCGGCGCCGTTGCCGTTGACGGTGTTGACGCCGCCGTCGTTTCCGATAGCCATCGCCTGCGTCGCGCCCATGCCCACGACGGAGGCCGCTACCGCCGCCGAGGCCATCATCTTCTTGATCACTGTCGTCCCTTTTCTGAAGGATTGCCCGGTACAGGAGCGACCGGATCAACTGCCCGGCCGGGGTCCGGGTTGCGTCTGTTCACCCGGATGGCGGTGTGGACGCGGAAGTGCCCGGCGAGCGGCCACGCGCCTGCCGGGCACTTCCACCGCCCTTGCCGCCAGGGCTACTTGTTGACGCAGGTGTTGCCGAAGGCGGGGTTCAGGAGGGCGATCACGTTCACGGTGTTGCCACACACGTTCACCGGGACGTGGACCGGGACCTGGACCAGGTTGCCGCTCAGGACGCCCGGGGAGTGTGCGGCGACGCCCTCGGCGCTCGCCCCGCTGTCGCCGTGGGCGGAGGCCATGCCCGCGCCGCCGACCAGCACCGCAGTGCCCGCGATCGCCAGCGTGGCACCACGCATCAGCCTCTTCTTCATGTCGCCATTTCCTTTCGGTTCGAACAATGGTGCACCCCCATAACGACGCGCCGCGCATGAGGGTGCGCGCCATCGCCCAAAAGGCCGTACGAGCGAGTCCGGCGTGATTTCCCCCCTGATTTCTGACAAAGTGCACTCCTGTTTTGACGCCTTGATCGAAATTGGAGACCGGGTCATGCCGATGGCTGCGAAGTCGATTGGGCGCACGGCCTTCGGAGCCCTCGCCGCGCTCACCTGCCTGGGGCTTTCCGCGGGACTTCCGGCGGTCTCCGCCGGGGCGTACGAGGTCTCCGCGCAGGAGGAGTCGGCCCGGATCCCCTTCACGCAGCGCTACCACGCCGTCCAGCGGGGCGGGCTGGTGCGGGCCTCGAACTCGGGCATCGGCTGCGCCTGGTACGTCCAGGCGGACGCGCCGGCGTGCCGGGCGGTCAGGCGGGGCGGGGACGGGGTCAACGGGGCGTACGACATGCTCTACAACGACCTCGACAAGGACCCGAACACCTACAACTCGACCCGCGCCGAGCTGCGGATCCCGGCCGGGGGCCGGGTGACGTACGCCAGGCTGTACTGGGGCGGGAACCTGCGGGTCTCGGAGCAGAAGCCGCCGGAGGACAACGGTCGGGTGCTGATCGCGGAGCCGGGCGGGAAGTACAAGGCGGTACTGGCCGACACCCGGATCGGGCACCGGGACACCGACGGCAGCGATGCGTACCAGGCCTCGGCGGACGTGACCCCGCTGGTGCGGGCGCACGGCTCCGGGGTGTGGACGGTGGCCCAGGTGAACATCGCCAAGGGGGACTCGGAGGTCGGCGCCTGGGGCGGCTGGACCCTCGTCGTGGCCTACGAGCACGACAGGGAGCCGCTGCGGGAGCTGTCGCTCTGGGACGGTTTCGAGGCGTTGGAGGAGGGCCGCGGCGCCTCGGTCCGGATGACGGGGATGAACGTGCCGGCCGGGGCCGCGGGCCGGGCCGGGGTGGTCGGCTACGACGGGGACCGGGGCGCGCGCGGCGATTCGCTCAGCGTGACCGCGGACAGCGGCCGGCGGGTGCGCCTCGGTAATTCCGCCAATCCTTCCGATGATGTGATGAATTCTACGATCACGGAATTCGGGCGCCCCGGATTCAAGCGGCAGCCCGATCATATGAATAGTCTCGGATATGACGCGGACGTATTCGATCTCTCTCCCGCGCTGTCCGGCGGCGCCCACGGCCTGGACTTCAGGTTCGAGGCCGAAGACCAGGGTCATTTCCTCGGCGTGCTCTTCGTCCAGGCAGACGCACGCCGCTGAACGTACGGAGAACGTTCGACGTGCAGTCAGGCTCGCAAACTCACACGCACCCGTCGGCCGGGGACCGGCTGACCGTCCTCCACCTCGTCCAGCCCGTGGACGGCGGGGTCGCCCGGGTGGTCACCGACCTCGTCCGGGCCCAGACCCGCGAGGGGCTGCGGGCCGTCGTCGCCTGCCCGCCCGGCGGCGGGCTGGCCGCCGCCGCCCGCGAGGCCGGGGCCGAGGTCCACGCCTGGCGGGCCGGGCGGGCCCCCGGCCCCGCACTCGCCGCCGAGGTGCTCGGCGCCGCCCGCGTGGTGCGCCGGGTCCGCCCCGGCCTGCTGCACGCCCACAGCGCCAAGGCCGGGCTCGCCGGCCGGCTCGCGGTCCGCGGCACCCTGCCCACCCTCTTCCAGCCGCACGCCTGGTCCTTCGACGCCGTCGGCGGCACCACCGCCGCCCTCGCCCTGCGCTGGGAGCGCTTCGGCGCCCGCTGGGCCGACCGGGTGCTGTGCGTCAGCGAAGCCGAGCGCCGGGCCGGGGAGTCCGCGGGGATCTCCGCGCGCTGGTCCGTGGTCCGCAACGGCGTCGACCTCGACCGGTTCCGCCCCGACGGCGGGGACGAGCGCTGCGCCGCGCGCGCCGCCCTGCCGCTGCTCTCCCAGTCCTCCCCGCAGGGCCCCCTCGCCGTCTGCGTCGGACGCCTGTGCCAGCAGAAGGGCCAGGACGTCCTGCTGCGGGCCTGGCGGGAGGTCACCGCCCACGCCCCCAGCGCCCGGCTCGTGCTGGTCGGGGACGGCCCGGACGCCGAACGGCTGCGCCAGAGCGCCCCGCCCGGGGTGCTGTTCGCGGGAGCCGCCGCGGACATCAGGCCGTGGCTTCAGGCCGCCGATCTCGTTGTACTGCCGTCGCGGTGGGAGGGCATGGCGCTCGCCCCGCTGGAGGCCATGGCGTGCGGCCGCCCGGTCGTGGTGTCGGACGTCAGCGGTGCGCGCGAGAGCCTGCCGCCCGGCCAGGCGCAGCTGTGCCTGGTACCGCCGGAGGACCCGACGGCGCTGGCCAAGGCGCTGGGCCGGCTCCTCGCGGAACCGCGGCTGCTCGACACGCTGGGGCGCCAGGCCCAGGAGCACGCGCGTACGGAGTTCGACGTGCGGCGCACCGCGGCCGCGGTCACCGGCCTGTACCACGAACTGCTGGGCCGGCCCCGGCCCTTGACCGAGGAGCGCAACAGCCGATGACCATGGAGAGCGCACACGCGCGGCACACCGGCCGCCAGGGCGCCGGACCCGCCGCGGCACCGGCGGCCGGGGCCGCCCACGCCACCGCCGTACGCCCGGCCGCGGCCTCGATCCACCCGCCCCGCGCCCCGCAGGCCGAACAGGCCCGGTCCGCCGTGCGGCCGCAGCGGGTGCGCCGCCGCGGCGGGGTCCTCCCGCTGCTCGGCGCCGACGTGCTGGCCGCGGCGGCGACCGCGGCGGCCGTACCGGGGCCCGCCTGGCAGCTGCAGGCCGCCGGGCCGCTCGCGGTGGCGCTGGCCGCCCTGCACGCGCAGGCCGGGCTCTACCGGCCCCGGCTCTCCCCCTCGGCCCTCCTCGAACTCCCCGCCCTGGCCGGCCGGTCCGCGGTGCTCTGGTGCGCCGCCGCGGCCGTGGCCGCGGCCCTCGGCCCCCGCCACGCGCTGGGCTGGGGCGCCCTGGCCGCCGCCGTCGCCCTCCAGTCCCTCCTGGCCTGCGCCGGGCGCGGGGCCGTCCACCTGCTGTGGCGCCGTACGGCGGTGCGCCGGCCGCGGTCGGCGCTGGTCGTCGGGCCCGGGGCGGGCGCGCGGGCCGTGGCCGCCGCCCTCCAGGGGCGGCCCGAGTACGGGCTGCGGCCGGTCGGGCTGGCCGACCCGGGCCCGGCGGGGGAGGGCGAGGGCGGCGGCCTGCCGGCCCTGGCCACCCACGAGGACGTGCGCCGCGCCGTCATCCAGAACTCCGTGCGCGAGGCCGTGTTCACCCGGCCCCCCGAGGCCGACGAGCGCACCGCCGCCCTGGTGCGGCTCTTCCACGACCACGGCTGCCGGATGTGGCTCGTCGACCCGGCGGGCACCGCGAAGGTCACCGGGATGCGCGTGGCCCAGCCCGACGACCAGCTGTGGGGCTACGCCGTACAGCCGCTGCTGCCCCGCCCGGCCCGGCCGGTGGAGCGGCGCGTCAAGCGGCTGATGGACTCCTCCCTCGCCCTGGCCGCGCTGCTGTGCGCGGCCCCGGTGATGGCGCTGTGCGCCGCTGCCGTACGGCTCTCCGACGGGCCCGGGGTGATCTTCCGGCAGGAGCGGGTCGGCCTGTACGGGCGCCCGTTCACCCTGCTGAAGTTCCGCACGCTGCGCCCCGCCGACGAGCACGAGTCGGCGACCCGCTGGACCGTGGCGAACGACCACCGGATGGGACCCGTCGGCAGCTTCCTGCGCAAGTCCTCCCTCGACGAGCTGCCCCAGCTGTGGAACGTCGTACGGGGTGACATGAGCCTGGTCGGTCCGCGGCCCGAACGGCCCTTCTTCGTCGCCAAGTTCAGCAGCCTGCACCCCGGGTACGAGGCTCGCCACCGGATGCCCGTCGGCATCACCGGGCTGGCCCAGATCAACGGACTGCGCGGGGACACCTCCATCGAGGACCGGGCCCGCTTCGACAACCACTACATCGACACCTGGTCGCTCCGGCAGGACCTGTGGATCCTGGCCCGGACCGCCGCCTCCTTCTTCCGCTTCCGGCTGGGGGGCAGCTAACCATGAGCAGACTCGCGCCCGCCGCACCGCCCGGGCCCGCCGCCCGGCTGCTGCGCGACCACTGGCCGCTGCTGCCGCTCGCCGCCACCGTCCTGCTCCTGCTGCTCCCGCTGCCCGCCGGCGACGCCACCGCCTCCGGCAAGGTCGGCCCCGCCGACGCGGCCTCGCTGCTGCTGGTCGGGGTGTGCGCCGTCCAGGCGCTGCGGGGCCGGGTGCGGGTGCTCACCCCGCTCGCCGCCGTGGTGCTGGGCCTGCCCGCCGTGGGCCTCGCGGTCGCCACGGCCACCGCCGGGGACCCGTACGCCGCACTGCCCGGGTTCGTGCGCTACCTCCAGGTGTTCGTGCTGGTCCCGGCGGCCGTGGTGCTGCTCGTTCGGGACGCGCGCGAATTCCGGCTGGCCGCCGCGTGCTTCGTGGTGCTGGCCCTGGTCCAGGGGGCCGTCGGCGTGGTCCAGTACGCCACCCACACCGGGGCCTCCTACCAGGGCGAGGACATCCGCGCCGTCGGCACCTTCGGGCCCGGCGACGTGATGGGCATGGCCACCGTCGTCGCGTACGGGCTGATCGCCGCGAGCGCCGTCGCCCTCGCCCCCGAGGGCTCCGTGTCCCGGCGGCTGCGCACGGCCGCCACGGCCGCCTCGCTCGCCCTCGTCGTCCCGCTCGTCCTGTCCTTCAGCCGGGGTGCGTGGATCGCCACCGCGGCCGCCGCGCTCGCCGTGATGGTGCTGGCCGGGATCCGCCGGGCCGTCCGCGTGCTCGCCGTGCTCGTCGCCGCCGGGGTCGTGCTCGTCGGCGGCTTCGGGGTCGGCTCCGCGATGATGGCCGAGCGGCTCGCCAGCATCACCCAGGTCGGCTCCGCCCCCGACCAGTCCGTCACCGACCGGTACACCATGTGGGCCGCCGCCGGGGCGATGTGGCAGGAGCGGCCCGCCACCGGCGTCGGCCTCAAGGGCTTCCCCGCCCACCGCGACGGGCACGCCACCCTCGGCCTGTCCTCCGGCAGCGACACCGCGGGCGCCGGCCAGGGCTACGTACGCCAGCCCCTGCTGTCCCCGCACAACATGTACCTCCTGGTCCTCAGCGAGCAGGGGCTGATCGGGCTCACCGCCCTCGCCGGCGGCTGGGCCGTCCTGCTGGTCGCCGGGGTCCGCCGGCTCCTCGCCCCCGACCCCGCCGCCCGCCGGGCGCGCGACTGCGGGCTGGTCGCCACCGGCCTGCTCGCCTGGCAGCTCACCGACTTCCTGTACGCCGACATCGGCGGCCCCTCCACCGTCCTCACCGGTGTGGTCATCGGCCTCGCGGCCTGGTGGGGCCTCGGCTCCGCCGACCCTCAGCCGGCCCCCCTGCCCCTCCAGTCCCGCCCCGCCCCCCGGCCCCGCCCGGCCCGCGCGGCGGCCCCGGCGGGCCGGTGACCGACACCACGCCCGCCATGGGCATCCAGCGGCTCCCGGCCGGGGGCCCGCCGCGCCCGGCCGGGCCGGAGCGCCCCCCGGCCGGCCCGGTGCTGCCCTTCAAGGAGCTGGGCCGCCCCGGGCCGCCCGGCCCCGGCCCGGCCCGGGCCGGGTCCGAGCGCCTGGAGCCGGAGGCCGGCGCACCGGGCGGACCGCCCCCCGGGGACGGGTCCCCCGACGGGAAGCCCGACGGGCCCGCGCCGCTCGGGCGCTTCCTGGCCAAGGCGGCCGCGGTCACCGCCGTGATGACCGCGGCCGGCGCCGTGCTCGGACTGCTGCGCGACCAGACCATCGCCCACCTCTTCGGCGCGGGCCACGACAGCGACGCCTTCCTCATCGCGTGGACCGTCCCCGAGATGGCCTCGACCCTGCTGATCGAGGACGCGATGGCCCTGCTGATGGTCCCCGCCTTCAGCCACGCGCTGGCGCGGCGGGCCGCCGGCCGGGCCGGGCTCACCCGCCGCGAGGCGCGGGCCCAGGACCCCGTCCGGCTGCTCGTCGGCGCCACCCTGCCCCGGCTCGCCCTCGTACTGGCCGGCGTGGCCCTCGTCCTGGTGGTCGCCGCGCCCCTCGTGGTCGCGGTCCTCGCCCCCGGACTGCCGGACCCGGACCTCGCCGTCCAGTGCACCCGCCTGACCGCCCTGACCGTGCTGACCTTCGGGATCGCCGGGTACTTCAGCGCCGGGCTGCGCGCCCACCGCCGCTACCTGCCCCCGGCCGCGATCTACGTCGCGTACAACGTCGGGATCATCGCCACCATGCTCGCCCTGCACAGCGTGTGGGGGGTGCGGGCCGCGGCCGCCGGGGTGGCCGCCGGCGGACTGCTGATGATCCTCGTCCAGCTCCCCGGATTCCTGAAGCACGTGGGCCTCGGAGCCCCGCACGCCCGCCGGGCCGCCCGGCACGAGCGGGACCGCGACCGGCCCACCCTGCTCGCCCTCGGGGTCCTCGCCCCCGTCATCATCTTCGCCGTCTTCCGGCAGTCGCAGGTGCTCGTCGAGCGCTTCCTCGCCGCCTCCCTCGAACCGGGCGCCATCTCGCACCTCAACTACGCGCAGAAGGTCGCGCAGATGCCGATGGTGCTCTCCCTGATGATCTGCACCGTCACCTTCCCCGTGGTCGCCCAGGCCATGGCCGCAGGGGAGCGCGAGAAGGCCCGGCGCCGCGTCGAGCAGGACCTCGCCCTGGCCTCCCTGGCCGTGCTCATGGGCACCGCCCTCGTCATCGGCTACGCCCCGCAGATCATCCAAGTCCTCTTCGAACGCGGCGCGTTCACCCACGAGGACACCCTCGCCACCGCCGGGATCATGCGCGTGTACGCCCTCGGGCTGCTCGGCCACTGCCTGGTCGGCGCGCTCAGCCGGCCCTTCTTCGCCACCGCCAAGCCGACCTGGTTCCCGATGGCCGCCATGGCCGCGGGACTCCTCGTCAACATCGTCGCGGGGGCCTTCGCCGTGGGCTGGTGGGGCACGTACGGGATCGCCGCCGCCAACGCCGCCGGCATCTCCACCGCCGCCGCCCTGCTCCTGCACGGGCTCGGCAGCCGGGTCATCGCCATCCAGGTCCGCCGGGTCGCCGTCAGCATCGGCCGGCTCGCCGCCGCCGCGGCCGCCGCCACCGGCACCGGCTGGCTCGCCGGGCCGATGATCCCCAGCCCGCTGCTCAGCGCCGCCCTCGGCTGCCTGCTCGTACCCGCCATGTTCGTCGCCTCCGGAATGGCCATGAGGGCCATGGAGGTCAACGCCCTGCCCGCCTTCCTGACCCAGAGGTTCCGTCATGTCCGCTGACACGGCGACCGCCGGCGCCCCGCCCGCGCGCCGCTTCCGCTCCCCCAGGCCCCGGCCGCCCTGGGTGCTCATGTACCACTCGGTCGCCGAGTTCACCGACCCGGCCGAGGACCCGTACGGCATCACCGTCACCCCCGCCGCCCTGGAGGCCCAGCTGCTGTGGCTGCGCTCGCGGGGCCTGCGCGGGGTCTCCGTCGCGGAGCTGCGCGCCGCCCGCTCCGCCGGGACCGGGGCCGGGCTGGTCGGGCTGACCTTCGACGACGGCTACGCCGACTTCCCCGCGCACGCCCTGCCGCTGCTGCGCCGCTACGAATGCACCGCCACCCTCTTCGTCCTGCCCGGCCGGCTCGGCTCCGACAACGTCTGGGACCCGCTGGGCCCCCGCAAGCCCCTGCTGACCGCCGACGGGATCCGCGAGACGGCCGCCGCCGGGGTGGAGATCGGCTCCCACGGGCTCCTCCACCGCGATCTGACCGCCGTCCCCGACGACGTGCTGGAACAGGAGCTCGCCGGCAGCCGCGAGGCCCTGCGCGAGATCACCGGCACCGCCCCCGAGGGCTTCTGCTACCCGTACGGATTCGTCGACCGCCGCGTCGCCGCCGCCGCCCGCACCGCCGGCTACTCCTACGCCTGCGCCATCGACGCCGGCCGGCTCGGCGGCCCGTACGCCCTGCCCCGCACCCACGTCAGCCAGGCCGACCGCGACCTGCGGATGCGCGCCAAGCGGCTGCGGTACGGGCTCAAGTCCCTGCGGGGGGCCCGCCGGTGACCGGGACCCCGAAGATCCTGCACGTCATCACCGGCCTCGGGGTCGGCGGGGCCGAACAGCAGCTGCGGCTGCTGCTGCGCCACCTCCCGATGCGCTGCGACGTGCTCACCCTCACCAACCCCGGACCGGTCGCCGAGGGCCTGCGCAGCGACGGCGTGCGCGTGGTCAACCTCGGGATGCGCGGCAACCGCGACCTGCGCGCCCTGCCGCGGCTGGCCTCCTTCATGCGCCGCGGCCGCTACGACCTCGTCCACACCCACCTCTACCGCGCCTGCGTGTACGGGCGGCTCGCGGCCCGGGTCGCGGGCGTGGGCGCGACCGTGGCCACCGAGCACTCCCTCGGCGAGGCCGAGATCGAGGGCCGGCCGCTGTCCCCGGGGGTCCGCCGCCTCTACCTGGCCACCGAACGGCTCGGCGCGGCCACCGTCGCCGTGTCCGAGACCGTCGCCGGCCGGCTGCGCGACTGGGGGGTGCCCGCCGCGCGGGTCCACGTGGTCCCCAACGGCATCGAGGCCGCCCGCTTCCGCTTCGACCCGGCGGCCCGCGCCGCCGCCCGCGCCCGGACCGGGCTGCCCGCCGACGCCTTCGTGGCCGGCGGGGTCGGCCGGCTCGTCCCCGGCAAGCGGTTCGACGTACTCGTCGAGGCCGTGGCCGCCCTGCCCGGGGCCCGGCTCGTCCTCGTCGGCGACGGGCCCGAGCGCGAGGCGCTGCGCCGGCTCGCCGGACGGCTCGGCGCCGCCGACCGGATCCACCTGCTGGGGGAGCGGGACCCGCTCGGCGACGGGCCCGACGGGCGCACCCCCGGGGTCCCCGCCCTGCTCTCGGCGATGGACGTGTTCGTCTCGCCGTCCCGGGAGGAGGCCTTCGGGCTCGCGGTGGTCGAGGCCCTCGCCGCCGGACTGCCCGTCCTGCACGTCACCTGCCCCGCCATCGACGACCTGCCCCCCGACCAGGCCCCCGGGGCCCGCCGGATCGGCCCCGCCGCCGGCGAGCTCGCGGCCGCGCTGCGCGGGCTGCGCGAGAGCGGCGCCCCGCGCCTGCCCCCGCCGCCCGTGGTCCACCGCTACGACATCGCCCACAGCGCCGAACGCCTCCTCGACGTGTACGCGCAGGCGCTCGCGCCCGTGCGCCGGCCGGTCCCCCCTTCGCCCCCCGCCCCCGTTTCCGCCTCCTCCACGAAGAAGTGAGCACGCACATGGCCGAGTCCGCCGCCCCCGGCGCCGATCCGAAGCCCGCCGCCCCCGCCGCCCCCGCGACCGGCTCCGCCGCGGCCGCCCGCCGCGGCCGCAGGGCCCGCTCCCGGCTGCTCCCGCCGCCCGCCTGGTGGCCGCTGCCCGCCTGCGCCGTCCTCGGCCTCGCCGCGGGGACCGCCTACGGGGTCCTGAAGGCCCCCGAGTACGCCGCCACCGGCTACGTGGTCGCCGTGCCCGCCGAGGGCACCGACCCGGCCACCGCCCTCGGCTTCTCCCAGGCGTACGCCCGGATCGCCACCGGCCAGGCCACCCTCGCCTACGCCCAGCCGCGGGCCGGCGTCCCCGCCCGCGAACTGCGCACCCGCGTCCGGGCGGAGACCTCCCCCGAGTCCCCGATGATCGCGATCACCGGCACCTCCGGGCGGGCCGCCGAGGCCGCCGACATCGCCAACGCCGTCGCCGACGCCCTGACCCTCAGCAGCAACCAGCAGGCCAAGAACACCGGGGTGCGGCTGCTGCTGTTCAGCGAGGCCGTCACCCCCACCGACCCCGCCTCGCCCTCCGCCGCGATCAGCGGGGCCGTCGGGCTCTGCGCCGGCGGGCTGCTCGGCGGACTGGCCCTGCTGGCGCTGCCCCGGGCCCGCCGCCAGGAGCCCGCCGCGGCCGCCGCCGGTCCCCGGCCGGCCCCCGCCGCACACACCAGCCTGCCCGCCCCCGCCCAGGGCGGGGCCGCCGAAGCCGCCGCGGCCGCCGCCGTGAAGGAGCCGGTGCGATGACCACGTGCTCCACGGGGGCGCCCCGCGGGCCCCGGGAGCTGTCGGTGACCCTGTGCCGGGACCCGAGGCAGTTCGCCGGGCTGGAGGAGGCGTGGAACCGGCTGCTGCGCGGCTGTCCGAGCGCCACGCCCTTCCAGAGCCACGCCTGGCTCCACTCCTGGTGGCTGTCGTACGGCAAGGAGGGGCGGCTGCGGATCGTCCTGGTCCGGCGGGCCGGGGTGCTCGTCGGCGCGGCCCCGCTGATGCTGGTGCACCGGCCGCTGCCGCTGCTGGTCCCGCTGGGCGGCGGGATCACCGACTACTTCGACGTACTCGCCGACGAGCGGTACGCCGCCGAGGTGCTGCCCGCGCTCGCCGGCGGGCTGCACGAGGCCGCGCGGGGCGCGGTGGTGGACCTCCGGGAGGTGCGGCCGGGGGCCGCCGTGGAGCGGCTGGCCGAGGCCTGGCCGGGGATCACCGGCAGCCTCCAGGACTCCTCCTGCGCGGAGTTCCCCGTCGTGCCCTTCGACGAGCTGGTCAAGCGGATGCCGTCCTCCGGGGCGCAGCGCACCCGCGCGAAGGTCCGCAAGATCGACGCGCTGGGCATCGAGGAGCACCAGGTCTCGGAGCACGAGGTGCCGGGCACGGTGAAGACGATGCTGCGGCTGCACGAGAAGCAGTGGCGGGGGCGCGGGGTGACCCCCGAGCACCTGCGGCCCCGCTTCGCCGAGCACCTGACCCGGGCCACCCGGCGGATGGTGCGCAGCGGCGACGCCCGGCTGACGGAGTTCCGGCTGGAGGGCCGGGTGGTGGCCGCGACCGTCACCCTCATGTCGCCGGGGCTCAGCGGCGGTTACCTGTACGGGGCCGACCCGGAGCTGCGGGCGAAGAAGGTGGACGTGGCCACGATGCTGCTGCGCCACGAGGCCCGGCACGCCCAGGCGGAGGGCCGGGGCGTGCTGAGCCTGCTGCGGGGCAACGAGCCGTACAAGAACCACTGGCGCCCCGAGACCGTGGTCAACCGGCGGTTCCTGCTGGCCCGCAGCTCGCACCTGCCGCTCCTGCGCCTGTACGAGTCCCAGCTGACCGGTCGCGAGCGGGCGGTCAGCGCCCTGAGGGAGGCGCTGCCCGCCGCCCGCGACTGGCGGAACCGGATCAACGAGTGGCGTGCGGACGGTGCGAGGCACTGATGGGCGGAGCCGTGCCGGCGGGCCTGCTAGAAGGGCCAGTACTTGTCGTCCGCGTCCCAGTCGACGCTGACGCAGACCTTCTGCCTGCCCACCAGCTTGGACAGCCAGTCGCTGAAGTCGACGGGGACGCACCACTCCTTGCGGTTGGCGGGCGGCACCGGCGGCTTCGGCGGCTCCGGGGGCTCGACCGGCTTCGGCGGGAACACGGGCGGCACGGAGACGCCGGGGCTCGGGACCACGGGGCTCGGGACGACCGGGCTGGGGACCACGGGGCTCGGAACGACCGGGCTCGGCAGGGCGGGGCTCGGGGCCACCGGGCTGGGGACGACCGGGCTCGGGACCACCGGGCTGGGGACCACCGGGCTCGGGACCACAGGGCTGGGGACCACCGGGCTGGGCACGACCGGGCTCGGGACCACCGGGCTCGGGACCACCGGGCCGGGGCGGACCGTCAGGGAGTCCTTGAAGACCTTGGAGGAGCGCGGGTTCTGGCTGCACTGCCAGACGCCGTGCGGGCAGTAGTCCGTGATCGTGTGGTAGAGCGGCTTGTGCTGCTCGATCCACGCGAGCATCCGCCGCATGTACTCGGGGTTGTCCCCGTGCCGGAACAGCCCCCACTCGGGGTACGAGATCTGCTTGCCGTGCGCCTTCGCGAAGTCCACGTGCTGCTGGAGCCCGTACGGCTGGCTGATCTGCTCGTCGAAGGTCCGGCCCGGCGCCTGGTCGTACGAGTCCATCCCGATGATGTCGACCACGTCGTCGCCGGGGTAGCAGCGGGTCCAGCCGATGGCGTCCGTACCGCGGTTCGGGGCGAAGTCGAAGCGGAACTGCTGTCCGGGGACCGCGCGCATCGCCGTCACGATGCGCCGCCAGTACGCCTTCCAGTTCTCCGGGTCGGGCGCGCACCGGTGGGTGTAGGTGATGCCGTTCATCTCCCAGCCGAGCACGATCACCGTGTCCGGGACGCCCAGGGAGACCAGGCGCTCGGCGAGCTTCGTGAAGTGCCGGTCGAAGCGGCCCTCGGCGCCGGCCCGGATCAGCCGGGCTACCTCGTGGTCCGGGACCCCGGCCTCGTTGCGCTCCTGCATCGGCACGTTCAGGACGAACAGCCGGTCCTCCTTCGCCCGGCGCCATTCGGCCCAGTCCCGGACGAACTCGGACTTGCCCTCGATGTTGGCCCACAGGTCGCCGGGCAAGTAGGTGTGACCCACGCGCAGTTCGCGGCCGCCCAGCCAGGCGGACAGCTGCTGCATCCGGGCCACGCCCGGTGCCCCGTAGTGGAGGTAGGCACCCACTGCGGTTCCCGAAGACCGGGCGGCCTCGTCCTCGGGGGCGGCGATCGCGGCACCCGTGGCGAGCAGCCCGGCCGTGACCGTGCCGATGCAGGTGCACACCAGTCTGCGGCGTGGTTTGGGCATGGCGTCTCCTGAGCTTTCCTGGCTCCCTGAATCGGTGCGCTTGACAACGACGTTAGGCATCAAATCCGACTAATGGCCTGTCTGGTGGCCCCGAGGTAGGCCATTCGCGACTGCGCACACCCTCTGCTTGGCCCGACTAGGTGAAAGACCCGTTTCATGCACGTGTTCGCCACGGATGTGCCCGTACTGCTCCTCAGGCTCGACCCGAACCCCTTCCACCACGGAACCCTCGGCGCCGTCAGATCCCTGGGCCGCGCGGGCATCGAGGTGCACGCCCTGGTCGAGGACGGGGGCGGGCCGGTGTCCCGCTCGCGCCACCTGCGCGCCTCCCACCGAGGCCCCGGCGGCGACGGTTCGCCCGAGGCCCTGGCCGCCAGCCTGGTGCGCGCCTCCGAGCGCATCGGGCGCCCGGCGGTACTGATCGCCATGGACGACCGCAGCGCCATCACCCTGCCCGCGATCACCCCCCGGCTGACGGACCGCTACCTGTGCCCCCGCCAGCCGCCCGAACTCCCGCTGAGCGTCGCCGACAAGGCCGAGCTGGCCGGGCTGTGCGCCCGCTGGGGCGTCGGACACCCGGAGACGGCCGTGCCCGGCAGCGCCGCGGAGGCCGCCGCGGACGCCTGGCGGCTCGGCCTGCCCGTGATCGCCAAGTGGAGCCGCCCCTGGCTGCTGCCCGCCGGGACCGGGCTGCGCAGCACCACCCTGATCGCCACGGCCGCCGAGGCCCGCAGGCTCTACGAGCGGCGGGAGGAGGCCGGCAGCCGGCTGCTGCTCCAGCGCTACCTGCCCGGCGGCCCCGGCACGGACTGGTTCTTCCACGGCTGCTTCGCCGCCGGGGGCCGCCCGCTGCTCGCCGGCTCCGGCCGCAAGGAGCTGTCCTGGCCCGTGCGCACCGGGCTGACGGCCATGGGCCGCTGGCTGCCCGAGCCCGCCGTCGAGCGGGCCGGGCTGCGGCTGGCGGAGCGCCTGGGCTACGCGGGCATCCTCGACCTGGACTTCCGCCGCGACCCGCAGGGCAACCCCCGGCTGCTGGACTTCAACCCGCGGCCCGGAGCCCAGTTCCGGCTGTTCACCGACACCGCCGGGCTGGACCTCGTACGGGCCCTCTACCTGGACCTGACGGGGCAGCAGGTGCCGCGCCGGGCCGGGGGGCCGGGCCGGGTCTTCGTCGCCGAGAACTACGCCCTGCTGGCGGCGCTCGCGGCGCCCCGGTCGGTGCCCGGCCGCGGGGGCGGGGGGCCGGTGGAGCCCGCCTGGTTCTCCGCCGGGGACCCGCTGCCCTTCCTCGGGATGGCCGGGGCCCTCCTCGGCCGGGGGGCGCAGAAGGGCGGCGCCCGGGTCTGGTCGGCGCTGCGCGGGATCCCCGCCCAGGGCCGCCGCGGCGCCCGGGCCGCCGTACGGGCGCCCCGGCAGCGCGGCGGGGAGGACACCCCGGCCGCCCAGGCGGACCACAGCCGCGACGGTTCCGGGCGCGCCCCGGCCGCGCGATGAACGGGGCCGCGGACCGGTCCCGGCCGGAGTACCGAGAGAAGGGGACGCGCATGGGGGCGCTCATGAAGCAGACGGACGACCTCGTGGTGGTCGGGGCGGGCCCGTACGGGCTGTCGGTCGGCGCGCACGCGGCCGCGGCGGGGCTGTCCGTACGCGTCCTCGGCCGGCCGATGGCCTCCTGGCGCGACCACATGCCCGACGGGATGTACCTGAAGTCCGAGCCCTGGTCCTCGAACCTGTCCGCACCCGGCGGGGCGCACGGGCTCGCCGCGTTCTGCGCGGAGCGGGGGTTGCCCGCCGAGCACGGCCGGCCGCTGCCGATCGGGGTGTACAGCGAGTACGGGCAGTGGTTCGCCCGGCAGGCCGGGCCGCCCGTGGAGGAGCTGACCGTCACCGGGGTGAGCCCGGAGGGGGACGGCTTCCGCACCACCACCGCGGAGGGGGTCGTGCTGGTGTCCCGGGCCGTGGCCCTCGCGGTCGGGGTGATGCCCTTCGTGCACTACCCGCGGGCCCTGCGGGGACTGCCTGCGGCGCACGTCTCGCACAGCAGCGGCCACCGCGACCTGGGCCGCTTCCGCGACCAGGACGTCACCGTGATCGGCGCCGGGCAGGCCGCCCTGGAGACCGCCACCCTGCTGGCCGAGCTGGGCGCCCGGCCCCGGCTGGTGGCCCGCGCGGGACGGCTGCACTGGAACACCCTGCCGCACCCGCTGGAGCGGCCCGCCCTCACCGCACTGCGCAACCCGCACTCGGGGCTGGGCACCGGCTGGCGCAGCTGGGTCTGGTCCGAGCTGCCCTGGGCGGTGCGGCGGCTGCCGGCCGCGACCCGGGAGCGGATCGCGGCCACCGCACTGGGCCCGGCGGGGGCCTGGTGGCTGCGGGAGCGCTTCGAGGGCAGGGTGCCCGTCCTGCTGGGGCACCGGCTCCAGCGGGCCATCGCGGCCGGGTCGCGGACCCGGCTGGGGCTCACCACGGAGGCGGGCGAGAACGTGGTGGTGGACACCGGGCACGTGATCGCGGCCACCGGGTTCGTACCGGACCTGGACCGGCTGGAGCTGCTGGACGCGGGGCTGCGGGCGGGGCTGCGGCGGGTCGGGGGCGGCGGCTCGCCGGAGCTGAGCGCCGGATTCGAGTCCTCGTACCCCGGGCTGTTCTTCGCGGGGCTGCTGACCGCTCCCTCATTCGGCCCTTCCATGCGATTTGTACACGGCGCGGGCTTCGCGGCGGGGAGACTGGTGGCAGGAGTCCGCCGGCGCCTGGGTGCCGGCGGGCGGCGCCCGGGCTCCTCCGGCGCCGGCGGCAGCGCCGGCCGGGCGGGGCTCGGCACCGGGTACCCGAAGTCGTCCATGCGGTGAGAGGGGTTCGCGATGCGCCCGGAGCGGGCACAGGGCCGGGGTTGGGTGCGCATTCCCGCGAGCCGCGGGGAGCAGCCCCCGGCCCGGCCCCGTACGGAGCAGTACGACCAGTCGGAGATCTACTCCTCCCTCCTCAAGCGCTGGCGGGAGGCCGGGCGGACCCTTCCCGGGCATCCTGACGAGGAGTGGGAGCGGCTGATCTCGCAGCCGTGCTGGCCCGGCCCCTGACACCAGTACCGGGAGGTGGTCCATGAGCGAGGCGGAGCCCGGGATCGGGCCGGGCGAGCGGCTGGCCCTGAACCGGATGGGCAGTTTCGTCTGGGACCTGGACCGCGGCACGCTCGATCTCGACGCGGGCGGCATGTCCGTCTTCGACCTGGCGCCGGGGGAGTTCGACGGGACCCCGGAGGGCCTGGGCCTGCGCGTGCCCGAGGACGACGGGGCCCGGCTCTCCGCGGCCGTCGAGGCGGCGCTGGCCGCGGGCGAGTCCTCGTACGGCTCGTACTTCACGGTGCAGCGCCGCGACGGCGAGGAGCAGTGGACGCACACGCAGGGCCGGATCCTGCGGGAGTCCGACGGCTCGGCCCGCCGGATCGTGGGCATCGTCCGCGACGCCACCGCCGAGCTGGCCCACTCCACGCTGCTGCGGAAGCTGGAGGCGGCCCGCGCCAAGCAGACCACGATCGTGCAGCGCACCACCGAGGCCCTGTCGCGGGCGGTCACCGTGGACGACGTGACGGCCACGCTGACCGGCGCGGGGGCCCTGGAGCGGCTCGGCGCGGACGGGCTGGCGCTGGGGCTGGTCGAGAACGGCGCCATCAAGATCATCGCGCTGAGCGGGGAGTCCCTGGAGATCCTCAGCGAGCGCAGGTTCACCCGGCTGGACGGCCAGCTGCCGCTCTCGCAGGCGGTGCTCACCCGGCAGGCACGTTTCGCCACCTCGCTCGGCGCCCTCGGCGAGGAGTTCCCGCTGATCGGGCCGTACCTGGAGCGCATCGAGTACGACGCGGCCGCCTACCTGCCGCTGATCGCCCAGGCCAAGGCCATCGGCGGACTCGTGCTCTTCTACCGGCGGCGCACCGAGTTCAGCCCCGAGGAGCGCAACCTGTGCCTCGGCCTCGCCGGCATCGTCGCCCAGTCCCTCCAGCGGGCCCTGCTCTTCGACCAGGAGCGGGAGTTCGCCACCGGCCTCCAGGCCGCCATGCTGCCGCGCCGCATCCCCGAGATCACCGGCGGCGAGATCGCCGTGCGCTACCACTCGGCCTGGAGCGGCCGGGAGGTCGGCGGGGACTGGTACGACGTGATCGCCCTGCCCCGCGACCGGGTCGGCATCGTCGTCGGCGACGTCCAGGGCCACGACACCCACGCCGCCGCCATCATGGGCCAGCTGCGGATCGCCCTGCGCGCGTACGCGGGGGAGGGGCACCCGCCTTCCACCGTGCTCGCCCGCGCCTCCCGCTTCCTCGCCGAACTGGACACCGAGCGCTTCGCCACCTGCACGTACGCCCAGGTCGACCTGGAGACCGGCGGGGTACGGGCGGTGCGCGCGGGGCACCTGGGGCCGCTGATCCGCCACACGGACGGCCGTACCGGCTGGCCCAACCTGCGCGGCGGGCTACCGCTCGGCCTCGCCTCCGTCTTCGAACAGGAGGAGTTCCCCGAGACCCGCCTCGACCTCGTGCCCGGCGAGACCCTCGTGCTGTGCACCGACGGCCTCGTCGAGGAGCCCGGCACGGCCATCACCGCCGGCATGGACGCCCTGGCCCAGGCCGTCCGCAGCGGCCCCCAGCAGGCCGGGGCCCTCGCCGACCACCTCTCCGACCGGCTCTGGGAGCGCTGGGGCTCCGGGGACGACGTGGCCCTGCTCGTCCTGCGCCGCGCCCCCGACCCCGGCACCCACCGGGCCCCGCGCATCCACCAGTACGTCCACCAGGCCGACCCCGAGGGCCTCTCCGAGGCCCGCTACGCCCTGCGGCAGGCCCTGCGCGACTGGGGGATGCCGGGACTGGCCGACGACGTGGAGCTGGCCGCAGGCGAACTGCTCGTCAACGCCCTCCTGCACACCGAAGGCGGGGCCGTGCTCACCATGGAGGTGCTGCCCGAGCCGGTCCGCCGGATCCGGCTCTGGGTCAAGGACCGCTCCAGCGTCTGGCCGCGCCGCCGCACCCCCGGCGAGGCGGCCACCACCGGGCGCGGGCTGCTGCTGGTGGACGCGCTGGCCGCGCACTGGGGGGTGGAGTCCCGGGGCGACGGGAAGGCCGTGTGGTGCGAGTTCGAGGCGCCGGGGGAGGGCTGAGCGGGACCGCGGGAGCGGAGGGTGCCCGTACGGCTACTCCCGGTTGTGGACCCCCGTCCGCGGGGTGATGATCGGCCCATGGAACGGAACACGCCGTGAGCCGCCCGGCCGGGCGGAGCGCACCGGGGGCGCCGGGGAGGGCGGGGTCGCCGGGCACACCGGCGGAGCCCGGCCCGGGAGCCCGTACCGCCGGTGTCCCGGTCAAGGGACTGCTGGCACTGCTGCTGCTCGTCGCGGCGGGGATCCCCGCCCTCGCCGCGTACGCGGCGGACCGGGCCCCGGAAGGGCCCGGCTGCCGCTCGGTGGCCTACCTGTCGGTGTCCGGGATCGCCCCCGAGTGCCGCTGACGGCAGTCGGCGTGGCCGTCAGCGCGCGGCGGGGGGAGCCGGGTGAGGCCGGTCCCGTCAGCTGCGGTGGTCGTGGAGCACCACCGGGTGCTCGTGCCCGCTGAGGACCCGCGGGGCCGGCAGACCGCCCTCGGAGCCCAGGGTCATCAGCCGGGCGTCCACCCGCGCCGGGCCGTCGTGGAAGCCCATCCGCACCAGCCCGTCCACGGGGCCGCTGCTGCGCCACTCGTGCCAGCGGCCGTCACAGACCGCCTCCGTGCCGTTGAAGCCGATCCGGCGCTCGCTGCCGTGCACGTCCTGGACCAGGCTGCTGGCCACGAAGACCCTCCCTGTGGGTGACACACCCTCGCAGCGGTAGCCGCCGGAAAGGGTGAGGGTCCCGTCGGGCGCGATATGCGCCTCGTCTCGTACGGAGATGTCACCGTCGAAGCCCTGGGCGGCGGCGGGCGTGGCGAAAAGGGCCGTCAGGGCCAGGCAGGCGGCGGCGACTGCGGGAATGCGCATGCTTTTCCTCCGGGATCGTGGGGGCGGCGGCGGGAGCCGTCGAACCGAATTGTGCTGATCGCGTGCCCGGAACTCACCGCAGTCGCCCGTGTCGTTATGGGCATTTGCCCGTGCGGCCGCGTGAGGATGGCCGCACCCAGCCCCGAAGGGACCCCCATGCGACCCCCCACGCGCCCCCTCATGCGGCAAGCCGCCCCCCTCACCCTGGCCTTCCTGCCCCTGCTCCTGCTCGGTACGGCGGGCTGCCAGAGCGCCCCCCGCGCCGAGCTCTCCGACCCGGCCGCCTCCCCCGCCCACGCCCCCGCGGCCCCGGCCGCCGGGGGGAGGGACGCGGGGAAGGCCGAAGGGCGGGGCGCGGGGGGCGCGGGGCAGGGGGACCGGCGCCCCGCCCGCCTCGGAGAGGCCGTCAACCTGCACGGACGCGGGGTCGGACGGCACCTGCAGGCGGTGCTCGACGCGTACGTGGACCCCGCCGTGAGCGCCGAGAAGGGGCGCGCGCCGGCCGAGGGCAGGCGCTGGGTCGGCGCGGACATGGCCTTCGTCAACGTGGGCGGGGCCTCGTACGGGGAGCTCGGGAAGATGTGGGCGATCGACGGCGAGGGGCGCCGCCACCCCGCCGTCAAGGCGGGCCGGCTCACCACCGGCGAGCCGCTCTCCTTTGAATCCCTGGAGGTCGGGGAGCGGGTCGAGGGATGGGTGGTGTTCGATATTCCGGAGAACGTGCGCATTGTTCAGCTCCAGTACCGGGACGCGAACATGCAGCCGAATTCCGGGGAAGGGTTCTGGCATATCTAGGGGTATCTAGCCCGACCAGGTGAACGGCCGCGAAAGGCGCGGGGAAAAGACCACTAGGGTGCGGCGCATGACTTCGACTCACACCGAATCCGCGACCACGCGCGCCGCCCGGCTGGGCACCCTTTCCGTCCTCGCGTGGATCGGCGACCCCGAAGAGGGCCACGACGTCCCGTACCTGCTGGCCTATTCGCTCGGCGACGGCGAGGGCGGCCCCGCCGCCGCCGAGGAGGCCGCCCGCGAGCTGCTCGGGGAGATCGGACTGCCCATCGGCACCGAGGTCCTGGACGGCACCAGCCGCCCCGGCTTCCCGATCACCGTGCTGGTCGAGGCCGAGCAGGCCGCCCTGACCATGCCCGGACTCAACGCCAAGTGCAGCGCCCCGCCGGAGTGGATCGCCGCGGCCGACGAGTCCGGGCAGGTGTACTTCCTCTTCGCCACCCGCCCCTGGCCCGAGGCCCAGCCCGGGCGCCCCGTCACCGCCGACATGCTCCAGGCCTTCGCGGGCAACGAGGCCAACCTGACCAGCAGCGCGCACATCGTGCTTCCGGTGACCAAGCTGCGCAAGTGACCCTGCGCCGCCGCGGCCGCCGGCCGCCGCCGGGCCCCCAGCCCGCCCGGCGGCGGCCGGTCCACCGCGCGGCACGGACTACGGCGTGAACGTGAACTTCAGCGACCGGACGCGGTTGTCGAAGTTCGACCCGGCGAGATCGGGCAGGCCCACCGCGCGCAGGTCCCGCGGGCGGGTCAGCAGCTCCCGGAACAGGGCCTTCATCTCCTGCCGGGCCAGATGGGCCCCCAGGCAGAAGTGCGGTCCGCCGCCCCCGAACCCGAGGTGGGGATTGGGGCTGCGGGTGATGTCGAAGGCGTCGGGATCGGGCCCGAAGACCGCCTCGTCGCGGTTCGCGGAGGCGTAGTACAGCACCACCTTCTCGCCCGGCAGGAAAGTCCGCCCTCCCAGGGTGTGTTCGGCCGCCACCGTCCGGCGGAACTGGATGATCGGCGTGGAGTGCCGGACGATCTCGTCCACCGCCCCGTCCGCGTACGCCCCGAAGTCTGAGACCAGCAGCTCCCGTTGGTCCGGATGATCGGTGAGCAGGGCCAGCCCGTGGGTGATGGCGTTGCGGGTGGTCTCCACCCCCGCCACCATCAGCAGCGAGAAGAACGCCCCCAACTGGCGCGCGCCCAGGGCCTGTCCGTCCACGTTCGCGGTCACCAGCGCGGAGATCAGGTCGTCCTGCGGATCGCGCCGCCGCTCCCGCCCGATCCCCGCCACCATCCGCTGCATCCGGGCCAGCGCGCGCAGCCCCCGGCCGGGCATCCGCAGCCGGTCGGCGAGGCCCCGCTCGACCCCGATGTTCTCGGAGGCGTGGTTGACCCGGTCGGCGATCTCCGGACGGTAGCGCTCCGGGATCCCCATCATGTTGCAGATCACCTCCAGGGGCAGCCGCGAGGACACCGCGGTGACGAACTCCTGCGGCCGCTGCGCCAGCATGTCGTCCACGATCCGCGCGGCCACCGCGTCGATGTCCCGCTCCGCCTGCGCGAGCAGCCGCGGGGTGAAGGCCCGCTGTACGACCTTGCGCAGCCGGGCGTGGTCGGGCCCGTCCAGGTTCACCATCGAGTCCCCGAACAGCGCGCGCACCCAGCGGGCCGGCTCCGGGGTCGTCACCCCCGGGGCGCTGGCGAACACCTTCGGCAGCCGGCTCGCCTCCTGCACGTCGGCGTGCCGGACCAGCGCCCAGTGCCCCCGGCCGCGGCCCTCGGGCACGTACACGGGGGAGTCCAGGGCGCGCAGGGCGGCGAAGTGCGCCAGCCGGTCGGCCGGGGGCAGCTGCCAGAACGCCGGGTCCGCCAGGCCGGGCGCCGTCGGCGCGCCCGCCGGCTGCCCGACTCCCGCCGGTCCCGCCGGCTCGCCCGCGCCCTGTGCCGGGATCCTCATGGCCGTACCTCTTTCCTGTCGCGCGTCCTGCCGCGCGTGTGCCGTCGCGCGTCCTGCCGCTAGAACGCCGCGGGTGCGCGGGAGGTGACGTACGGTGCCGGGCGCGGCGGTCAGGAGGGGACGCGGACGTTCCCGTGGGCGAGGGCGACCCCGACCCCCACCGCGAGGGCCGCGACCAGCCCGACCCACAGCACCCCGTACGAGCCGGTGTACGTGCACGCCAGGACCGCCGCCGCGGTCAGGGGCAGCAGCGCCTGCTGCGCCGGTCCGCTCTTGAAGTGCCGGGAGTGCAGCAGCCAGACGGCGATCAGGAACACCGCCGCCGGCACGGTCACCGCCGCGTTCGCCGCGACCGTGGAGACGTGCGCCTTGCCCACCGCGTGCTCGACGGCCACCTCGATGCCCGCCCCGATCGCCGCCGCCGACCCGAAGATCACGAAGTGCCCGTAGCCCCAGGGGATGGCCTCCCGGTTGGAGCCCAGCCGCTCGTGCACGGGTACGGCGAAGTAGATCCACCAGGCCGCGAACACCAGCAGCAGCCCGCCCGCCGCGATCGGCAGCAGCAGGTCCAGCGCCTCGTGCTCGTCCAGCGCCGACTGCACGGCCACCGTCGCCGCCGCGATGGTCTCGCCGAGCACGATGATCGTGAACAGCCCGTACCGCTCCGCGATGTGGTGCGGGTGCCAGGGGGTCTGGTGGCTGCGCTCCGCGAACACCGGAACGAGCAGCTCCGCCACGACCAGCACCAGGAACAGCCAGCGCCGCGCCCCCTCCGGTGCCCACAGGAGGCCGATCCAGCCCGCCTGGCAGACCACCAGTCCGAGGGCGTACCGCAGCGCGCACTGCCGGGCCGTGCCGGGGCCCTCCGCGGCGGCGGCCCGCAGCCACTGGGCCGTCAGGGCCACGCGCATGACCAGGTAGCCGATGACGGCCACGGTCCAGTCGTTGTCGTTGAACGCCCGGGGGATCCCCGCGGAGTACACGAGCACGCCGGAGATCTGCACCAGGGTCGCGATGCGGTACGGGACGTCGTCCACGTCGTAGGCGGAGGCGAACCAGGTGAAGTTCATCCAGGCCCACCACACGCCGAAGAAGACGAACAGGTAGCCGGTGATGCCGGTGCCGGGGTGGTTCTCCGCCAGCGCGTGCACCAGCTGCCGGCCCGCCTGGGCCACCGCGACCACGAAACAGAGGTCGAAGAACAGCTCCAGCGGGGTGGCCGCGCGGTGCTCCTCGGCGCGGCTGCGAGCGGTCATCGGGAGGTACGCCATCGGCCCAGGACAGCACGGGTACGCGCGCCCGCCCGTACCGGCGCGCGGTCCGGGCGGGCGCCATGCCCCGGGCGGCTGCGCGGGGGCGGGGGAGCCGCTCTGGCGGGGCCGGGCGGGGTCGGCAGGTCGGATCGGGCGGGCGGATCGGGCGGGTCGGGCGGATCGGGCGGGCGGGACCGCAGGCGCCCGCCCGCCGGGACCGGGAGCGGTCAGGCGGCTGACGCGGTACGGGCGGCCGGGGCGGCCGCGGCTGCCCGCCGCGCCACCAGGCGGGCCACCCGGGGGTGGTCCGCGAGCGGCTCGGTGACCGCCCAGGCGCCGGAGGCGGCCAGGGTGCGGGTGAACCGGCCGGGGGCCAGCAGGTGCGCGGCGACCGCGATCCGGCGGTACCCGGCCGCCCGCAGGCGGTCCAGGGACTCGGGGACGGTGGGGGTGGCGGAGGTCAGGTAGGCGGGGACTACGGGGATGGCGGGGACTACCGGGATGGCGGGGGTGGCGGGGGGAACGGGGGCTGTGCGGCTCGTGGGGGCCCGCTCCCCGGGGGCCGGGGAGTTCAGGAGCAGGGACAGCTGGGCCGCGGCCGTCTCCGTACCGGCGTTCCCGCCCGGGCGGGAGGAGCCCGCGCCCGCCACGACCACGGCGTCCGCCCGGGCGTGCGGGCAGATCCGCAGCTCGGCCTCGCGCAGCCGCCCGTACAGCGCGAGCCCGATGTCGGGCTCCCCGCCGAGGCCCTCGGCCAGGACGCAGCCGGTGCCCGCGAGGACTGCCGGGATGTCCACCCGGCGGTGGTAGCCGTCGCCGAGCAGCAGGGGGACCACCACCGCCCCGGGGTGTGCGCGGACCGCCTCGGCGAGGGAGGGCCGCTGGAGGTCGAGGTGGCCGACCAGGGGGCGCACCCCGTGCAGGGAGGCGACGGAGTCCGCGAGGCGGCCGATGGTGGCGGCGGCCGCGGGGACCGCGCTGCCGTGCACGGCGAGTACGAGCATGGGGGTGCCTTCCTCCTCGGCGGGGCGGGCTGATCCGGTTCCGGTCCGGTCCGGTCGGGGCCAGTCCGTTCCGTTCCGGGCCGGCCGGGCGGGGCGGGTCGGGCCCGCCCGGTCCGGTCCGGGTGTCCGTACGGGCGTCCGGGGCGCGGGTGCGGTCCGCCCCGGCCCCGCGCGGGCGGTGCGGATCCGGTCCGGCTGCGGGGGCGGCGGGCGGTCCGGGCGCCCCTGCCCACGCTAGGCCCCGCCGGCGTCCGCGCGGGGGCGTCCAAAGGCCCGGCGGGCGGGTCGCAGGTCCCGGGCGGAAGGGGGTCCCGGGTCCCGCCCGCCGGGGTCCTTTTCGGCGGTCCGGGCCCCGGCGGCCGACCTACGGTCGAAAGCACAGGCACGCGAGGGCAACGGAGAGACCCATGGCGCAGACGCTGGTAGTCATCGGCCACGGCATGGTGGGGCACCGCCTGCTGGAGGCGCTCGCGGAGCGGGGCGCGCTCGCCGCCCCCGGCGCGCCGGACGGCGCCGGCTGGCGGGCCGTCGTCCTCGCCGAGGAGCGTCGCCCCGCCTACGACCGGGTGCACCTGTCCGCCGCCTTCACCGGCACCGGGGCGGCCGAACTCTCCCTCGGGGAGCCCGGGTTCATCGAGGACCACGGCATCGACCTGCGACTCGGCGACCCGGCCGCGCAGATCGACACCGCGGCCCGCACGGTCACCACCGCCTCCGGCGCCGCGGTCCGCTACGACGCGCTCGTGCTGGCCACCGGCTCGTACCCCTTCGTGCCCCCGATCGAGGGCGCCGACGCCGAGGGCTGCTTCACGTACCGCACCCTCGACGACGTCGAGGCCCTCACCGCCTACGCCGCCCACTCCCGCACCGGCGTCGTGATCGGCGGCGGACTGCTCGGGCTGGAGGCCGCGGGCGCCCTGCGGACCCTCGGACTGACCACGCACGTGGTCGAGTTCGCGCCCCGCCTGATGCCGCTCCAGGTCGACGACGGCGGGGCCGCCGCGCTGCGCGCCACCATCGAGTCCATGGGCGTGGCCGTGCACACCGGGGTCGGCGCCGGCGGGGTCCGCACCGACGCCGCGGGCCGCACCCGCGCCCTGCGGCTGACCAGCGGCGAGGAGATCAGCGCCGACCTGGTCGTCTTCTCGGCCGGAGTGCGGCCGCGCGACCGGCTGGCCCGGGAGTGCGGGCTCGCCGTGGGGGACCGCGGCGGCGTGGTCGTGGACGCGCACTGCCGCACCAGCGACCCGTACGTCTACGCCGTCGGGGAGTGCGCGCAGACCGCCGACGGGCGGGTGTACGGGCTGGTCGCCCCCGGCTACCAGATGGCCGAGACCGTCGCGGACGCCCTCGCGGGCGACGGCCGGACCGTCTTCACCGGGGCCGACACCTCCACCAAGCTCAAGCTGATGGGCGCCGACGTGGCCTCCTTCGGCGACCCCTTCGCCCCCGAGGGCCGCGACGGCGCGGTGTCCGTGGTCTTCTCCGACACCCGCGAGGGCGTGTACAAGAAGCTGCTGCTGGGCCCCGACGGCTCCCTCCTCGGCGGCATCCTCGTCGGCGACGCCGGGGCCTACGGCTCCCTCAAACCGCACGCGGGCCGGCAGCTCCCCGCCCCGCCCGAGGCCTTCCTGCTGCCCGCCTCCGGCACCGCGCAGTCGCTGCCCGGCGCCGAATCGCTGCCCGACGAGGCCGTGGTGTGCAGCTGCCACAACGTCACCAAGGCGCAGGTCCGCACGGCGGTCGCCGAGCACTCCCTGACCGACCTCGGCGGGATCAAGAAGTGCACCAAGGCCGGGACCGGCTGCGGCGGCTGTCTCGGCACCCTCCAGGCCGTCCTCGACGCCGAACTCGCCGCCGCCGGGGTCGAGAAGCAGCGGGGGCTGTGCGAGCACTTCGCGCTGACCCGCTCCGAGATCTACGAGACGGTCCGCAGGGAGCGGATCCGCTCCTTCAGCGAGCTGCTGGCGGCCCACGGCAGCGGCGGAGAGGGCTGCGAGGTCTGCAAGCCGGTGGTCGCGAACGTCCTCGGCACCCTCGCGCCCGAACTCGGCCTGCGGCACATCCTGGAGGGCGAACAGGCCTCCCTCCAGGACTCCAACGACCTCTTCCTCGCCAACCTCCAGAAGGACGGCACCTATTCGGTGGTCCCGAGGGTCGCGGGCGGCGAGATCAGCCCCGAGCAGATCGTCGCCCTCGGCGAGGTCGCCCGGGACTACGGGCTCTACACGAAGATCACCGGCGCCCAGCGGATCGGCCTGTTCGGCGCGAGGGCCGAACAGCTGCCGGACATCTGGCGGCGGCTCGGCGGCGCGGGCTTCGAGTCGGGGCAGGCGTACGGGAAGTCCCTGCGCGCGGTGAAGTCCTGCGTCGGTGCCCGCTTCTGCCGCTTCGGGCAGGGCGATTCGATCCAGCTCGCCGTCGACCTGGAGCTGCGCTACCGGGGGCTGCGCACCCCGCACAAGTTCAAGGGCGGGGTCTCGGGCTGCCTGCGCGAGTGCGCCGAGGCCCGCGGCAAGGACATCGGGGTCATCGCCACCGCCAAGGGCTGGAACCTGTACGTGGGCGGCAACGGCGGCGCGGTGCCGCGCCACGCCGACCTGCTGGCCTCCGACCTGTCGGCGGGGGAGCTGTTCGCACTGGTCGACCGGTTCCTCATGTACTACGTGCGCACCGGCGAACGGCTGGAGCGCACGGCGGCCTGGCTGGAGCGCCTCGGCGGCTCCGGGGAGGGCGTCCGGCACCTGCGCGAGGTGCTGGTCGAGGACTCGCTGGGGATCTGCGCCGAACTGGAGGCGCAGATGGAGCGGCACGTGGCCGCGTACGAGGACGAGTGGCAGGCCGTGCTGGAGGATCCGGCGGCGCTGGAGCGCTTCGGGCCCCTGGGCGGGACGGCGGGCCGCGGTGCGGGCGCGGGCGACGGTCCCGGTGCGGACTTCGGGGCGGGGGTGCTGGAGCCGGGCCGCGGGCGGCGGGCCGTCCTCGCGGACGGCACCGAGGCCGCCCTGTTCAAGGACCGCGCGGGCGCCGTGTACGCCGTCGGGAACCGGGACCCGTACTCGGGGGCCGCGGTGATCGCCCACGGGATCATGGGCACGCGCGACGGGGTGCCGGTCGTGGCCTCGCCGATGCACAAGCAGGTCTTCGACCTGCGCACCGGGGTCTGCCTGGACGATCCGCAGGTGGCGCTCCCGGTGGTCGAACTCGGCTGAGCGGGCCGGCCCCGCACGCCCGGCGGACGCCCGGCGGGCGGGCCTGCGCGTGTGGGCCTGCGCGTGTGGTCCAACGGAGTGTGGGCGGCGGGACCTTGTCCCGTCGCCCACGCGACGTTCGCCCCTGACGCGGGGGCCCCGCGCGGGCGGAACCTGGATAGGCAAGGACCCGTCTCAGCCCTCTCAACGTGTCAGGACGCCCCATGAGTTCCGCCACGCAGGAAGCGGTACGACCGCTCACCGCCCCCGACCCGGAGCAGTACCGTCCGGGGCGCACCATCACCGACTGGACCCCGGAGGATCCGTCGTTCTGGCGGTCCACCGGCAAGCGGGTCGCCACCCGCAACCTGTGGATCGCGGTGCCCGCCCTGCTGGTGGCCTTCGTGGTCTGGCAGGTCTGGAGCATCACGGCGACGAACCTGAAGGACGTCGGCTTCGGCTTCAGCCAGTCCCAGCTGTTCTGGCTCACCGCCGTGCCCGGACTGACCGGCGGCACCGCGCGGATCTTCTACACCTTCCTCGGCCCGAGGATCGGCCAGCGCCGGTTCACGGCCCTGTCCACGGTCGTGCTGATCGTCCCGCTGCTGTGGCTGGGCTTCGCGGTGCAGAACCCCGAGACCCCGTACGCCGTGATGATCGGCATCGCCGCCCTCTGCGGCATCGGCGGCGCGAACTTCTCCTCCTCGCTGGCCAACATCGGCTTCTTCTACCCCAAGCAGGAGAAGGGCAACGCCACGGGCATCAACGGCGGCCTGGGCAACCTCGGCGTCTCCGTGGTGCAGCTGCTCACCCCGATCCTGATCACCACCTCCGTCCTGGCGATCGGCGCCGGCCAGAAGAAGGCCGACGGGTCGGAGATCTACCTGCAGAACGCGGCCTTCGTCTGGGTCCCGGTCCTGGTGGTCCTCGCGCTCGTGTCCTGGTTCGGGCAGAACGACCTCAAGGTGGCCTCGACCCCCTTCAGCCAGCAGAAGATCATCTTCAAGCGCAAGCACAACTGGCTGATGACCTGGCTGTACGTGGGCACCTTCGGCTCCTTCATCGGCTTCGCCGCCGCCCTGCCGCTGCTGATCAAGACCACCTTCCCGGACTACTCCGTGGCCACCTACGCCTGGATGGGCCCGGCGCTGGGCGCCCTGGCGCGCTGGGCGGGCGGCTGGATCGCGGACAAGCTGGGCGGCGCGCGGGTGACGATCCTGTCCTTCGTCGGCATGGCCGGCTCGATCATCGGCGTGATCACCTTCCTGCCCTCCGGCTCCTCCCCGGGCAGCTTCTACGGGTTCTTCTTCTGCTTCCTGTCGGCGTTCTTCTTCTCCGGCATCGGCAACGGCTCCACCTTCCGGCAGATCCCGGTGATCTTCCGCAACCAGCACCTGAAGGGGCTGGCGGAGGGCACCCCCGAGTACGCCGCCGCCCTGAAGCAGGCGGAGATCGAGTCGGGCGCGGTCACCGGCTTCACGGCCGCCATCGCCGCGTACGGGTTCTTCTTCATCCCGGCGATGTTCGCCAACTTCGCGGTGACCAGCGCGATGTGGGGCTTCGTGGGCTTCTACGCCAGCTGCGTGGTCGTGGCCTGGTGGTTCTACGCCCGCAAGGGCGCCGAGGCGCCCAGCTAGGGAGTCCGGTGCGGGCCTGCGGGCCGGGTCTGCTGCGGCGGACCCGGCCCGCTGCCGTACCGCCCCGACGAGATTCTTGTGAATGCTTTCACAAGCGCACAGTGGACCTTGGTCCTCCTTGAAATCGCAGGTCAGATGCGGTGCGGGGGTGTGGGCCCGGATGGGGGCCGGGACCTTCGGGTGCCAGGAGGGGACCAACGCGGACACAAATGATCGATCAAAAGGAGTGGAATGGAGGCAAGCGACGAAGCGACTCGGAAGGTGCGGGCCATGACTGCCACTCCTGCGGAAGCAACGGTCAACGACGGGGTCTGGAAGGGCTTCAAGGGCGGCCTGTGGCGCGACGCCATCGACGTCCGCGACTTCATCCAGCAGAACTACACGCCGTACGAGGGCGACGACTCCTTCCTCGCCGGGCCCACTGAGCGCACCACGGCCGTCTGGAAGGCGATCACCGACAAGTTCCCGGAGGAGCGCGAGAAGGGCGTCTACGACATCGCGTACGACATCCCCTCCACCATCACCGCGCACGCCCCCGGCTACATCGACCGCGCCAAGGACCTCATCGTCGGCCTCCAGACCGACGCCCCGCTCAAGCGCGCGATCATGCCGTACGGCGGCTGGCGCATGGTGGCCGGCGCCCTGGAGACCTACGGCTACCCGGTCTCCGAGGAGCTGGAGAAGGTCTTCACGGAGTACCGCAAGACCCACAACGCCGGGGTCTTCGACGCCTACACCCCCGAGATCCGCGCCGCCCGCAAGGCCGGCATCGTCACCGGACTCCCGGACGCCTACGGCCGCGGCCGCATCATCGGCGACTACCGCCGCGTGGCCCTGTACGGCGTCGACCGCCTCATCCAGGTCAAGAAGGAGGAGAAGGCCGAGCTCGACACCCTGCCCGCCGGCCACCGGCCGCTGGAGGAGACCATCCGGCTGCGCGAGGAGCTCTCGGAGCAGATGCGCGCCCTCGGCGAGCTGAAGGCCATGGCGGCGACGTACGGGTACGACATCTCGGCCCCCGCCGGCACCGGCCGCGAGGCCATCCAGTGGCTCTACTTCGCCTACCTCGCCGCCGTGAAGGAGCAGAACGGCGCCGCGATGTCGCTGGGCCGCACCTCCACCTTCATCGACGTCTACCTCCAGCGCGACATCGAGTCCGGGCTCCTCACCGAGGAGCAGGCCCAGGAGCTCGTCGACGACTTCATCATCAAGCTCCGGATCGTGCGCTTCCTGCGCACCCCCGAGTACGACGAGCTGTTCTCCGGCGACCCGACCTGGGTGACCGAGTCCATCGCCGGCATGGGCGAGGACGGCCGCCCGCTGGTCACCAGGACCTCCTTCCGCTACCTCCAGACCCTCTACAACCTCGGCCCGGCCCCCGAGCCGAACATGACGGTCTTCTGGTCCCCGCAGCTGCCCCAGGGCTTCAAGGAGTTCTGCGCCAGGGTCTCCATCGACACCTCCTCGGTGCAGTACGAGTCCGACGAGCTGATGCGCCCGCGCTTCGGCGACGACACCGCCATCGCCTGCTGTGTCTCCGCGATGCCCGTCGGCAAGCAGATGCAGTTCTTCGGCGCCCGCGTCAACCTCGCCAAGACCCTCCTGTACGCGATCAACGGCGGCCGGGACGAGAAGTCCGGCGCCCAGGTCGGCCCCGCCACCGGCGCCCTCACCAGCGAGGTCCTCGACTACGCGCAGATGATGGAGAAGTTCGACGCGCAGATGGAGTGGCTCGCGAGCACCTACGTCCACGCCCTGAACGTCATCCACTACATGCACGACCGGTACGCCTACGAGCGCATCGAGATGGCCCTCCACGACCGCGACGTCCACCGCACCATGGCCTGCGGCATCGCCGGCCTCTCGGTGGCCGCCGACTCCCTGTCCGCCATCAAGTACGCCAGGGTCACCGCCCACCGCGACGAGACCGGCCTGGCCACCGACTACACCGTCGAGGGCGAGTACCCGGCCTTCGGCAACAACGACGACCGGGTCGACGACATGGCCGTCTGGCTGGTCGAGGAGTTCATGAAGAAGGTGCGCAAGCACCCCACCTACCGCAACGCCGAGCACACCCAGTCCGTGCTGACCATCACCTCCAACGTGGTCTACGGAAAGAAGACCGGCAACACCCCCGACGGCCGCCGCGCCGGCGAGCCCTTCTCCCCGGGCGCCAACCCGATGAACGGCCGCGACACCCACGGCTACGTCACCTCGGCCCTGTCCGTGGCCAAGCTGCCCTACCGGGACGCCGAGGACGGGATCTCGCTGACCAACACCGTCACCCCCGACGGCCTGGGCCGCACCCCCGAGGAGCGGATCAGGAACCTGGCCGGGGTCCTCGACGGCTACATGGCCAGCGACGGCTTCCACATGAACGTCAACGTCCTCAACCGGGAGACGCTCAAGGACGCCATGGAGCACCCGGAGAACTACCCGCAGCTCACCATCCGCGTCAGCGGCTACGCGGTGAACTTCGTCCGGCTGACCCGCGACCAGCAGCTCGACGTCCTGAACCGCACCTTCCACGGCTCCCTCTGACCCCTCCGGGAGCCCCACCGGCCGCGCGGCCCGGGGCCGGACCCTCACCCCGGCCCCGGACCGCGCCGCACCGCACCACCCGCCCATCCGCCCGCCCCCTCGAGAGGAACCTGCCATGACCGTCCTCCTCGGCCCGAGCATCCCCGTCGGACCCGCCGCCGCTGCCGCTTCCGCCGCCCCCGCCGGCCCCAGCGCCTGCGCCACCCCCGCGGCCGCGGCCACCCACCGGCCGAGCGAGGGCTCGGTGCACTCCTGGGACCTGTCCACCGGTGTGGACGGCCCCGGCACCCGCTTCGTCACCTTCCTCTCCGGCTGCCCCCTGACCTGCCTGTACTGCCACAACCCCGACACCATGCGGATGCGCAACGGCAAGCGCACCTCCGCCGACGACGTCATCGCCGAGGCCCGCAAGTACACCCGCTTCATCGCCGCCTCGGGCGGCGGCGCCACCGTCTCCGGCGGGGAACCGCTGCTCCAGCCGGTCTTCGCGGGCGAACTCCTGCACCGCATGAAGCACGAGCTCGGCCTGCACACCGCCCTCGACACCTCCGGCTTCCTCGGGGCCCGCGCCACCGACGCCCTGCTGCGCGACGTGGACCTCGTCCTCCTCGACATCAAGTCCTGGGAGCCCGAGACCTACCGCAGGGTCACCGGACGCGCCCTCCAGCCCACCCTGGACTTCGCCCGCCGCCTCGCCTGCCTCGGCAAGGAGGTCCACCTGCGCTTCGTCCTGGTCCCCGGGCTGACGGACGCCCGCGAGAACATCGAGGGCGTGGCCCGCTTCGCCAGCTCCCTCGGCAACGTCTCCCGCGTCGACGTGCTCCCCTTCCACAAGCTGGGCGAGTCGAAGTGGGACGCCCTCGGCATGGACTTCACCCTCCGGGACACCCCCTCCCCGACCCCGCAGCAGATCGCCGGGGCCAGGGAGGTCTTCGCCGCCGAAGGCCTCCACGCCGTCTAACCCGTTCGGCCGACAACCAGACCCGGCATAACGGGCTGAACCAGGTCACACCACCTAGCGTGGTTCTGTGTCCGAGCCCACAGAAGCAGTCGCCTCCCCGCCTCCTCCGGCACCTCCCCCCGAGGCGCCCCAGCCACCGCCGGCCAGGCGCTCCGTCACCGCACGGGCCACTCTGGCCGGCACGGCCGTCTCCCTCCTGCTCGTCGTCGCGATCGTCCTGGGCAGCCGGTTCCTGCGCGACTTCGACTCGGCCCTGCTGCCGTACGCAGTCGCCACGGTCTTCCTGGCCTTCGGGGTCGCCTACCGCTACACCGTGTGGGTGTCCTCCCCGGGCGCGCGCAGACTGTTCAAGAAGGGCTTCGGGAGCCTCTTCTCCACGGCCAACTTCCGCAAAGCGCCCACCGCCCTGCCGAAGATGATCGCCACCTACCTCGGCTTCCAGAAGTTCCTCGGGGCCCGCTCGCACGCCCGCTGGGCCGCCCACCAGCTGATCTTCTGGGGCTGCATCCTGGCCGCCCTGATCACCTTCCCCCTCACCTGGGGCTGGTTCACCTTCACCTCGTCCACCGGGTCCGGACCCGGCTACGAGATGCGGATCTGGGGCTTCAAGGTCCTCGGCTTCGACTCCCTGAACATCATCGGCTGGCTGATGTTCCACGGCCTCGACGTCGCCGCGCTCCTCGTCATCCCCGGCGCCTCCTACTTCCTGTGGCGGCGCATGAAGGACCGCGGGGCCATCACCGGCCAGCGGTTCGCCTACGACCTGCTCCCGCTGATCATGCTGATCGTCATCTCCGTGACGGGCCTCCTCCTCACCTTCTCCTCGATCTTCCTGCACGGCGGCGGCTACGAGTTCCTGGCGATCCTGCACATGGTCTCGGTGGTCTTCACCCTGATCTACATCCCCTTCGGGAAGTTCTTCCACATCGTCCAGCGGCCCGCGGCCGTCGGCATGCAGCTGTTCAAGTACACGGGCCGCCAGGACGAGAAGGTCTTCGCCTGCAAGCGCTGCGGCGAACCCGTCGACACCGCCCCCTACGTGGAGAACCTGCGCGGCACCATGCGCGACCTGAAGCTCGACTTCGACGAATGGGCCGAGTACTGCCCGCGCTGCAAGCGCGTGCTGCGCGGCAACGCCTACCTCACCCACGTCAAGAAGGGCTTCAAATGACCGCCGCCCCCCAGCCGAAGTCCTCATCCCGGCAGCTCCCGATCGACCCGTCGATCGCCCCGCCCGGAACCCGGAACTTCCGCGACGCCGGCGGCATCCCGGCCGACCAGTGGCACGCCGACCAGAACGGCGAGACCCTCGTCCCCACCCACTGCTGCTTCTGCGGGGTCCAGTGCGGGATGTACCTGCGGGTGGACGCGGGCGGCAAGGTCTTCGGGGTCGAACCCCGCAACCACGACATCAACCGCATGCGGCTCTGCCCCAAGGGCATCAACGCCTACCAGCAGGTCAACCACCCCGACCGGCTCACCGCCCCGCTGATGCGGCGCTCCCGCGAAGAGCCCTTCCGGGAGGCCTCCTGGGAGGAGGCCCTCGACTTCACCGTCTCCGAGATCCGGCGCATCCAGGGCCGGTACGGCAACGACGCCTTCGGCCTGCTCGGCGGCGCGAGCCTCTTCTCCGAGAAGACCTACCTCGTGGGCAAGTTCGCCCGGATCGCCCTCAAGACCAAGCACGTCGACTACAACGGCCGCCTGTGCATGGTCAGCGCCGCAGGCGCCAACAAGCTCGCCTTCGGCATCGACCGGGCCGGCAACCCCTTCTCCGACATCCTCCTCACCGACTGCCTGCTCATCGCCGGCTCCAACGTCGGCGAGTGCTTCCCCGTCATGACCCAGTACCTGTGGGGGGCCCGCGACCGGGGCGCCACCCTCATCGTCGTGGACCCGCGCGAGACGGCCATCGCCCGCACCGCCGACATCCACGTCGCCCTCAAGCCCGGCACCGACGCCGCCTTCTTCAACGCCGTCCTCCACGTCGTCATCAAGGAGGGTCTGGACGACGAGGCCTACGTCGGCGCCCACACCACCGGCTGGGAGGAGGTCCGCGACACCGTCGCCGCGTACCCGCCCGAGCGGGCCGCCGAGATCTGCGGGATCCCCGCCGAGCAGGTCGTCCAGGTCGCGCGGGCCTTCGCGGGCGCCGGCAAGGCCATGGCCTGGCACGCCCGGGGCATCGAGCACCACTCCCAGGGCGTCGAGAACTGCCTCACCGTCATCAACCTGTGCGTCGCCACCGGCAACATCGGCAAGCCCGGCGCCGGCTACGGCACCATCACCGGCCAGGGCAACGGACAGGGCGGCCGCGAACACGGCCAGAAGTCCGACCTCCTCCCCGGCGGCCGCTCGATCAGCAACCCCGA
Organism: Streptomyces sp. NPDC038213; assembly: GCF_055600495.1. NCBI lineage: Bacteria > Bacillati > Actinomycetota > Actinomycetes > Kitasatosporales > Streptomycetaceae > Streptomyces > Streptomyces sp. NPDC038213. The sequence goes on from NZ_JBVJYM010000003.1 coordinate 268,855, forward strand.
GCACCGCCGCCAGATCTGCGAGATCTGGGGCATCGAGGAGTCCGAACTCCCCGCCGCAGGCACCTCCATGATGGAGATGGTCTGGCAGATGCAGCGCCGCGAGATCCGCGGCCTGATCGGCATCTGCAACAACCCGTTCGTCTCCCTGCCCAACTACGCAGTGGTCAAGGACGGGTACGACACCGCCGAGTTCCACGCCCAATTCGACTTCTTCCTCTCCGAAACCGCGGCCAACGCCCACGTGGTCTTCCCCGTCACCACCTGGGCCGAGGACGAAGGCGTCATGGCCAACGCCGAAGCCCGGGTGGTCAAGCACAACAAGGCCCAGGAACCCCCCGCCGGTGTGCGCACCGACACCTGGGTGATCTGCGAACTCGCCAAACGCCTCGGCGCGGGGGACAAGTTCGACTTCCCCGGCTCCCGCGAGGTCTTCGAGGAGCTGCGCACCGCCTCGGCCGGCACCGTCAACGACTACTACGGGATCACCTACGACCGGCTGGAGGAGACCGGCGGGATCTCCTGGCCCTGCCCCGCCACCGACCACCCGGGCACCCCCCGCCTCTTCGAGGACGGCCGCACCTACCACCCCGACGGCAAGATCCACATGCAGGTCGTCGAATGGCATCCCCCCATGGACGCCTACACCGAGGAGTTCCCCCTCTCCCTCACCACCGGGCGCACCGTCGCCCACTTCCTGTCCGGCAACCAGACCCGCCGCCTCGGCGCCCTGGTCGAGCAGACCCCCCGCCCCTGGGTGGAGGTCCACCCCTCGCACGGCTTCCGCAACGGCGACCCCGTGCGCGTCGTCACCCGCCGCGGCAGCGAGGTCTTCCCCGCCCTGGTCACCGAGGCCATCCGCCCGGACACGGTCTTCGTCCCGTACCACTGGCCCGTGCCCACGGCCGCCAACGCCCTCACCATCGACGCCCTGGACCCCCGCTCGAAGATCCCCGAGTACAAGGTCTGCGCCGCCCGGATCGAGGCCGCCGAGCGGATCGACGAGGTCCCGGCCCCTCCCACCGCGCCCGGCCGCGAGGCCTACCCGGAAACCCAGGTCTCCCGCACCGACCCCCTGCCGCCCACGTCCCCCCAGGGCCGTGGCACGGCGGAGAGAGGCTGAGCCCCGCCATGATGGGAAAGACGATCTTCATCGACCCGGGGCGCTGCATCGGCTGCCAGGCCTGCGTCTCCGCCTGCCGCGAATGCGATTCGCACCGCGGCAAGTCCATGATCCACCTCGACTACACCGAACCCGGTCGCTCCGTCGCCTCCCTTCCCACCGTCTGCATGCACTGCGAGGACCCGGTGGCCCCCTGCGCCGAGGTCTGCCCCGCCGATGCGATCCTCGTGACCGCCGACGGCGTGGTGCAGCAGGCCGACACCACCCGCTGCATCGGCTGTGCCAACTGCGTCAACGCCTGCCCCTTCGGAGTCCCGAAGATCGACCTCCAGGCGAAGCTCCAGATGAAGTGCAACCTCTGCTACGACCGCACCGCCTACGGCCTGGCCCCCATGTGCGCCACGGTCTGCCCCACCGGGGCGCTGTTCTACGGGACGCTCGAGGAACTCCAGGCCGAGCGCCCCGGGGTGCAGGTCGCCGACTCCTTCGCCTTCGGGGACGTCGTGGTCAACACCGGCGTGGCGATGGTCGTGCCCGCCGAGAAGGTCCAGTGGCCGGTTCCCGGCGGCCTGCCCGTCGTCGAGGTCAACGGAGTGGACGTCCGATGAGCGTGACCGAACAGCCCGCCCCGGCCCCCGGCGGCGACCCCGCAGACACCTCCCCCGACACCGCCGACGCGGCCCACGCGCAGCTGCGCGACCGCATCAGCGCCGACTCCCTGACCACCCGCCGCGACTACCTGAGGATCGTGGCCACCGTCTCCGGCGGCCTCGCCATCGGCGGCATCGGCGTGGCCTCCGGCATCCTGCACCGGCACGGGGACAGCGAGGGGGCGCCCGAGCCCAAGAAGGTCACCGACCGGCTGCTGCCGGGCGAGTCCGTGGCCTTCCGCTACCCCGAGGAGGAGGACCGGGCCCTCGCGGTCCGCCTCCAGGACGGCACCCTCGTCGGCTACTCCGCCGTCTGCACCCACCTGGCCTGCGCCGTGCTCTGGCGCGAGGACCGCGGGGCCGAGGGGGAGCTGTACTGCCCCTGCCACGAGGGGATCTTCGACGCGCGTACGGGCGAGGTGTCCGCGGGCCCGCCGCCGCGCCCGCTCCCCAGGATCTTCCTGATCGAGGAGCCCGACGGCAGCGTCTGGGCCGTCGCCACCGCACGGTCGGGAGAACCGGACAAGGAGGCCTTGTGCCGGCAGTTCAGCGAGTCCCGCCCCGAGATGGCAGCACGCTTCGGCTGTCCCGGCGCGGCCCGCTCCACCGAGAGCAGGCGGACATGAGCGAACCGCAGGTACCCCCCCGGCCCGCCTACAGCCCCGGCAGCGCCCAGCCGCGGCTGAACCGCCCGGTCAGCGAGCGCTATCCCCAGATCCGCGCGACGAGCGGCTACGGCGACCCCCGGATCCGGCACACCGGCCCCGGCCCGGGCGCCGGCACCGAGCAGGAGCCCGAGCGCTCCTCGAAGCTGACGGCCCGCCTGGTCCTGGCCCTGACGGTGGTGGTCGGCCAGCTCTGGGCGCTGACCGTCACCGTCAACGAGTGGATGCAGGGCGATACCGGCACGGCCTGGTGGGGGGCGGGATTCCTGGTCCTGTCCTTCCTGGTCGTCCTCGGCCTCTGGCTCCTCGACCCGAAGGACCGATGACCATGTCCATACGCACGACGAACTCCGGACCGCGCCCGCACCGGGCCGACACCTACCGGCCCGGCACCACCATCGGCGACTGGCGGCCCGAGGACGACTCCTTCTGGCAGGCCACCGGCCGCAGGGTGGCCCAGCGGAACCTGTGGGTCTCGATCCCCGCCCTGATGCTCGGCTTCGTGGTCTGGCAGGTCTGGTCGGTGACCGTGGTCCGGCTGACCGACGTCGGCTTCGGCTACTCGAAATCGCAGCTGTTCTGGCTGACCGCGATCCCGGGCATCACGGGCGGTACCTTCCGCATCCTGTACACCTTCATCGGCCCGATCTTCGGCGAGCGGAAGTTCACCGCCTTCAGCACCTTCATCCTGATCGCCCCGATGCTGTGGCTCGGCTTCGCGCTCCAGGACACGGCGACGCCCTACTGGGAGATGGTGCTGATCGCGGCGGTCTGCGGGATCGGCGGCGCCAACTTCGCCTCCTCGATGTCGAACATCGGCTTCTTCTTCCCCAAGCGGGAGAAGGGCAGCGCCAACGGGCTCAACGGCGGCCTCGGCAACCTGGGCGTGAGCGTCGTCCAGCTGGTCGCCCCGCTGGTGGTCACCGCCGCCGTGCTCGGCGCCCCGGCAGGCGGCCCCCAGCGAGACACCAAGAACAACACCGACATCTGGCTGCAGAACGGCGCCTTCCTCTGGGTGCCGCTGCTGGTGGTCGTGGCCCTGCTGGCCTGGTTCCTGATGAACGACCTGAAGGTCGCAGCGGCCCCCTTCAGCCAGCAGAAGATCATCTTCAAGCGCAAGCACAACTGGCTGATGACCTGGCTGTACGTGGGCACCTTCGGATCCTTCATCGGCTTCGCCGCGGGCCTGCCCCTGCTGATCAAGGACAACTTCCAGGCCCAGGGCTACCAGGCCACCACCTACGCCTGGATCGGCCCCTTCGTCGGCGCGCTGATGCGCTGGGCCGGCGGCTGGCTCTCCGACAAGATCGGCGGCGCCAGGGTCACCATGCTGTCCTTCGTCGGCATGGCGGCCTCGCTCGTCGTCGTCATCTCCGCCCTGCCCTCCGGCTTGGACCAGGGCGACTTCTGGACCTTCTTCCTGGGCTTCCTGGCGGCCTTCTTCTTCTCCGGCCTGGGCAACGGCTCGACCTTCCGGCAGATCCCCGTGATCTTCCGGGACCAGCACTCCCGGGCCGCCGCCGGGCAGGGGCCCGAGGCCCAGGCCGCGGCGCTCAAGCAGTCCGAGATGGAGGCGGGAGCGGTCACCGGCTTCTCCTCGGCCATCGCGGCCTACGGCTTCTTCTTCATCCCGGCGATGTTCGCGAACTTCCCCGTCACCAGTGCCCTGTGGTGCTTCATCGCCTTCTACGCCACCTGCCTCGCCGTGTGCTGGTGGTTCTACGCCCGCAAGGGCGCCGAGGCACCCAGCTGACCTGGCCGGGCCCCCGCCGTACCCTGGAGGCATGAGCACCGCCCCCACTCCCGCACCCGCCTCGCCGGAGCCGCACGGCAAGCCCCGGCCCAAGCCCGTGCTGGACTTCGACGACCCGCTCGACCGGCAGTCCGCCGACGACACGGACCGGGGGTGGGGCGAGCGGCCCTCCTCCGGCAGTGGCAGCGCAGCCGACCTCGCGCGCTTCCTCGACGAGAAGCCGCCGCACCACCTCTGATCCGGCCGGACCGGTCCCGCCCGGGGAACCGGGCGGACCGGTCCCGCCGGGCGGTCCGGCCGCTGCGGAGGGGTCAGACCACCGGGCCGCGGCCCGCGCCGCCCGCAGAGCCCTCGCCGGACCCGCGCTGCGCCACCAGGGCGTCCCGGATCTCCTTGAGGACCTCCAGCTCGGTGACGTCCAGGGTCTCCTTCACGCCCTCCTTGGCCTTCCGGCGGGCCTCCACCTTGGACAGGTACTTCGCCATCGGCAGGACCATCAGGAAGTAGACCACCGCGGCGGTGATCACGAAGCTCAGGGCCGCGGAGAGCACCGAGCCCCACATGATCGGTACACCCGAGACCACATCGCCCGCGGCGTTGGTCTCGCACGGGGACTTCAGGCAGGACGAGTAGTTGTTGAGGTCCTTCGTCCCGATCGCGCCGACCAGCGGGTTGATGATGCCCTTCACCACGGAGTTCACGACGTTCGTGAACGCCGCACCGATGACCACGGCGACCGCCAGGTCCACCACGTTCCCGCGCATCAGGAAAGCCCTGAATCCGGCCAGGACGCTCTCCTTCTTCTTCTCGCTCACCACTGAGCCTCTCTTCGCATGTGTCGCATCGGCAGCAGGACACGGAGTCAACGGTTCCGAAAAATACGGCAGTCCGGGCCCGTGCTGTCCAATCGGCGCACGCGTTCAGCTGACTTGACCGTCCGCGCGTGCGAATCAGCACAGCGTCACCGCCAGCCGCGAGACCGCACCCGCGGCCACCAGCGTACGAGCGGTCCCGCGCGGCACGGAGAGCACCACCAGCGCTCCGCTCTCGCCAACTCCCGCTTCCGGTACGGGCACTTCGGCCACCCGCGCCGCCAGCGCCAGCACCCGCGCCTGCCCCGCCTCGGCGCCCTGGCCGCCGGCTGCGGCCACCACGTCCACCCGGTCACCGGGCCGCAGCAGCCGCACCGTCGCCGCATCCGCGATGCGGACGGGCGCGGAGACCAGCCGCACCGCCTCGGCGCGCGGCGGGGGCGGCGCGGGAGCCGGCCCGCTGCGGGAGGCCCGGGCCTCCGGACCCGCCGCCGCGAGCGCGGCAGCAGCCACCGCCAGCCCGGCCGCCGTCACCCGCCGCCTGCGCCGCAGCGCCCGCCTCAGCCGGTCCCCGCCCCGCCCCACCCGCAGCGGGGCGAACTCCGGGACCCCACGGGGCGGCGGGCAGCCGGGAGGCGCCCCCGGCGGGGGAGGGGGGCTGCCGGGAAGGGCGGGAAGCCCAGGAGGAGCGGGAGGAGAGGGAGGGCCAGCAGAGCCGGCAAAGCCCGCCGAGCGAGCCGCGCCGACAAGGCCACCCGCGCCGGCAACGCCACCCGAGCCGACAAGGCCACCCGAGTCGACAAGGCCACCCGCACCGGCAACGCCACCCGAGCCGGCAAGGCCGGCCGAGTCGGTAAAGCCAGCCGAGCCCGTAAACCCGGCAGGGCCCGCAAGGCCGCCAGGGCCGGTCAGCGCAGTGGAGGGGGAGAGAGGGGTTCCTGCACGGTCCTGCCGTGCGCGCATCGTGCCGGACATGCCGACCACCGCCCGTCGTGAGGGAGTTCGGGGATTCCACCGCCCGGACCCTTCGCCCGGACACCCCTCACGATCCGCCCCCTCCCCGATTCCCGCCCGGCCCTGTGGACCGTCCCCCGCCTGTGGACAACCCCCTCACCCCCACGGGCTACGGCAGCTCGATCCCCAGGTCCCAGCCGTCGTGCGCGTGCGTGCACAGGCAGTCCCGCGCCTCCGTCGCCGGCAGCGCCGCCACCGCGTCGAAGAGCACCTCGCGCAGCCGCCCCACGTTCTCGCCGAACACCTTCAGCACCTCGGTGTGGGAGACCCCCTCGCCCGTCTCCGCACCCGCGTCCAGGTCCGTGACCAGCGCCATCGAGGTGTAGCAGAGCCCCAGCTCGCGGGCGAGGACGGCCTCCGGGTGCCCGGTCATGCCGACCACGGACCAGCCCATCGCCGCGTGCCACTGCGATTCCGCGCGGGTCGAGAACCGCGGCCCCTCGATCACCACCATCGTGCCCCCGTCCACCGGCTCCCAGCCGCGCCCGCGCGCGGAGGCCATGGCGGCCGTCCGCCCGGCCGGGCAGTACGGGTCGGCGAAGGTGGTGTGGACGACGTTCGGCACCGTCCCGTCCGGCAGGGCCTCCCCGTCGAAGAAGGTCTGCTTGCGGCCCTTCGTACGGTCGACCAGCTGGTCCGGTACGAGCAGCGTGCCCGGCCCGTACTCGGCCCGCAGCCCGCCCACCGCGCACGGCCCCAGCACCTGGCGCACGCCGACGGAGCGCAGCGCCCACAGGTTCGCCCGGTAGTTGATCTTGTGGGGCGGCACCTTGTGGCTGCGTCCGTGCCGGGGCAGGAAGGCGACCCGGCGCCCGGCCAGCTCACCCAGGAAGAGCGAGTCGCTGGGAGCGCCGTAGGGGGTCTCCACCTCGATCTCGGAGACGTCCTCAAGGAAGGAGTAGAAGCCCGAACCGCCGATTACGCCGATCTCTGCGTTCACCATGCCCCCAGCCTAGGCGGGCGCCCTGCTCAGAGCCGTACGGGCCCATGCGGAAGGCCCCGCACCCGAGGGGGTGCGGGGCCTTCCGCGAGGTGTGCGGCGCGCTCAGGCGGCCGGCGTGCTGCTCGACGAAGCCGAGGAGGAAGCCGACGACGAGGACGAGGCGGACGACGAGGCGGCGGGAGCCGCAGTCGACGCGCCCGACGTGCTCGAAGACGTCGGCTTCGAGGCCGGGGAGCTGCTCGACGACGCACCGCGGCTGTCGTTGCGGTAGAAGCCGGAGCCCTTGAAGACGATGCCGACCGCGGAGAACACCTTCTTCAGGCGTCCCTTGCAGCTCGGGCACTCGGTCAGGGCGTCATCGGTGAACTTCTGCACCGCCTCGAGGCCTTCGCCGCACTCGGTGCACTGGTACTGGTAGGTCGGCACGAATTTCCTCCTGGCACTCTGACTCAATGAGTGCTAACGACGCTCCATGGTGACGTATTCCGCCGGATCAGTCCACCGTCACCGGTACGCGGTGACCGAGGACACGCTCCGGAGCGGCCTCGCGGACCGCCGTACGAGCGGCCGGCGCGGCGGCGGAACCAGCCCCGGAGCCCTCCACGGAACCCCCCGCGGAGCCACCCCCGGAAACAGTCTCCGAAGCAGTGCCGGAGGCCGCGGTGGAGCCGGCAGGGGCAGCAGCCGCGCCCGCCCCCCGCACGATCCGGCTCGGGGCCTTCGGCGCCAGCCGCGACCGCAGGGCCACGACCGTCACCAGCGCCAGCGCGGTGGCGACCAGCGGCACCAGGAACCCGGCGCCGGACCCGTACGAGTCCGTCAGCCGGCCCGCGACCGTCACGGCCGCGGCCTGGCCGAAGGCGACCGCGCCGGTCAGCCAGGTGAAGGCCTCGGTGCGCGAGGCGGCCGGGACCAGCCGCTCGACCATCGTGTAGCCGGTGATCAGGGCCGGGGCGATGCTCAGGCCGACGACCAGGCCCAGCGCGCCCAGCAGCAGCGCGTCGTTCGCGGCCCACAGGACGGAGGCGGCGGCGGTCAGGGCGACGTAGCCGAGGATCAGGCGGCGGCGCGGGCCGATCTTCCAGGCGATGGCGCCGCAGGCGATGCCCGCGATCATGTTGCCGGCCGCGAAGACGCCGTACAGCAGGCCGTTCGCGGAGGGGTTGCCGATCTCCTCGGAGAAGGCGGCCAGGGAGACCTGCATGCCGCCGAAGACGGCGCCGATGCCCAGGAAGGCCACGATCAGGACGCGGACGCCCGGCACGGACAGCGCGGAGGCGTGCTTCTCGCCCGTCAGGGAGCCGCGGCCCGCCGGCTTGGGCTGGGTGCGCCGCTGCGCGGCGAAGAGCAGACCGCCGATCAAGGTCAGCGCGGCCTCGGTGATCAGGCCCGCCGCGGGGTGGACCTGGGTGCACAGGAAGGTCGCCAGCACCGGGCCGACGACGAAGGTGAACTCGTCCGTCACGGACTCGAAGGCGGCGGCGGTCGGCAGCAGGTGCGCGCGCTCGCCCTCCAGCTTGGCGGCCCAGCGGGCCCGGACCATGGGGCCGACCTGCGGCACCGAGGCGCCCGCGGGTACGGCGGCCAGCGCGAGCGCCCACAGCGGGGCCCCGAGCAGTGCGAGGGCGGTCAGGGCGCTGACGGCGGCGGCGTGCGCGAGCACGACCGGCACCAGGACGGCGCTCTGGCCGATGCGGTCGGCCAGCTTGCCCATCTGCGGGGCGAACAGGGCCATGGAGACGCCGGTGACGGCGGCGACGATGCCCGCGCTGCCGAAGGAGCCGGTGGTGTGCTGGACGAGCAGGACGATGCCGATGGTCAGCATCGCGAAGGGCTGCCGGGCGGCGAACCCCGGGAGCAGGAAGCTGAGGGCGCCCGGCGTGCGCAGCAGCTGCCCGTAACCCGCTCGGGACTTCTCGGTCGTGACCGCGGATGCCACGGCCTGGCCTTTCTGCCACCTGGTAGGGCCCCCGTCTGCGGACGGTGCGTGCTTTGTGGGCCGCACCCGTACATCGGAGCCCCGAGAGCTGTCCTCATGCGCAGAACCGAGTGATACCTGGGCCACCCACTGCGGGAGGGGGCCACGGCCGCCGAGCGGTCGCGCCAGCTCTGCATCAGGCAGAGTTGGTCGATTGGTGTGTCTTCATGGTACAGGGATGTGCTGCGGGCGCACCTGTGATTCCTGAGACAGCGGGTGAGTTCACCTACGTTTAACGAGGCGTTTGGGTGGGCACGCCTCCGCTGTCCGTAATGCGCGCGAGTGCGGCCCTGCCGCCGCTCGAGGCATCCTCGTAGGAACCTACGAGCCTACGGTCCGCCCGTCCCCAGCCAGCCCGCCAGCTTGCCGCCCCGCGCCACCGCGCGCAGCCGCGCCTCGGCCGCGTCCCGCACCGGGTCCGTGGCCACGACGAGCAGCTCGTCCCCGCGCCGCAGCACGGTCGACGGCAGCGGTACGAAGCTCTTCTCGTCCCGCACGACGAGGGTCACGGAGGCCCCGGCGGGCAGCCGCAGCTCGCTGACCTCGACCCCGTGCATCCGCGAGGCCTCGGGGATGGCGAAGGAGAGCAGGTGCCCGCGCAGCTTCTCCAGCGGGGCGGACTCGATGCCGAGGTCGCTGGCGCCCCGGTCGGAGTCGCCCAGGTTCAGCTTGCGGGCCAGCCACGGCAGGGTCGGGCCCTGGATCAGGGTGTAGACGACCACGAGCACGAAGACGATGTTGAAGACCCGCTCGCTGCCCTCGATCCCCGAGACCATGGGGATCGTGGCCAGGATGATGGGCACCGCTCCGCGCAGCCCGGCCCAGGACATCAGGGCCTTCTCCTGCCAGGGCATCCGGAACGGCAGCAGGCTGATGAAGACCTCCAGCGGCCGGGCGACCATCGTCAGCACCAGGCCGACGAGTACCGCGGGCCAGAAGTCGTTGACGAGCTCGTGCGGGGTCACCAGCAGGCCGAGCAGGACGAACATGCCGATCTGGGCTATCCAGCCCAGGCCGTCTGCGAACCCCCGGGTCGCCGGCCAGTGCGGCAGCTTCGCGTTGCCGAGCACCATCGCGGCCAGGTAGACGGCGAGGAAGCCCGAGCCGTGCGCGAGCGCGCCCGCCGCGTACGCGACGACGGCGATGGCCATCACGGCGATCGGGTAGAGGCCGGACGCGGGCAGGGCCACGTGCCGCAGGCCGAACGCGCCCAGCCAGCCGACGGCGAGGCCGATGGCGGCGCCGATCGCCAGCTCCAGTGCGATCTTCGCCACGAGCACGTACCAGGAGTCGACCGGTCCGACGGTGGCGAAGGCCACGACGAGGATGACGACCGGGGCGTCGTTGAAGCCGGACTCGGCCTCCAGGACGCCCGTCACGCGCGAGGGCAGCGGCACCTTGCGCAGGACGGAGAAGACGGCCGCGGCGTCCGTGGAGGAGACGACGGCGCCGATCAGCAGGGCCTGCCGCCACTCCAGCCCGACCAGGTAGTGGGCGCCCGCCGCGGTCACGCCGACGCTGATCGCGACGCCCACCAGGGAGAGCGAGACCGCGGCCGGCAGGGCCGGTCTGACCTCTTTCCACTTCGTGCCGAGACCGCCCTCGGCGAGGATCACCACCAGCGCCGCATAGCCGATGACCTGCGTGAGCTCGGCGTTGTCGAAGACGACGTTGCCGATCCCGTCCTGTCCGATCGCGATCCCGATGCCCAGGTAGATGAGCAGGCTGGGGAGGCCGCTGCGCGAGGAGATGCGCACGGCGGCCACGGCGATGAGGAGGACGGCCGAACAGATCAGCAGAAGCTCGTTGAGCTGGTGGACGGTCAGCGCACGGCCCTTTCCCTGGAAGCGGTCTTCGGGGGCGCCGGATCGTTTCGCTGCGCAGCGTGCCGTGACGACACGGGGGAGTTCCGGCCCGGCGGCCAGTACTTCGTTACCTTACCTAATCTTTGACGATTTCTTGACTCCCTTGCCACATTGTGAAACGCCTGTTCGACAAAGTCCCTGACACCGCGTCCGAACGGGGTGGACGCTGCGCCTATGGTTGCTCCCAGCACTCCAGGACCACACTGCCCCCTCGAAGGACAGCGATGCCCGCGAACGAATCCGCCCCTTCCCCCAAGAAGAAGGGACGACGAGGCCGTCTGATCGTCCTCGTCCTGGTGCTGGCGCTCGTTGCGGGCGTCGGCTACGGCGCCTACTGGACGGTGGACGGCGTCCGCGCCTCCTTCCCGCAGACCACCGGGACCCTCAGGCTCGAAGGCCTGTCCGCCCCCGTCGAGGTCAAGCGCGACGGCAAGGGCATCCCGCAGCTCTACGCGGACACGGACGAGGACCTGTTCCGCGCCCAGGGCTTCGTGCAGGCGCAGGACCGCTTCTGGGAGATGGACGTCCGCCGCCACATGACCTCCGGCCGGCTCTCCGAGATGTTCGGCAGCGGCCAGGTCGAGACCGACGCCTTCCTGCGCACCCTCGGCTGGCGCCGGGTCGCGCAGACCGAGTACGACACCAAGCTCTCCCCGGAGACCAAGAAGTACCTCCAGGCGTACTCCGAGGGGGTCAATGCGTACCTCAAGGGGAAGTCCGGCAAGGACCTCTCCGTCGAGCACGCGGCCCTCAAGCTCACCGACGACTACGCCCCCGAGCCCTGGACCCCGGTCGACTCCGTGGCCTGGCTCAAGGCCATGGCCTGGGACCTGCGCGGCAACATGCAGGACGAGATCGACCGCTCCCTCATGGCCGGCCGCCTCTCCAAGAAGCAGATCTCCGAGCTCTACCCGCCCTACCCCTTCGACCGGAACCGCCCGATCGTCGAGGGCGGCACCGTCGACTCCTCCGACGGGTACGTCCCCCAGGGCGGGTCCTCCCGCGCGGGCGGCTCGAACGGCTCCTCCTCTTCGGACGGGGGCTTCAGCGGCATCAGCGCCCAGGGCGGCACCGGCGAGGGCCTCAAGGCCCAGCTCAGCGCCCTGTCCAAGACCCTCGACGAGATCCCCGCCCTCCTCGGCCCCAACGGCAGCGGCATCGGATCGAACTCCTGGGTGGTCGCCGGCACCTCCACCACCACCGGCAAGCCCCTGCTCGCCAACGATCCGCACCTCTCCCCGCAGCTGCCCTCGGTCTGGTACCAGATGGGCCTGCACTGCCGCACCGTCTCGGCGCAGTGCCGCTACGACGTCTCCGGCTTCACCTTCTCCGGCATGCCGGGCGTGGTCATCGGCCACAACAAGGACATCGCCTGGGGCATGACCAACAACGGCGCCGACGTCACCGACCTCTACCTGGAGCAGATCACCCCCGAGGGCTACCGGTACGACGGCAAGGTCCTGCCCCTCACCACCCGCGAAGAGGTCATCGAGGTCGCCGGCGGCGAGAGCAAGACCATCACGGTCCGCTCCACCAACAACGGCCCGCTGGTCTCCGACCGCAGCGACGAGCTCGCCGCCGTCGGCTCCCGCGCCCCCGTCCCGACCTCCGCCCCCGACCGCGGCACCGGCTACGGCGTGGCCCTGCGCTGGACCGCCCTCGACCCGGGCAGGTCCATGGACGCCGTCTTCAAGCTCAACCGCGCCAAGGACTTCGACTCCTTCCGGGCCGCCGCCCGCGACTTCGAGGTCCCCTCGCAGAACCTGATCTACGCCGACGGCAAGGGCGCCCACGGCAACATCGGCTACCAGATGCCCGGCCGGATCCCGCTGCGCGGCGCCGGCGACGGCAGCACCCCCGCCCCCGGCTGGGACTCGAAGTACGCGTGGAAGTCCGCCAGGGCGGGCGCCGCTGACGGGGACGGCTCCGCCTCCGACGGGAGCTCCACCGGCAGCGACGCCGAGACCGACGGAGACGGCGGCTGGATCCCCCAGGAGGAGCTGCCCTGGGAGTACAACCCCAAGCGCGGGTTCATCGTGACCGCCAACCAGGCGGCCGTGCAGACCGGCGAGGGCAAGTACCCGTACACGCTGACCACCGACTGGGGCTACGGCGCCCGCAGCCAGCGGATCAACGACCTCATCGAGGCGAAGGTCAAGGACAGCGGCAAGGTCTCGACCGACGACATGCGCACCATGCAGATGGACAACAGCAGCGAGATCGCCACGCTGCTCGCGCCCGTCCTGTCGAAGATCCAGGTCTCGGACCCGGACGTCCGCCGGGCCCAGAAGCTGCTGGAGGGCTGGAACTACACCCAGGAGCCCGACTCGGCCGCCGCGGCGTACTTCAACGCCGTCTGGCGCAACATCCTCAAGCTGGCCTTCGGCAACAAGATGCCCAAGGAGCTCCGCATCGAGGGCAGCTGCCTCTACGTCCACTCGCCCGACAGCAGCGGCCCGGCCGACGACCTGGCCGAGCTGGTGCGCGAGTGCGGCGAGCGCGACGAGGAGTCGGCGCAGCCCGACGGCGGCGACCGCTGGTTCGAGGTGGTCCGCCGGCTGATGCAGGACGAGAAGTCGGACTGGTGGAAGTCCCCGGGCACCCGCCTGGACGAGGCCACCGACACCCGCGACGAGCTGTTCGCCCGGGCCATGGAGGACGCGACCTGGGAGCTGACCGCCAAGCTCGGCAAGGACAGCGGCACCTGGAGCTGGGGCCGCCTGCACCAGCTGACCCTGAAGAACCAGACCATCGGCACCGAGGGCCCCGGCTTCATGCAGTGGCTCCTCAACCGCGGCCCGTGGAACCTGGGCGGCGGTGAGGCCACCGTCAACGCCACCGGCTGGAACGCCGCGAGCGGCTACGGGGTCACCTGGGTCCCGTCCATGCGGATGGTCGTCAACCTCAACGACCTGGACAAGTCCCGCTGGATCAACCTGACCGGCGCCTCCGGGCACGCCTACAGCAGCCACTACACGGACCAGACGGACCTGTGGGCCAGGGGCGAGCTCCTGGAGTGGCCGTTCAGCAAGGCGGCGGTCGACAAGGCGACCGCCGACACGCTGACGCTCGAGCCCTGACGGGGGCCCCGGCCCTCAGAAGCGCGTGACCCCCGCCGGGGTCACCACCGCCTGGACGGGGTGGTCGTGCGGCTCCTCCGGGACCCGCGCGACCACCTCGTGCGCGTAGAGCAGCACGACGAGGGCCGGCTGCGCCCCGGCCCGCCCGAGCCGGGCGAGCACCCGGTCGTACGAGCCGCCGCCCCGGCCCAGCCGCATCCCGCGGCCGTCCACGGCGAGCCCGGGCAGCAGGACGGTGTCGGCGGCGGTGACCGCCCCGGGGCCGAGCCGGGGCCCGGCCGGCTCCAGCAGCTGCATCTTGCCCGCGTGCTGCACCGGCGCCAGGCTCCCGGGACCTTCGTACAAGGCCCAGTCGAGGTCGTTGTCGGGCATCAGTACGGGCAGCAGGACCCGGATCCCGCGCCCGTGCAGGGCGTCGAGCAGGGCCTGCGTACCGGGCTCGGAGCCGACCGAGACGTACGCGGCGACCGTCCTGGCAGCCGACAGCTCCGGCAGCCCGAGGGCCTGCCGGGCCAGCCCGCGGGCCGCGGACTCCCTGTCCTGCGGGGACAAGGCGCGACGGGCGGCGAGCAGTTCGCGCCGAAGGTCCGATTTGGCGGAACGGTTCTCTCCCACGTGGAGTTCTCAAACCCTTCTAAATCAGCTGCTATTTACCTGAATCTCACCTTGCTCACCAGCACAGGGGCTATCGTGCCGCCATGACGATGTCGCACTCAGTGATCACCAAGGCTGTCATCCCGGCAGCCGGACTCGGCACCCGCTTCCTGCCGGCCACCAAAGCCACCCCCAAGGAAATGCTGCCGGTCGTCGACAAGCCGGCGATCCAGTACGTGGTGGAGGAAGCCGTCTCGGCCGGACTGACCGACGTCCTGATGATCACGGGCCGCAACAAGCGACCGCTCGAGGACCACTTCGACCGGAACTACGAGCTCGAGTCGGCCCTCGCGGCCAAGGGCGACGACGACCGCCTGAAGAAGGTCCAGGAGTCCAGCGACCTGGCCACCATGCACTACGTCCGCCAGGGCGACCCGCGCGGCCTCGGCCACGCCGTGCTCTGCGCCGCGCCCCACGTGGGCCGCGAGCCCTTCGCCGTACTCCTCGGCGACGACCTCATCGACCCCCGCGACCCGCTGCTCTCGCGCATGGTGGACATCCAGGCGCGCACCGGCGGCAGCGTCATCGCCCTCATGGAGGTCGATCCGTCCCAGGTGCACCTCTACGGCTGTGCGGCCGTGGAGAAGACCGACGAGGACGACGTCGTACGAGTCACCGGACTGGTCGAGAAGCCCGATCCGTCGGAAGCTCCGAGTAACTACGCGGTCATCGGACGGTACGTCCTGAACCCCGCCGTGTTCGACATACTGCGTGAGACCGAGCCGGGCCGCGGTGGGGAGATCCAGCTCACCGACGCCCTGCAGAAGCTTGCCGAGGACGAGTCCGTCGGCGGCCCGGTGCACGGGGTGGTCTTCACGGGCCGCCGCTACGACACCGGCGACCGCGGGGACTACCTCCGCGCCATCGTCCGACTCGCCTGCGAGCGCGAGGACCTCGGCCCGGAGTTCCGCAGCTGGCTCCGCAGTTACGTCGACGAGGAGATGTAGCACCTTGAGCAGCACCGCACCGCAGGACACCGGCCGCCAGCGCCTCTGGTCGGTGGACGAGCACCTCTCCGACATCCTCGCCGCGGTCCGCCCGCTGGAGCCGATCGAGCTCCAGCTGCTGGACGCCCAGGGCTGTGTCCTGGTCGAGGACGTCACCGTGCCCGTCGCCCTGCCGCCCTTCGACAACAGCTCCATGGACGGGTACGCCGTCCGGGTGGCCGACGTCCAGGGGGCGAGCGAGGAGTTCCCCGCGGTGCTGACGGTCGTCGGGGACGTCGCGGCGGGCAGTGGCGAACTGCCCGCCGTGGGACCCGGCGAGGCCGCCCGCATCATGACCGGCGCCCCCCTGCCGCCCGGCGCGGAGGCCGTGGTCCCGGTCGAGTGGACCGACGGCGGCGCCGGGGCCGGTGCCGTCTCCGGGATGACCCCCGCCAGCGAGGCCCCCGAGGGCGCCGCCGGCACGGTCCGGGTGCACCGGGCCGCGGAGGCCCGCGCGCACGTCCGCTCCCGCGGCAGCGACGTCCAGGCCGGAGACCTCGCGCTCAGCGCCGGCACGGTCCTCGGCCCCCCGCAGATCGCCCTGCTCGCGGCCATCGGCCGGGGCACCGTCCGGGTCCGCCCCCGCCCGCGCGTGGTCGTGCTCTCCACCGGCAGCGAACTGGTCCAGCCCGGCGAACCCCTGACGGACGGCCGGATCTACGACTCGAACAGCTTCGCCCTCGCCGCCGCCGCCCGCGACGCCGGAGCCATCGCCTACCGCGTCGGCGCCGTCGCCGACGAGGCCGAGACCCTCCGCTCCACCATCGAGGACCAGCTCATCCGCGCCGACCTGCTGGTCACCACCGGCGGGGTCAGCGTCGGCGCGTACGACGTGGTCAAGGAGGCCCTGTCCTCCGTCGGCGACGAGGACGAGCCCGGCAGCGGCATCGACTTCCGCAAGCTCGCCATGCAGCCCGGCAAGCCCCAGGGCTTCGGCTCCATCGGCCCCGACCACACCCCGCTGCTCGCCCTGCCGGGCAACCCCGTCTCCTCGTACGTCTCCTTCGAGCTCTTCGTGCGCCCCGCCATCCGCGCCCTGATGGGCCTGCCCGAACTGCACCGCCCGGTGGTCCGCGCCGTCCTCGACTCGGAGAAGGCCATCGGCTCCCCGGCGGCCCGCCGGCAGTTCCTGCGCGGCGCGTACGACTCCGAGCGGGGCACGGTCAGCCCCGTGGGCGGATCCGGCTCGCACCTGATCGCCGCGCTGGCGCACGCCGACTCGCTGATCGTCGTACCGGAGGACGTCACTTCGGTGGAGCCCGGCACCGAGCTGGAAGTGGTCCTGCTCCGCTGAACGTGCGCGGGTGCGGGTAGCGTGTTGGCCCACACAGGCCTCGCACGAACGTCTGCGGGCCCGGACCGGGAGCGGCACAACCACATGAGTACCCCAGGTGCGCAGAACAGGCTGACCCACATCGACGAGGCCGGCGCGGCCCGGATGGTCGACGTCTCCGAGAAGGACGTCACCACCCGCACGGCCCGCGCCAGCGGGCGGGTGCTCGTCTCCCCGCGCGTCGTGGAACTCCTGCGCGGCGAGGGCGTCCCCAAGGGCGACGCCCTCGCCACCGCCCGCATCGCCGGGATCATGGGCGCCAAGAAGACCCCCGACCTGATCCCGCTGTGCCACCCCCTCGCCGTCTCGGGGGTCAAGCTGGACCTGTCCGTGGCCGACGACGCCGTGGAGATCCTCGCCACCGTCAAGACCACCGACCGCACGGGCGTCGAGATGGAGGCCCTGACGGCCGTCGCGGTCGCCGGCCTCACCGTGGTCGACATGGTCAAGGCCGTCGACAAGGGCGCCGTCATCACGGACGTGCGCGTGGAGGAGAAGACCGGCGGCAAGTCGGGCGACTGGAGCCGCGCGTGACCACCCCCGGCGGCCCCGCAGCCGCCCTGCGCGCCCTGGTCGTCACGGCCTCCAACCGCGCCTCCGCGGGCGTCTACGAGGACAAGGGCGGCCCGCTCCTCGTTGCCGGCCTGACCGCACTCGGCTTCGCCGTGGACGGGCCGCGCGTGGTCCCCGACGGCGACCCGGTCGAAGCGGCCCTGCGCGAGGGCGTCGCCGCCGGGTACGACGTCATCCTCACCACCGGCGGTACGGGCATCTCGCCCACCGACCGCACCCCCGACGCCACCGCCCGCGTCCTGGACTACGAGGTCCCCGGCATCCCGCAGGCGATCCGCGCCGAGGGCCTGGCCAAGGTGCCCACGGCCGCCCTGTCCCGGGGCCTGGCCGGGGTGGCGGGCCGCACCCTGGTCGTGAACCTGCCCGGCTCCCCGGGCGGGGTCCGCGACGGGCTCGCCGTACTGGACCGCATCCTGCTGCACGCCGTGGACCAGATCCGCGGCGGCGACCACCCGCGACCCACCGGGAGCACGAGCTGAACCGTCCCTCCTGGCCGGCGGTGCTGGCGGACGGCCCCGTCGTCCTCCGGCCGATAAGGCTGCGCGACCAGGCGGCCTGGCGCGAGGTCAACCGGCGCAACCGCGAGTGGCTCAGGCCCTGGGAGGCGACCATCCCGCCGCCGGCCCCCTGGGGCCCGGTGGTCGAGCGCCCCACCTACCGGCAGATGGTCCGCCACCTGCGGGCCGAGGCGAACGCCGGCCGGATGCTGCCCTTCGTGATCGAGTACGAGGGCCGGATGGCCGGGCAGCTGACGGTCGCCGGGATCACCTGGGGCTCGATGTGCGCGGGGCACGTGGGGTACTGGGTGGACCGCGAGGTGGCGGGCCGCGGGGTCATGCCGACGGCGGTCGCGCTGGCGGTCGACCACTGCTTCGGCACGGTCGGACTGCACCGCATCGAGGTGTGCATCCGCCCCGAGAACGGGCCGAGCCGCCGGGTCGTGGAGAAGCTCGGATTCCGCGAGGAGGGGCTGCGGCCGCGCTACCTCCACATCGACGGCGCCTGGCGGGACCACCTGGTGTTCGCCCTGACGGCCGACGAGGTTCCGGAGGGGCTGCTGCGCCGCTGGCACCGGACACGGTCCGACGGAGCACAGAAATAAAAAGTTTGTTCGAATTACCGACTCATTCATCCATAAACTGATCCGAAGAATCACAAAAAAAGTCCGTGATATCAGCCAGATCGTGCGACACACCGGCCCAATTGGCGGATGCCGTCGCCCGTACCCCTCTACGGTGTGAGATGTGAGCAGCAGCGGCCTCATCTACGCAGTCATTGTCGGGGCCTGGGCCGCCTACTTGGTGCCCATGTGGCTCCGGAGGCAGGACGAGCTGAACGAAGCCCGTCCGACGGAACGCTTCTCCACCGCCATCCGGCTCTTGTCGGGCCGGGCCGGTATGGAGCGCCGTTATGCCAAGGAATTGCGTGAGCGCGGTGCAGAGGCGCAGCCCCTGACGGAGCCGGCCGACCCGGTGGACCCGGACGCCGCGACGGAAGCGATCAGCTCCGTCGAGGTCGACGCCCGGGCCTTCGGCGTGCCCGCGACCCGTACGGACCCCAGGCCCCTCCCGGAGGAACCGGCGGACTGGGCGCACCGCGAACGCGAGGAGCAGTCCGCCGCCGAGTCGGCCGGGGCGGCCGCGGCGGAGCGCGCCCGGCGCCAGCGCTCCCAGGTGCTGGCCCGCCGCCGGCGCACCACCGCGATGCTCTTCCTCGCCTTCACCCTCGGCGCCGTCGTCGCCGCGGTCGGCGGCCTGCACCTGCTGTGGGTGCCCGGCATCCCGGCCGTCATGCTCAGCGCCTACATCGCCCACCTGCGGATCCAGGAGCGGCGGCGGTTCTCCTTCACCATGGACCGCCGCCGGGCCGAGGCCGCGGCGCGGCACCTGCGCGAGAACCGCACCCGCCGCCACGACCCGGACACCGGCGCCGGACCCGCCCCGGCCGAGCCCGAGCCCGCCCCCGCGGTCTCCCCGCAGGAAGCGGGCCGCCGGGCCCTCGTGGAGCAGACCGACCACGCCGAATGGGTGGACCAGCAGCGCGAGCGCGAGCGCGGCCCCGCCCGCGGGGACAGCTGGGAGCCCGTACCGGTCCCGCTGCCCACGTACGTCACCGCGCCCGTGGCCCCGCGGGCCTCGGGCCCGGCCGAGTCCTGGAGCGCCGCCCGCTCCAGCACCGCCGAACCCACCGACCCGCGGCTGCGGGCCCGCACCCAGGACGCGGGCCGCGGCGCGCAGGGGCGGAACCCCGGCCGGGCGGCCGGAGGGAAGGGCGGCGCGGCGCAGGAGCCGGAGGCCCCCGCCCCCGCTCCGAACGAGCGCCAGCAGCGCCCGGCCGACCGCCGCCGGCCGCGCGAGCGCGGCCGCACGCCGCTGTTCGACCAGTACGAGTCCGAGGACCGTCCGAGGGCCGCGAACGAGTGAGGCATGACCTGCGGGGATCGGATTTTTGGATCCGCCGACGGGGATGCTAATGTTTCACACGTCGCAAGGGCCTGTGGCGCAGTCTGGTAGCGCACCTCGTTCGCATCGAGGGGGTCTGGGGTTCAAATCCCCACAGGTCCACAGACATAGAGGTCCCGCCCGATCATCAGATCGGGCGGGACCTCTGCTTTTGTTCCCCTTCCCCGCCCCTTTCAGGGGCCCTTCGGCGGCTGTTCGCCGAGCCGGGCGGTGAGCTCCTCGACGAAGGCGGCGAGGTGCGGGGCCGGCGGGTCGCGGCGGGTGGCCAGGAACCAGGTGCGGGTCAGGGGCTCGGGGCCGAGCGGCACCAGGGCGAGGGAGTGCGAGGCGGCGTACGGGGCCGCCACCCAGTGGGGGAGCACGGTGACCCCCTGTCCGCCGGCCACCATCTCGATCAGCAGGTCCGTGATCACCGGCACGGTGCTGATCCGGGCCGGGCGGGCGCCGTGCGGGACCGGGAGCGGGAACGAGGGGATGCGGTTCTGGTCGTAGACCTCGTACAGCACCAGGTGCGCGCCGGTGAAGTGCTCCGCGGCCACGTGGGGGAGGCGGGCCCACGGGTGCTCGGCCGGGACCACGGCCACCATCTCGTCCTGGAAGAGCGGTACGGCGCGCACCCGGTCCATCTCCACATCGGGCTTGGTCACCAGCGCCACGTCGATCCGGTCGCTCAGCAGGGCGCGTACGGGGGCGTCGTCGGCGGCCGTGACGATGCGGACCTCGGCCTCGGGGTGCCGGGCGCGGAAGGCCCGCAGGACCGGGGGCAGCCACGGGAAGGTGGTGCTGCACTGCGCGGTGAAGCGGACGTGCCGGTCCCGCCCCTCGCGCATCTCGCGCAGGTCGCGGGTGACCGACTCCAGTTCGCCGAGCACCTGACGGGCCGCCACCAGCATCCGGCGGCCCGCCGCGTTCGGGACCAGGCGGCGGCCGCTGCGCTCGAACAGGCGCATGCCGAGACGGTCTTCGAGCCGGGTCAGCCGCTGGCTGAGGGCGGGCTGGCTGACGAAGAGCCGCTCGGCGGCGGCGGTGAGGCTGCCGGCCTCGGCGGTGGCGGAGATCAGTTCGAGGTCCCGCAGGTCCATATCCATTGCCATAACCGCGGATTATGACAGGCTTCGATCTTCGTCGTGGCGTTATGGATGGCGGCCTCCTAGGTTCGTACGTGCCGGACCACCGGCATGCAGGCCCTCCAACGGGCATACGAACCAAGGGAGTCCACCGTGTCCTCTGCACCGCACCCCACCACCCCGCCCGCCCGCACCCGCACCGCCGTGGTGACGGGATCGTCCGGCGGCATCGGGCTGGACATCGCGCGGGCCTTCCTGGCGGACGGCGCCAACGTCGTGCTCAACGGGCGCGACCCCGGGCGGCTCGCCACGGCCGCGGCCGGGCTGGGGCATCCGGAGCGGGTGGCGCAGGTGGCCGGGGGCATCGGATCGGCCGCCACCGGGGCGGCCCTGGTGCGAACCGCCGTGGCGCGGTTCGGCGGGGTGGACGTCCTGGTCAACAACGCAGGGACCTTCGCCCCGAAGCCCTTCACGGAGGTCACCGAGGAGGAACTCGACGGCTACCTCTCCGGCAACCTCAAGGGGACCTACCTCACCACGCAGGCCGTGGTACGGCAGCTGCGCGCCCAGGGGCGCGGCGGCAGCATCGTCAACATCGGCACCGTGCTGGTGGACCACGGCCTCGCCGCGCTGCCGGCCAGCGCGCCCGTGGTGAGCAAGGGCGGGGTGCACGCCCTGACCACGAGCCTTGCGGCCGAGCTGGCCGCCGAGGGCATCCGCGTCAACCTGGTCGCCCCCGGCATCGTCCGCACCCCGCTGCACGCGGGCGGCGAGGTGGACTCCCTGGCCGGCCTGGCGCTGCTCGACCGGGTGGGGGAGGCGCCGGAGATCGCGGAGGCCGTCCTGTACCTGGCGGGGGCGGAGTTCGTCACCGGCCACGCGCTGCGGGTGGACGGCGGGCACGTCACGGGGCGCCGCGCGGTGTGAGCGGCCCATGGGGCTGGGGGCGGGGGCCTGCCGGCGGTGGGGGCCGCCGGCAGGCTTTCACCGGAGGGGTGGTGAGGGGGGTGCGGTGCGTCGGGTCAGCAGGTGCGCCCCACGTACCAGGCGCCGTCGATCTTGCTCGCAGAGCCCAGCCAGGTGTCGCCGGGGCCCACGCAGCGCTCGTAGTTCGGCCCCCAGACCTCCACCTCGATGACCACGCGGGTATTGGTCGCGCAGTGGTTGTACCAGGCGTCGGAATGGGTCTCGTAGAACCCGCAGGGGTTGGCGGCGGCGGGGGTCGCCGTCGCCGTGCCGAGGCCGAAGAGCAGGGCGGTGGCGGCGAAGGTCGCCGCGAGGGAACGCGGGAAGCGCATGACGGAACTCCTGAAGGTAAGGGCTCGCTGCGGAAAGTAGCGAACTGCTTACGGAGAGTGTTTCGATCATGCTGGTCTGGAGTCACGCCCCTTCGCTCGTACGAGCGAATCTCTTCACTGGATCCGGTGAGTGGGGGTTTGCGTCGAATCCCGGGCTGCCGTGACCGTGACCGTGGGTGACGCGGGCGGCCGCGTGCCGCGCCGGGTGGCCGTCGTACCGCCTGGTGGTACGTAGAGCACGGTGCGGGTGCCGGCCAGCGGCGGCTTTTGCCCAGCCGAGGGCGGCCCGGAGGTCGCTGAGTCGGCCGTGGCTGTGTAGCGATCCGCCGCGGCTTGTGGTCTTTCCGCCCGGAGGGCGGGGGTCAGCCGGGGCTCTGGCCAGCCTGGCGATTCGGACCGGCCGGGTTCCTGGTCCCCCTGCTGCTTTTTCTCCTGTGGCTGCTGGCAAGTCTGGGACTTGCCGTCCCGTGGTGGCCTGTCAAGGGTGGCCCGCAGGGCCATCGCGCAGCGACGCGAAGCGCCCTTGACAGGGTGCCGCGGGACGGCCGCACCCTCAGACATGCGAGCAGACACCGGAGAACCTTCCCGACCCGGGTAAGGGGTCAGAGAGGTGGGCCCGGGGTCGGGGGGCCGCTGCGCGGAGCCGGTTCCCCTACCCGCCCCTTCCCGAACTGGGGCTCCGCCCCAGACCCCGCGCCTCAAACGCCGGCGAGGCTGGATAGACGGGCTCTAGACGGGACCCGGAGGTGACCCGACCCTGCGCCGGGACTCCGGCCAGCCTGCTGATCGCGTTCGGGTTGAGCGCCGTACCCCGGACCGCCGTGGGGGTGGTGGGCAAATGCCGGTCGGGTGGGGCGTGCTGGCGGGGGTGGTGACGCGGTGGGCTGGAGCGTGTGGCGGTGGCGCGGGTAGGGGGCTCGTGCCGCGGGCTGCTGTGGGGGCGGTGACGCGGTGGGCTGGAGCCTGAGGTGGAGGTGGCACGGGTGAGGTGGGGGCTAGCACCGCGGCCGCTGTGGGGGTGGGGGCGTGGGTGGGCTGGAGCGTGTGGCGGTGCCCGCGCCCCCGCCCCAGGCCCGGCGTCCGCTCCTCAGGGCGTGAGGGGTTTTGACATGCAGCGGCTGTTTTCGTAGGTGCGGTAGAGGCCGAACTTCTTGCAGTAGTCGTAGCCGCTGGAGAGGTAGAGGGCGATGGCCTCCGGCTGCTGGTCGCCCGTTTCCAGGGCCATGCGGGTGCGGCCGGCCGCGCGGGCGTCGGATTCCAGTTCGGCCAGGATGCGGCGGGCCAGGCCCAGGCCGCGGGCCTCCGGGACCACGTACATGCGCTTGATCTCGGCGTCGCCGTCGGAGTAGCCCTCCTCGTTCTCCTCCTGCGCGCGCCAGGCGCCGCTGGCCACGGGTGCGCCCGCGGCGTCGTAGGCGAGGAGGTAGAGCCCGTTCGGGGGAGCGAACATCGCCGGGTCGAGCGGGGTCGCGTCGCCCTCGCCCTGGTAGCGCTCGCGGTATTCGAGCTGGACCTGGTCGTTCAGCTTCACCGCGTCGGGGTGGTCGTAGGTGGTGGCGCGCAGTTCGATCCCGTTCGACATGCGGACATCGTACGGAAGGGGCTGCGGGGCGGAGGTAAGGTGCCCGGATGCTTCTCACCGTTACCTCCGTGAATGTGAATGGGATCCGGGCCGCCGCCAAGAAGGGCTTCGTGCCGTGGCTGGCCGGGACCGGCGCCGATGTGGTCCTCCTCCAGGAGGTCCGGGCCGAGGCCGGGCAGATTCCGGACGGGGTCCGGGAGCCCGAGGGCTGGCACACCGTCTTCGCGCCGGCCGCGGCCAAGGGGCGGGCGGGGGTCGCGGTGTACTCGCGGCGGGCTCCGGAGCGGGTGCAGGTCGGGTTCGGCAGCGACGAGTTCGACGGCAGCGGGCGCTACCTGGAGGTCGACCTGCCGGGTGTGACCGTGGCCAGCCTCTACCTGCCCTCGGGCGAGGCGGGGACCGAGAAGCAGGAGGAGAAGTACCGGTTCATGGCGGAGTTCCTGCCCTACCTCGCCGAGCTGCGGGTACGGGCGGCGGCCGGGGGCCGCGAGGTGCTGGTGTGCGGCGACTGGAACATCTGCCACCAGGAGGCCGACCTCAAGAACTGGAAGACCAACCGCAAGAACGCCGGGTTCCTCCCCGAGGAGCGCGAGTGGCTGGGGAAGGTCTACGGCACCGCCGAGGGTGAGGGCGGGTACGTGGACGTGGTGCGCGCGCTGCAGCCCGAGGGCGAGGGGCCGTACTCCTGGTGGTCCTACCGGGGGCGGGCCTTCGACAACGACGCCGGATGGCGCATCGACCTGCACGTGGCCACCCCGGGGCTGGCCGCGCGGGCCGTGAAGGCGCAGGTGGAGCGGGCCGAGACGCATCCCGAGCGGTGGTCGGACCACGCGCCGGTGACCGTCGTCTACGAGGTCTGAGGAGTCTGGGAAGTCCGGGAAGGGGGCGCGGCGGGCGTCCGGCCAGGCTCTCCGTCCCCCGGCCCGTCCCCCTCCCCGTCCCGCGTCCGGCCCGTGGCGTGGAGTCTGCGGTCCATGGCCATGGAGAGTTCCGCCTCGATCACGCTCTTGGCCAGGGGGCGCAGCCGGTCCATGGCCGCCGGGAAGTCCTCCGGGGCCGGCGGGGGCAGGTGTGCCGTGACCAGGTCGGCGAAGAGTTCCGCCATCGCGTCGGCGTGCGCGCGGACCCGGCGGCCCGCCTCCAGGACGGCCGCCAGCGGGACGCCCTCGCGGACCAGGGCGGAGGAGACGTCGAGCAGGCGGCGGCTGACGTGCACGATCTCGTCGCCGTCGACGGCGAGGTAGCCCAGGGCGAGGGAGGCGGCCAGGTTCTCGGGGGTGACCTCGCCCTCGAAGTAGTCGGCCAGGGCCTCGGGCGTCAGCCGGACCGGGGTCTCCTCGGACCAGCCGAGGCCCGCCCCGCCGCCGAGGCCGAGCAGTTCGCCGAGCTGGCCCACGTCCCGGCCGCTCTCGAAGGCGGCGGTCAGTTCCGCGATGCCGCCGAGGGTGTGGCCGCGCTCCAGGAGGGCGGTGATGGTGCGCAGCCGGGCCAGGTGGTGTTCGTCGTACCAGGCGATGCGGCCCTCGCGGCGCGGCGGCGGGAGGAGTCTGCGCTCGCGGTAGAAGCGCACGGTGCGCACCGGCAGCCCGGCCGCCTCGGCGAGCTCGTCCATCCGGTACTCGCGTACGGTGCTGGGCGAGGGCGAGGGCGAGGGCGAGGGCGGTTCGGCTTTTCGGGCGTCCGGTGCCGCGGGTTCTTCGTGTTCCACCACGGGCGCAGCCTATGGGGTGGGCTTCGTACCGTCGGTAACTTTCCCTGCGCGGCCCCTACCCATGAGTACGGAGCTGCTCTACCCTCCGAATCGTGCCAGTGATTGCTGGCAAGGTCGTGGTACTCGGGACAGGGACTGCGGGAGGGCGGCGGCATGACCGATCGTGAGAGCGGGCACGTGCGCGAGGACGGGCGCGAGCACGTACGGGTGGCGGTGATCGGATCCGGGTTCGGCGGCCTGGGTGCCGCGGTCCGGCTCCGCCGCGAGGGGATCACCGACTTCGTCGTGCTGGAGCGCGCCGGATCCGTGGGCGGCACCTGGCGCGACAACGACTACCCCGGATGCGCCTGCGACGTCCCCTCCCACCTGTACTCCTTCTCCTTCGCCCCCAACCCCGACTGGCCCCGCACCTTCTCCGGCCAGCGCCACATCCGCGCCTACCTGGAGCAGGTCGCCGACACCTTCGGACTGCGCCGGCACATCCGGCTGGACACCGAGGTGCGGATGATGCGCTGGAACGCCGAGGAGCTCTACTGGGAGATCGAGACCTCCGCCGGGGACCTGGTCGCCGACGTGGTCGTCTCCGCCACCGGGCCGCTCTCCGACCCCAAGACCCCCGAGATCCCCGGGCTCGCGGAGTTCCCCGGCAAGGTCTTCCACTCCGCCCGCTGGGACCACGACTACGACCTGCGCGGCAAGCGGATCGCCATGGTCGGCACCGGCGCCTCCGCCATCCAGATCGTGCCCGCCATCGCCCCCGGGGTGGGCCGGCTCACCCTCTTCCAGCGCACGCCCCCCTGGGTGCTGCCGCGCACCGACCGGGCGATCAGCGGGGCGGAGCGCTGGCTGCACCGCCAGCTGCCCTTCACCCGGGCCGCCCGCCGCGGACTGCTCTGGGGGATCCGGGAGCTCCAGGTCAGCGCCTTCACCAAGCACCCCGACCAGCTCGGGCTGATCGAGTCCATGGCCAGGGCCAACATGGCCCGCTCGATCAAGGACCCGGCGCTGCGGGCCAAGCTGACCCCCTCGTACCGGATCGGCTGCAAGCGGATCCTGCTCTCCAGCGAGTACTACCCGGCCCTCGCCCGCCCGAATGTCGACCTGGTCGCCTCCGGGCTGTCCGAGGTCCGCGGGAACACCCTGGTCGCCGCGGACGGTACGGAGACCGAGGTCGACGCGATCATCTTCGGGACCGGCTTCCACGTCACCGACATGCCGATCGCCGACCGGGTGGTGGGCGCCGACGGCCACACCCTCGCCGAGAGCTGGAAGGACGGCATGCAGTCCCTCCGCGGGGCCACCGCCGCAGGCTTCCCCAACTGGATGACGATCATCGGCCCGAACACCGGGCTCGGCAACAGCTCGATGATCCTCATGATCGAGTCCCAGCTGAACTACATGGCGGACTACCTGCGCCAGCTCGGGATGCTCGGGGGCCGCGCCGCCCTGGCCGCCCGGCCCTCGGCCGTGCACGCCTGGAACCGCCGGGTGCAGGACCGCATGACGCGCACCGTCTGGAACACCGGCGGCTGCACCAGCTGGTACCTCGACGCGAACGGCCGCAACACCACCGTCTGGCCCGGCACCACCGGGGAGTTCCGGCGCGAGACCCGGGCCGTGGACCTGACCGAGTACGAGGTCGTGCGCCACCGGGACCGGGGCCGGGCCCGCGCCGCCGTGGCCGCCGTGCCCGCCCCCGCCGCGCCGCCCGTCTCCGCCCCCGCCGGGCCGCCCGCCGCCGCGGACGCCGGGACCCCCGCCGCAGCGGAGGGGGCGGCATGAGCCGCCTGACGCGCCTCCCCGGGCCGCCGCGGCCGCCCGCGGCCCGGCGCGAGCTCGTCGCCCTCTCCGCCGACGGCTCCCGCCTCCACGTCGAGGAGTACGGGCCCGCGGACGCCCCGGCGGTGGTCCTCGCCCACGGCTGGACCTGCTCCACCGCCTTCTGGGCCGAGCAGATCCGCGCCCTGTCCGACGGCCACCGCGTGATCGCCTACGACCAGCGGGGCCACGGCCGCAGCCCCGCCGCCCACCGGTACACCGCGGACGCCCTGGCCGACGACCTCACCGCCGTCATGGACGCCGTCCTCGCCCCCGGGGAGCGGGCCGTGGTCGCCGGGCACTCCATGGGCGGGATGACCGTCATGGCCGCCGCCGGCCGCCCCGCCTTCACCGGGCGCGCCGCCGCCGTCCTGCTGTGCAGCACCGGCAGCTCCCGGCTGGTCGAGGAGTCCCTCGTGCTGCCGCTGCGGCCCGGACCGGCCCGCACCCGCATCACCCGGGCCGTGCTCGGCTCCCGCGCCCCGCTCGGCCCGGTCAACCCCGTGGCCCGCGCCGTGCTCAAGTACGCCACCATGGGGCCCGGGGCCGCCCCGGACCGGGTCGACGCCTGCGCCCGGATCGTGCACGCCTGCCCGGCCCCCGTGCGCCACGCCTGGTCCCACGTCCTGGCCGGGCTCGACCTCGACCACGGGGTCCGCGCCCTGCGGGTGCCCGCCGCCGTACTCGCGGGCACCGCGGACCGGCTCACCCCGCCCGTCCACGCCCGCGCCCTCGCCGCGGCCCTGCCGCAGTGCACGGGCCTGACCGAGCTCACCGGCGTGGGCCACATGACTCCGGTGGAGGCCCCCGAGGCCGTCACCGCCCTGATCGCGGGGCTGGTCGCCGACCACCTCACGGCGGCCGCACCCGCACCCGCTGCCGTACCCGCTTCCGTACCTGCCCAGCACTCTCAGCAGTCCCAGCAGTCCCACCCCGCCCAGGAGGAGACGCCGTGAGCACGCGCAGCAGTCTGGAAGGCCAGGTCGCCGTCGTGACGGGCGCGGCCCGCGGGGTCGGGGAGCTGCTGGCCCGCAAACTGTCCGCGCGCGGGGCGAGGATCGCCCTCGTGGGGCTGGAGCCCGAGGCCCTCAAGGAGGTCTCCGAGCGGCTCCACACCGACAGCCACCACTGGTACGCCGACGTCACCGACCACGAGGCCATGGCCCGGGTGGCCGAGGAGGTCAAGCAGCACTTCGGCAAGGTGGACATCGTGGTCGCGAACGCCGGGGTGGCCGCGGGCGGCCCCTTCGCCGCGTCCGACCCCGGGGCCTGGCGCCGCGTCATCGAGGTCAACCTGATCGGGAGCGCCGTGACGGCCCGGGCCTTCCTGCCCGTGCTGACCGAGAGCCGCGGCTACTTCCTCCAGATCGCCTCCCTCGCGGCGATGACCCCGGCCCCGATGATGACGGCGTACTGCGCCTCCAAATCCGGGGTCGAGGCCTTCGCGCACTGCCTGCGGGCCGAGGTCGGGCACAAGGGGGTCAAGGTGGGCGTGGGCTACCTGTCCTGGACCGACACCGACATGGTGCGCGGCGCCGACCAGAACGAGGTCATGAGGGAGCTGCGGCAGCGGCTGCCCTGGCCGGCGAACCGCACGTACCCGCTCGGCCCGGCCGTGGACCGGATCGTCGCGGGGATCGCCCGCCGCAGCGCCCACGTGTACGCGCAGTGGTGGCTGCGCGGGATGCAGGGCACCCGCGGCTACCTGCCCGCGCTCATCGGGACGGTCGGACAGCGGGAGATGCGGCGGTTCGAGCCCCGGCTCGCCGGGGCCCCCACCGGGCTGGTCGGCGCGGGCGGCGCCGCCGACGAGGAGGCGCGTGCCCGGCGTCACTGAGGGTCATCGTCCGAGGTGCGGGGCGCGCCGCCCCGTGTGAGGCTGGTCGGGCCACCCACCGAAACCCCTCCAGGAGGGAACCGCATGGGCATCAAGGACCAGTTCGAGGAAAAGGCCAGGCAGCTCCGGGAACGGGCGCAGCAGGGCGCTCAGGGCGCGCAGGACGAGGCCTCCGAGCGGGCCGCGCAGGCGAAGGAGCAGAAGGACTCCCCGCAGCAGTCCTTCGACGACCTGCGCGACGAGCTCGACGGGAAGTAGCCGCCAGGCGTCCGGGAGCCCGTCGCGCCGGGGCGCCGTTCCCGACTGCTACCGGGAATCGCACACGCGGCGCCGGTGAGGGGCACGGTCCGCATGCGGACCGTGCCCCTCTGCCGTGCCCCGTCAGGCGCGCGGCGGGAGGGGCGGGCGGGAGCGGTCGGGTACGTCGCCGTAGCCGGGCGGGACCGCGGCCGGGTCGTGCTCCAGCAGTTCGAGCGCGAGGAACACCGCGTCGTCGAGCTGGGCGTGCCGCCCCTCGGCCCAGTCCAGCGGGGTGCGCAGGACGGCGACGTCGGGTTCGACCCCGTGGTTCTCCACGGACCAGCCGTACTCGGGGAACCAGGCGGCGTTCATCGGGACCGTGATCACCGTCCCGTCGCCCAGGGTGTGCCGGCCCGTCATGCCGACCACCCCGCCCCAGGTGCGCTGGCCGACCACCGGGCCGAGGCCGAGCAGTTTGAAGGCCGCGGTGATCATGTCCCCGTCGGAGGAGGTGGCCTCGTCGGCGAGGGCCACGACCGGTCCGCGCGGGGCGTTGGAGGCGTACGAGACGGGCTGGGCGTTGCGCGTCAGGTCCCAGCCCAGGATGCTGCGGCTCAGCTTCTCCACGACGAGTTCGCTGATGTGGCCGCCCGCATTGCCCCGCACGTCCACGATCAGCGCCGGACGCGAGACCTCCATCCGCAGGTCGCGGTTGAACTGCGCCCAGCCGGAGCCGCCCATGTCGGGGATGTGCAGGTACCCGCACCGGCCCCCGCTGATCTCGCGGACCACGGCGCGGCGCTTGGCCACCCAGTCCTGGTAGCGCAGGGGCCGCTCGTCGACGAGGGGGACCACGGCCACCCGGCGGGCCGGTCCGCCGCCCTCGCCCGCGGGCCGGAAGGTCAGTTCGACGGTGGTGCCGCCGGCCGCGGCCAGCAGCGGGTACGGGCCGGTGACCGGGTCCACGGGGCGGCCGTCGACGTGGGTGAGGGCGGCCCCCTCGCGGATGCCCGTACCGGCCAGCGGGGAGCGGGCCTTGGAGTCGGAGGAGTCGCCGGGCAGGATCCGCTTGACGGTCCACTGCCCGTCGCGGGGAACGAAGTTGGTGCCGAGCAGTCCCATGGCCCGCTGGTAGTGGGGCGGCCCCTCGTTGCGGCGGGCGGGGGCGACGTACGCGTGGGAGGTGCCCAGTTCGCCGAGGACCTCGCGCAGCAGGTCGGCGAACTCGTCCGGGGAGGCGACCCGTTCGACCAGCGGCCGGTACTGGTCCAGTACGCCGTCCCAGTCCACCCCGCACATGCCGGGCTCCCAGAAGTAGCTGCGGATGATGCGTCCGGCCTCGTCGAAGGCCTGGCGCCATTCGGAGGGCGGGTCCACCTCGTGCAGGATGCGGCGCAGGTCGAGGTAGACGGTGGAGTCGCCGTCCCCGGACTCGGTGGCGGGTACGGCCCGCAGGTCCCCGTCGTCGTTGACGACCAGTCGGCTGCCGTCCCCGCTGACGGCGAACCAGTCCAGCCCGGAGGCCAGTTCGGTCTTGCGGGCCTTGGTGATGTCGAAGTGCTCCAGGGTGGGCTTGCCGGAGGTGTCGTTCGGATTGGCGAAGGTCTCGCCGAGCGCCCCCGAGATGGGCCAGCGCAGCCAGACCAGCCCGCCGCCGGAGACCGGGTACAGCGCCGAGTACTTGGAGGCGGTCACGGGGAAGGGCGTGACGCGGTTCTCCAGCCCCTCCGCCTCCACGGTCACCGTGCCGTCGCCGGTGCCGCCCTCGCGCGGGTCCAGCCCGCCCGCGGCGGGGCGGCCGTCGGGGGACAGGGCGAAGGGGGAGGGCGTGGCGGAGGAGAGCGGGACGAGGTACGGGCGGCAGCCGAGCGGGAAGGACAGGTCGCCGGTGTGCACGTCGTAGACCGGGTCGAAACCGCGCCAGGAGAGGAAGGCGAGGTAGCGGCCGTCGCTGGTGAAGACCGGGTTCTCGTCCTCGAAGCGGCCGTTCGTCACGTCCACCACCAAGGGGGCGCCGGGGCCGGCGATCCGGGCCATCTTGATCTGGCGCAGGGAGCGGCCGATGCCGGGGTGGGACCAGGTCAGCCAGTTGCCGTCGGGGGAGAAGGCGAGGTCGGTGACGGGGCCGTTGATGGAGCGGATGAGCTCGGTGACCTGTCCGGGCTCTTCGGGCTCTTCGGGCGCTGCGGGCTCCGCGGGCTCTGCGGGCGGCTCCGGGGGCTCGTCCGCAGTCCCCTCGGCTTCCTCGTCCTCCTCCTCTGCCTCGTGCTCCTCCTCCGTCTCGTCCTCTGTGTCCGCCGTGTCCGGCTCCCGCGCGTCGATCAGCAGCAGCCGGCCGTCGTTGGAGGCCACCGCGAGCCGTTCGCCGTCCGGGTCGGAGACCAGTTCCAGTACGCGCCCCAGCCGGCCGGAGGCCAGCCGCCGGGGTTCGCGGTCGCCCGTGGCCCGGGGCAGGTACGCGATCTCGACGGCGTCCTCCCCCTCGGCCGAGGTCACGTACGCGACCTGCCCGCCGCTGCCCAGCATCTCCGGGAGCCGGACGCGGACCCCCGGGGTGTCGGCGATGGTGCGGGCGGGCCCGTCCCGGTGGGTGAGCCAGTACAGGCTGCCGCGCACGGCGACCGCGCTGGCCCGCCCGGTCGCGTCCACGCTGAGCCCGTCCACGTGGTGCGCCGCCGGGACGGAGTACGGGCGGCGGCCGGCCCGGGGGCCGCCCAGCCGGACCGGGAGCCGCCGCGGCACCGCACCGGGCTCCAGGGACTCGACCAGCCAGAGCTCCCCCGCGCACTGGTAGACGATCCGCTGCCCGTCGCTGGAGGCGTGCCGGGCGTAGAAGTCCGCGTGGTCGGTGTGGCGGCGCAGGCCGGTGCCGTCGGGGAGGCAGGAGTAGAGGTTGCCGGTGCCCTCGTGGTCGGAGAGGAAGGCGATCCGGCCGGCCGTGAACATGGGCGAGTCGAGGTGGCCTTCGAGGTGCGGCAGGAGCCGTTCGCCGTGCAGCCACAGGCGGCCGGTGGCGCCGCCGCGGTAGCGCTTCCAGGCGGCGGGCTCGTGCGGGGGCTTGCCGGTGAGGAGCAGGGTGCGGCGCTCGGCGGCGCCCTCCGGGCCGGGCGGGCCCTCGTGGACCGCGATATCGGCGACCGGGCCCCAGGGGAGGCGGCCGCCGGGGCTGCCGTCGGTGGGCAGGCAGTAGGCCCAGGAGAAGTAGGAGAAGGGCTGGCCGTGGGAGGAGACGGCCAGGATGTCGCTGCGGCCGTCCTCGCCGGGCGGGGTCCAGCCGCAGACCCGGGTGTCGGTGGAGCCCCAGTAGCTGAGCCGGCGGGCCGGGC
Organism: Streptomyces sp. NPDC038213; assembly: GCF_055600495.1. Taxonomy (NCBI): domain Bacteria; kingdom Bacillati; phylum Actinomycetota; class Actinomycetes; order Kitasatosporales; family Streptomycetaceae; genus Streptomyces; species Streptomyces sp. NPDC038213. Next base: position 301,622 of record NZ_JBVJYM010000003.1, read on the forward strand.
CGCCGTCCACGGGTGCGAGGTGGACCTCGGGGTCGAGGCTGCGCCAGGTCGTGAAGGCGATGTGGCGCCCGTCGGGGGAGAAGCGGGGGTGGCCGACGCGGGTGCGGTCGACGGTGATCCGCCAGGCCCGGCCGGGCTCCGCGCCCTCGGGGACCAGGGGGGCCACCCACAGGTCGTCCTCGGCGGCGAAGCACAGCAGATCGTCGTGGAGGTGCGGGAACCGGAGGTACGCGAGGTCGTGGCTCACCCCCCCATGCTTTCCGCGGCAGGGGGGCCCGGCAACTCGTACTGGTGATCCACCTCACGCCCCGTACCTGGCCGAGTGGAAACGAAACGGTTTCGTTTCCCTGGGGGGCGGGGTACTGTCTTAGCAGTACGAAACCGTTTCGTTCGGATGGGAGTCCCGGAGATGGCCGAACCGGTCACGTCCCGGCGCAGCCGGATCACCCCGGAGCGGGAGGCCGAGCTGCACGAGGCCGTCCTCGACCTCCTGCGGGAGGTCGGGTACGAGGCGCTGACCATGGACGCCGTCGCCGCCCGTACGAAGTCCAGCAAGGCCACCCTCTACCGCCAGTGGGGGAGCAAGCCGGAGCTGGTCGCCCGCGCCATGCGCTGTACGCAGCCCATGTCGCTCAGCGAGATCGACACGGGCACCCTGCGGGGCGACTTCGCCGTGATGGTCGCCCACTCGGACGACGCCCAGATGGCCAAGGACACGGCGCTGATCCGCGGCCTCGCCCATGCGGTGCACGAGAGCCCCGAGCTCCACCGCGCCCTGCGCGAACTGCTCGTCGACCCGGAGATCACCGGTCTCCAGGGGATGCTCCAGCGGGCGGTGGACCGGGGCGAGATCGCCGCGGACCGGCCGGCGCTGGAGTTCGTGCCGCACATGCTCATCGGGGCGTTCATCGCGCTCCCGCTGATCGAGGACAGGTCGGTGGACCGGCAGTTCCTCGGCGATTTCATCGACTCCGTGGTACTCCCCGCCCTCGGCGTCTGAAGAGACGGCAAAACCCGCACGACCCGCACCACCCGCAAGACCCGAACCACAGGCACCAACCGGAACCACCCGCACCGCCCACTCCCCAGCAGGACCCACCTGACAGGCGCCGCTCTCGTCGTCGGGCGGCTTCCACACGCCCTGTTCCGCACCACGACTTGAACGGGAGTACCACCCCGTGGCTACCTTCCTCTACCGGCTCGGCAGGGGCGCCTTCAGGCGCCGCCGCCTCGTCGCCCTCGTCTGGGTGGCTCTGCTGCTGCTCGCCGGCTTCGGCGCGGGCTCCGCCGCCACCCCGACGTCGAGCTCCTTCTCCATACCCGGCACCGAGGCCCAGAAGGCCTTCGACCTGCTCGAACAGCGCTTCCCCGGCCAGCGTGCCGACGGCGCCACCGCCCGTGTCGTCTTCAAGGCGCCCGAGGGCAAGAAGGTCACCGACCCCGCCGTGAAGGCCGAGGTCGAGAGGACCGTCGAGGACCTGCGCTCGGGCTCCGACGAGGTCGCCGGCGTGGTCGACCCGTACCAGGGCAAGGCGATCAGCCAGGACGGTACGACCGCCTACGCCTCCGTGACCTACAAGGTCAGCGGCATGGAGCTGAGCGACGAGACCCGCGAGGCCCTGAAGGACTCCGGCAAGGAGGCCCAGCAGGCCGGGCTCACCGTCGAGATCGGCGGCGACGCCCTGATGGCCGTCCCGGAGACCGGCTCGGGCGAGATCATCGGCGTGATCGTCGCGGCGATCGTCCTGGTCATCACCTTCGGCTCGCTGATCGCGGCCGGGCTCCCGCTGCTCACCGCCCTGATCGGCGTGGGCATCGGCGTCTCCTCGATCACCGCGCTCGCCAGCGTGCTCGACCTCGGCTCCACCACTTCCACCCTCGCGATGATGATCGGCCTCGCGGTCGGCATCGACTACGCCCTCTTCATCGTGTCCCGCTACCGGGCCGAGCTGGCCGAGGGCCGCGAGCGCGAGGAGGCCGCGGGCCGGGCCGCCGGAACGGCCGGATCCGCGGTGGTCTTCGCCGGTCTGACCGTGGTCATCGCCCTCGTCGGCCTCGCCGTGGTCAACATCCCGATGCTGACCAAGATGGGCTTCGCCGCGGCGGGCACGGTGGTCATCGCCGTCCTCGTCGCCCTGACCCTCGTACCGGCCATGCTCGGCTTCGCCGGCAGGAAGGTGCTGCCCGCGGGCACCAAGTCGAAGCTCTTCGGCAAGGGCCGCCCGGCCGGCGCCGGGGAGAAGCCCAACGGCGGCACCCGCTGGGCCCGCTTCGTGCTGCGCCGCCCCGTGCTGGTGCTGCTGGCCGGAGTGATCGGCCTCGGCGCCGTCGCCATCCCCGCCTCCAAGCTGGAGATGGGCCTGCCGGACGACGGCGCGCAGCCGGTGTCCACCACCCAGCGCAAGGCCTACGACCTGCTGTCCGACGGGTTCGGCCCGGGCTTCAACGGCCCGCTGCTGCTGGTCGTCGACCGCAAGGACGCCCAGGACCTCGACGGCGCCGTCGACCGGGTGACCGAGACCGTCAAGAAGCTCGACGGGGTCGTCGCCGTCATCCCCGGGCAGCCCAACAAGGCCGGGGACACCACCACCGTCACCGTGATCCCGAAGGACCGGCCCTCCTCGGCGGCCACCGAGGAGCTCGTCCACGAGATCCGCGACGCCGGTGCCGGCATCAAGAAGGACACCGGCGCCGAGGTGCTGGTCTCCGGCCAGACCGCGATGAACATCGACTTCTCGCAGAAGATGAACGACGCGCTGCTGCCCTACCTGGCGCTCGTCGTCGGCCTCGCCTTCCTGCTGCTGGTGCTCGTCTTCCGCTCGATCCTGGTGCCGCTGAAGGCCGCGCTCGGCTTCCTCCTCTCGGTGGTGGCCGCCCTCGGCGCCGTCGTGGCCGTCTTCCAGTGGGGCTGGCTGGCCTCGCTCTTCGGGGTGGAGCAGACCGGCCCGATCATGAGCATGATGCCGATCTTCATGGTGGGCGTGGTGTTCGGACTGGCCATGGACTACGAGGTCTTCCTCGTGACCCGGATGCGCGAGGCCTACGTGCACGGGGAGCGGCCCGGCCAGGCCATCGTCACGGGCTTCCAGCACGGCGCCCGGGTGGTCACCGCCGCCGCGGTGATCATGATCGCGGTGTTCGCGGGCTTCATCGGCTCCAGCGAGCAGATGGTCAAGATGATCGGCTTCGGCCTCGCGGTCGCGGTGTTCTTCGACGCCTTCGTGGTCCGCATGGCCATCGTCCCGGCCGTCCTGGCCCTGCTGGGCCACAAGGCCTGGTGGCTGCCGGCCTGGCTGGACAAGCTGATGCCGAACGTGGACGTCGAGGGCGAGGGGCTGCGCAAGCACCTGGGCACCGGCGACGACCAGACCCCGGGCAAGGAGGAGCGCGAGCTCGTCAACGCCTGACGCCTGAACCGGCAGACGCCGGAACGGCCCGGAGGCCCGGACGCACCCCGCAGCGGGGGAGCGGCCGGGCCTCCGGCGCGTCAGCGTCAGCGCGTGACGGGCGTGCGCTTCGGGGCGGCGCTGCCCGTAGCCGCGTACGTGCGCCTCAGGAACCGGCGCAGGGCCGAGCTGTCGAACTGGATGACCGCCACTCCGTCAGGAGAGTGAAGCTCGACCACGGTCTGCACCCGTCCGCAGGGCCAGACCCGGACGTCCCCGCTGCCCGTGGGCGACTGGAGGCCGGTCTCCAGGAGGGTCCGCGAGAAGACCCACTCGTTCTCCGCGCCCTCGGGGGAGAGGTCCGGCGGGAAGACGATCCGTACGGCCAGGGGCTCGGCGGAGGCGAAACGGAGGGAGACGGGGACCGCGCGGTAGAGGGGGTCATCCGTGATCACCCGGGCCCGGACCCGCTCTTCGATCGACGCAGACGTCACGATCCCGCTCCTCACGCTCTTCGCCGCTCTCCGTATTTACTCCCCAATGTCGCATATACCCGCGAATTCGCTCGCAGCCTTTTCGTGATGCGGACGCTCTTGCCAATCATTTGCAGGTGGGCACTATTCTTGAGCGGTTAAGGATTTTGTGAAGAAGCGGAGCCCTCCATGCATGTGCCCGACGGATTCATCGACGCCCCCGTGTCCGTCGCCGCCGGCGTCGTGGCCGTCGGCGCAGTGGCGGTGTCCCTCAAGGGGGCCCGGCGCGAGCTCGACGAGCGGACGGCTCCGCTGGCCGGACTCGTCGCCGCCTTCGTCTTCGCCCTCCAGATGCTGAACTTCCCCGTGGCCGCCGGCACCAGCGGCCACCTGCTCGGCGGGGCCCTGGCCGCGATACTCGTCGGCCCCTGCACCGGCATCCTCTGCATCTCCGTGGTCCTGCTCATGCAGGGCGTGCTCTTCGCGGACGGCGGCCTGTCGGCCCTCGGCGTGAACATCGTCCTGATCGGCATCGTGCCCGTACTCGTCGGCTACGGGATCTTCCGCGCCCTGGTCAAGCTCCTGCCCCGCGGCCGCCGCGCGGTGACCGCGGCCACCTTCGCCGGATCGCTGGTCTCCGTACCCGCCTCCGCGGCCGCCTTCACCCTGCTCTACGGGCTCGGCGGGATCGCCGAGGTGCCGCTCGGCAAGGTGCTCGTCGCGATGGTCGGCGTCCACCTCCTCATCGGCCTCGGGGAGGCCCTGATCACCACCGCCACCGTCGGCTCGGTGCTCGCCGTCCGCCCCGACCTCGTGTACGGGGCCCGCGGCCTGTCGGCGCCCCTCAAGCTGCGGGTCGACGGCGAGCTCGTTGACGTGCCTGCCGTGCCTGCCGCGCCCGCCGCCGCCCCCGCCCGGTCCGTACGCCCCGTGTGGGCCGCCGGCCTCGCCACCGCCTTCGTCCTGGCCGGCGCCGTCTCCTTCTACGCCTCCGCCAGCCCCGACGGCCTGGAGAAGGTCGCCGCCGAGCAGGGCTTCGACGCCAAGGCCGAGGAGTACGAGCACGCCACCGCCGACTCCCCGCTCGCCGACTACGCCGTCAAGGACGTCGAGAACGAGCGCCTCTCCGTCGGCGCCGCCGGCATCGTCGGCGTGGGCGCCACCGCCCTCCTGGGCACCGGGATCTTCTTCGCCGTACGCGCCCGCCGCGAGGCCGCCCCGCTCGCCCCGCCCTCGTCGGGCACCCCCGCCGGCCAGGGGGGCTGACCACCCCGTGGGCGCCGGCCACGCGCACCGGCTCTACCGGCACGGCGACTCGCCCGTCCACCGGCTCCCGCCGCACTGCAAGCTCGCCGCGGTGCTCGGCTTCGTCCTCGTCGTCGTGTCCACGCCCCGCGAGGCGGTGTGGGCCTTCGGCGCGTACGCCCTCCTGATCGCCGGGGCGGCGGCGCTGGCCCGCATCCCCGCCGGGTTCATGCTGCGCCGGATGCTGATCGAGGTGCCGTTCGTGGCCTTCGCCCTGCTCATGCCCTTCGTCGCCGAGGGCGAGCGGGTAGAGGTGCTCGGCCTCTCGCTCAGCACCCCCGGCCTGTGGGGCGCCTGGAACGTCCTCGCCAAGGGCACCCTCGGCGTCGCCGCCTCCGTGGTCCTCGCCTCCACCACCGAGCTGCGCGACCTCCTCCAGGGCCTGCGCCGGCTGCGCCTGCCGCCCCTGCTGGTGGAGATCGCCTCGTTCATGGTCCGGTACGGGGACGTGGTCGCCGACGAGCTGCGCCGGATGTCGGTGGCCCGCCGCTCCCGCGGGTTCGAGGCCCGGGGCATCCGGCACTGGGGCGTCCTCGCCAAAACCGCCGGCGCCCTCTTCATCCGCTCCTACGAGCGCGGCGAGCGCGTCCACCTCGCCATGGTGAGCCGCGGCTACACCGGCACCATGCCCGTGATCGACGAGGTCACCGCCTCCCGCGCCCAGTGGGCCCGGGCCGCCGCCCTCCCCGCCGCCGCCCTGGCCGTCTGCCTGATGGGATGGACCCTGTGAACACCACCGCACCCTCCCTCGAAGTCAGCGGGCTGGCCTTCGCCTACCCCGACGGTCACCAGGCCCTCTTCGGCGTCGACCTGACCGTCGGGCGCGGCGAGCGGGTCGCGCTGCTCGGGCCCAACGGGGCCGGCAAGACCACCCTCGTGCTGCACCTCAACGGCATCCTCGGCGGCGGGGTCGGCTCCGTGAAGGTGGCCGGGCTGCCCGTGGCGAAGCGCCACCTCGCCGAGATCCGGCGCCGGGTCGGGATCGTCTTCCAGGACCCCGACGACCAGCTGTTCATGCCGACCGTGCGCGAGGACGTGGCCTTCGGGCCCGCCACCGCCGGACTGCGCGGCGCCGAACTGGAGCAGCGGGTGCGCACCGCCCTCGACCGGGTCGGGATGGCCGCGTACGCCGACCGGCCCCCGCACCACCTGTCCTTCGGGCAGCGGCGGCGGGTGGCCGTGGCCACGGTGCTGGCCATGGAGCCGGAGATCCTCGTCCTCGACGAGCCCTCCTCCAACCTGGACCCGGCCTCGCGGCGCGAGCTCGCCGACATCCTGCGCTCCCTCGACGTGACCGTGCTGATGGTCACGCACGACCTGCCGTACGCCCTGGAGCTGTGCCCGCGCTCGGTGGTGCTGAGCGAGGGTGTCATCGCCGCGGACGGGGCCACCAGCGAGCTGCTGTGCGACGAGGAGCTGATGCGGGCGCACCGGCTGGAGCTGCCGTTCGGCTTCGACCCGCGGGCGGTCCCGGCGCGGTAGGGCGGATCCGCCGGCTCAGACCACCGTCCGCAGGGCCCGGACCAGGGCCTGGGCGCGGGGGTCCGCGGTGACGCTCTTGGCCAGGGAGTTCGTGACGTACCCGAAGGAGGTCCCGGAGTCCGGGTCGGCGAAGCCCAGCGAGCCGCCGCGGCCGGGGTGCCCGAAGGAGCCGGGGCCCAGCAGGGGCGAGGCCGGGCCGTGCAGCATGTAGCCCGGGCCGAAGCGGGTGCCGACGAGCAGGACCCGGTCGGTGCCCGCGGCCTCCTCGGTGCGGGCCAGTTCCGCGGTCGCGGGGGAGAACAGCCGGGGCGCGTCGGCCAGGTCGCCGATCGCCGCCGCGTAGAAGCGGGCGAGCGCGTCGGCGGTGGCGATGCCGGCGGAGGAGGGCAGTTCGCCGGCGCGGTAGGCGGGATCGTTCTCGTCGGGGAGCGGGTCGATCGCGGCGAAGGCGCGGCGGGTCAGCGAGGACGGGTCCCCGTAGGCGGCCGCCACCTCGCGCCGGGGGCGCGTGCGCAGGGTGCCCGCGGCCTGCGCGGGGGGTTCGAAGGCGCCGACCCGGCCCGCACGGTGCGCCTGCTCCGGCGGCAGCCCGATCCACAGGTCGAGCCCGAGCGGGGCGGCGACCTCCTCGGCCAGCCAGCGGCCCAGCGAGCGGCCGGTGATCCGCAGCACCAGCTCGTCCAGCAGCCAGCCGAAGGTCTGGGCGTGGTAGCCGTGCGCCGTACCGGGCTCCCAGAAGGCCTCCTGGGCGGCGACCGCGCGCGGCCCCGATATCCCGTCGACGGCCTCGGCGGGGCTCAGCGGGGTGTCGAGGGCGGGGACGCCCGCGCGGTGCGAGAGCAGGTGCCGCACCAGCGCCCGGTCCTTGCCGCCCGCCTTGAACTCGGGCCAGTACGAGCCCACGGGCGCGTCCAGGTCCAGCAGCCCGCGCTCGTGGAGCAGCAGCGGGACGGCCGCGGCCACGCCCTTGGTGGCGGAGCGGACGATCTGCGCGGTGTCCCGCTGCCAGGGCCCGCCGCCCCCGTCGGCGTCCCGGGTCCCGGCCCACAGGTCCACGACCCGGCGCCCGTCCCGGTACACGGCCACGGCCGCGCCCCGGTCCCCGCGCTCCGTGAAATTGCGCACGAACGCGTCCCTGACGGGCTCGTACCCCGCCGCCACCGTGCCCCGGACGTCCACGTCCGCCCTCCTCGCCCGCTCGCCTGCACCGCAGTGCGGCGCCGCTGCGGCGCCGTCTCCCATGGTGCAACGCCCGCGGCCCGCCAGGACTTCCACGATCCCCCGCTCCGCCACCACCCGGGCCCGCAGCGAGGCGGCCGCGGGCCCGGCGCGAGCCGCCCGCGGGCCGCTGCTGCTCCATACGGCGGTCTAGACCCAGGTGTCCAGCCACATCCGGTTCCGCCAGGACTCCATGGGGAGCGTCTCGCCCGTGTAGATCGGATAGAAGTAGATGAAGTTCCACACGATCAGCAGGACCAGTACCCCGGCGCCGATGGCGCCCGCGGCGCGGCGGCGTTCTGAGGAGCCGGCGGGGCCGAGGAGGGCGCCGATCATCATGGCTACGGCCAGGCAGAGGTACGGGACGAAGACCACGGCGTAGAAGTAGAAGATGGTCCGCTCCTGGTAGTTGAACCAGGGCAGGTAGCCGGCGGCCACCGCGCAGACGATCGCGCCCGCCCGCCAGTCCCGGCGGAAGGCCCACCTCCACAGCACGTACAGGAGGGCGAAGCAGGCCGTCCACCACAGCAGCGGGGTGCCGAGGGCCAGTACCTCGCGGGCGCACTTGGCGGTCTCGGTGGCGGGGCAGCCGTCCGCGCCGGGGGCCGGGGACTCGTAGAAGTAGGAGACCGGGCGGCCCAGGACCAGCCAGCTCCACGGGTTCGACTCGTAGGTGTGGCCCGAGGTCAGGCCCACGTGGAACTTGTACACCTCGGTCTCGTAGTGCCACAGGCTCGTCAGCCAGTCCGGCAGCCAGGACACCCCGCCCTGCTTGGCCGACCAGTCGCGGAAGTAGCCGCCCCTGCCGGTGTCGGGGCTGAGGATCCAGCCCGTCCAGGAGGCCAGGTAGGTGGCCAGGGCCACCGGTACGGTCGAGAGGAAGGCCGGCAGGGCGTCCCGGCGGAGCATGGCCGCGTACGGGGCGCCCGCGCCGGCCACCCGCCGGGCGGAGGCGTCCCACGCCACGGTCAGCAGGCCGAAGAAGGCGAGGACGACCAGGCCGTTCCACTTCGTGCCGAAGGCCAGGCCCAGGCAGACCCCGGCCAGGATCCGCCAGGGGCGCCACCCCAGCCGCAGGGTCTCCGCGATCCGCGCGTCGGGCCGCGACCGGCCGTCCCCGTCCACCGGCAGGGCCGCCGCGAGCCGTTCGCGGGCCTTGTCGCGGTCCACGAGCAGCGCCCCGAAGGCCGCCAGGACGAAGAACATGAGGACCAGGTCGAGCAGGGCCGTGCGGCTCATCACGAAGTGCAGCCCGTCCACCGCCAGCAGGGCGCCCGCCAGGCAGCCCAGGAAGGTGGAGCGGAACAGCCGCCGCCCGATCCGGCACAGCAGCAGCACCGACACGGTGCCCAGCAGCGCCGTCATGAACCGCCAGCCGAAGGGGTCGAAGCCGAACACCCACTCGCCGAGGCCGATGACCCACTTGCCCACCGGCGGGTGCACCACGTACCCGGGGTCCACGGGCAGGCTGACCCCGTCCGGGTTCGCGATGATCGACTTGTCGATGTCCTTGGGCCAACTGGCCTCGTAGCCCTGCCGGATCGTGGCCCAGGCGTCCTTGGCGTAGTACGTCTCGTCGAATATCACCGCCTTCGGGCTGCCCAGGTCCACGAACCGCAGCACCCCGGCCACCAGCGCCACCAGCAGCGGACCCGCCCACGCCAGCACCCGCTGGAGCGCCGCCGCCGAGGCCGCGGACACGCCCAGGGCCGACCAGAGGTGCGCGGACGGCTGCGCGTACGGCGGCACGAGACGGGTGCGCACGTCCGCGCGCCCCGCGGCCGACGGGGTGTAGCCGAAGCGGCGCAGCCGGCTCGCCCAGGCGGGCGGCTCTTCGGCGCCCGGGGGTCCGGGCGGAGCCCCCGCGGGGCCGGTGGGGGAGGTCGCTGTACTGGTCACCGGGTCATCGTAGGGAACGCATCTGTGCGATTCAGGTGATCGGGGCTGCGAGGATGGTCGGGTGACTGAACAGCAGCCTTCCGCCGCCGGCTCCGCATCCGGTGCCGGGGTCCTCGTCCTCGCCGGCACGCCCATCGGGGAGATCGGCGACGCCCCGCCCCGGCTGGCGGTCGAGCTGGAGACCGCCGACGTGATCGCGGCCGAGGACACCCGGCGGCTGCGCGGGCTCACGCGCGCCCTCGGCATCCACACCTCCGGCCGGGTCCTCTCGTACTTCGAGGGCAACGAGTCCGCCCGCACCCCCGAGCTGGTCGAGGCCCTGGAGGGCGGCGCCCGGGTGCTGCTGGTCACCGACGCCGGCATGCCCTCGGTCTCGGACCCCGGCTACCGGCTGGTCGCGGCCGCGGTGGAGAAGGACATCAAGGTCACGGCCGTGCCCGGGCCCTCCGCGGTGCTGACCGCGCTCGCCCTGTCCGGACTGCCCGTGGACCGCTTCTGCTTCGAGGGCTTCCTGCCGCGCAAGGCGGGGGAGCGGCTCGGGAAGCTGCGCGAGGTCGCGGACGAGCGGCGCACCCTCGTCTACTTCGAGGCCCCGCACCGGCTGGACGACACCCTCGCCGCGATGGCGGAGGTCTTCGGCGCGGACCGGCGGGCCGCCGTCTGCCGCGAACTGACCAAGACCTACGAGGAGGTCAAGCGCGGCGGGCTCGGCGAGCTGGCCGCCTGGGCCGCCGAGGGGGTCCGCGGCGAGATCACCGTCGTGGTCGAGGGCGCGGCCGAGACCGGGCCCGCCGAGCTCGACCCGGCGGAGCTGGTGCGGCGGGTGCGGGTGCGGGAGGAGGCGGGGGAGCGGCGCAAGGAGGCCATCGCGGCCGTCGCCGCCGAGGCGGGCCTTCCCAAGCGGGAGGTGTTCGACGCCGTCGTCGCGGCAAAGAATGCGGAACACAAGGTGCCATAAGCCGGTAAAGGGCTAACCTGAAAAGCAAAGCTTAGGCCGCGCACCGGGCGCTTTGGGCATGAACTGTCCAAAGGCGGTCCAATACTCGACAGGGCCTGATGCGCTCCCGCCGGAAGAGGCGTCCACTGGCAAGTGTCACCAGCGGACCAGAGGAGCTGGCATGAGTGAGATCGCAGACACCCCCGTTCCCGCCCCCGCCGCCCCCGGCGCGGGCACCGTCCACGAGGCGTACTCCTTCGCGTGCATGAGGTGCGGGTACGGCTGGGAGCAGTCCTACGAGATCCAGCACCACACCGACGGCCGCGGCCAGCCCTTCATCGTCTACACCGTGAACGGCGAGCGGGTGCCCTCCCCGCTGTCGCGGCCCACCTGCATGAACTGCGGCGGGCACGTGGTGCGGATCATGCGGGCGGGGCAGGTCTCCTCCGTCGACGCGGTGGTCGACCGGCTCTTCCACCACCGGATCGCCCCCGGCATCGCGGGCCCCGTCCCCTCCACCGGGGACGACCGCGGCCGGCGGCACGGCCGGCACCACCCCGACGCGGGCCCCGAGGCCCACGACGCCCCCGGGCCGGTCGCGGTCACGGAGGCCGAGCCGGCGGGCCCCCCGGGGCTCATGGCCCGGATCAGGGGCGTGTTCCGGCCCGGCGGCTCCTCATAAGATCGGCCTATGAGCTCTTCCAAGGACGCCCCGCCGCCGCTGCCCGAGCCCCTGCGGGTGGCGGTGGCCGACTCCCACACCCACCTGGACATGCAGGGCGGCACGGTCGAGGAGGCCCTCGCCAAGGCCGCCTCCGTCGGGGTGGACGTCGTCGTCCAGGTGGGCTGCGACGTGAAGGGCTCGATGTGGGCCGCCGAGACCGCGGCCCGGTACGAGAACGTGCACGCGGCCGTCGCCCTGCACCCCAACGAGGCTCCCCGCATCGTGCACGGGGATCCCGACGGCTGGTCGCGCCAGGGGGCCCGGCCCGGCGGCGGGCAGGCCGCCCTCGACGACGCCCTCGCCGAGATCGAGCGCCTCGCCGCCCTCCCGCAGGTCAAGGCCGTCGGCGAGACCGGGCTCGACTACTTCCGCACCGGCCCCGAGGGCATGGCCGCCCAGGAGGCCTCCTTCCGCGCCCACATCGAGATCGCCAAGCGGCTCGGCAAGGCCCTCGTCATCCACGACCGCGAGGCCCACGCCGACGTGCTGCGGATCCTGCGCGAGGAGGGCGCCCCCGAGCGGACCGTCTTCCACTGCTACTCCGGGGACGCCGAAATGGCCCGCGAGTGCGCCGCCGCCGGGTACTACCTGTCCTTCGCCGGGACGGTCACCTTCAAGAACGCCCAGGGGCTGCGCGACGCGCTCGCCGTGACCCCCCTGGAGCGGATCCTGGTCGAGACGGACGCGCCGTACCTGACGCCCGCCCCGTACCGCGGACGGCCCAACGCCCCGTATCTCATTCCGATCACGGTGCGGGCGATGGCCGCCGCCCGGGGCACCGACGAGGACTCCCTCGCCACCGCCCTCGCCGCGAACACGGCCCGCGCCTTCGCCTACTGAGGCCGCCGCGGGGTCCGTGGCGGCCCGCCGCCGGGTCCTGCGGGGGCGGACGGCACGACGCGCGCGTGACCGGGGCGTGACCGGGCGCACCGCAGAGTCCGTACGCAGCGTAGTCGTGCCGCTTTGTTGCGTGACCGGTGCTCCGCTAGTCTCCCCTGCCCGAACCACCAGGGAGCGAGCGTCGTGAGCGAAACGCAGGGCAGCCACCGGGCCTCCGGACGCCGACGGGCGGTCCCCGGTACGGGACCGGCCACCGCCGCCGCTCCCGTACCGGAGCAGGGCGGACCCCCGCCGCCCGCCGCCGGACCCGCCCCGGGCACCGGGCGCCGCCGCCGCGGGGCGGCCGTTTCCGGCGGGTCGCCGTACGCGGCGGGGGATCCGTACGGGGACGGGGATCCGTACGGGTACGGCGGGGGTGGCGGCGGTGGTGCGTACGGCGCCGGTGACCCCTACGGCGCCGGCCCCGGTTCCGGCTACGGGCCGGAGGCCGACGGGTACGGAGCGGGTCCCGGGTACACGGTGGTGGACGCCTACGCGGGCGGGGGCGGGTACGCGGACGACGGGCCGTACGGCGGCTCCCCGTACGGGGGCGCGGGCCTCCCGTACGAGGGCGCGCCGCAGGCGGACCCCGGGTACGCGGGCGCGCCGTACGCCCCAGGTGCCCCCTACGGGAGCGGCTCCGACCACGGCGGGGCGGCCCGCCACGCAGCCGCCACCGCAGCCGCGACCGCGACCTCTTACGCAGGCGGTGCCGCGGACCCGTACGCAGGCGGTGGTCCAGATCCTTATGCAGGCGGTGCCGGGGATCCGTACGCGGACGGTGGCCCGGATACGTATGGAGGAGGGACTGCGGATCCGTACGCGGACGGTGGTCCGGACCCGTACGACCCGTACGCCCCCGACCCGTCCGCCGCCGCCCCGTACGGCGACGGCGGGGCCTCCCCCGCCGGCTCCGGTGGCGCCCCCGCGGACCCCGCCGGCGACCCCGTCCCGGCCTCCGGTCCGGAGGGCGGCGGGGCTCCGCCCCCGGGCCGGGCGGCCCGCCGCCGCCAGGGGGCCCGGACCGGCCGCGGCAGCCGGAGCGCCCGGGCCGAACCGTCCGGCCGGGCCACCCTCCCGGACCAGGACCCCCCCGACCCCCGGGACCGCCGGGACACGCGCGACCGGCGCGACCGCAGGGACGGGCGGGACCGGTCCGCGGCTCCCACAGGCCTCGCGGACCGTGCCGACCTTGCAGGTCTCACGGACCGTGCCGACCTTGCAGGTCTCACGGACCGTGCCGACCTCGCAGGCCTCACGAGCCTCATGGATCCCGCAGAACTCGTAGACCTCGTAGACGTAGCAGCTCCCCCGGACCTCCTCACCGACCCCGCCGGTCCCGCCGACCCCGCCGGTCAGCCCGCGGGGCCCGCCCAGCCCGGCTCCGCGGGACGGCCCTCGCCGGCCGCCCCGCCCGCCCGGGCCCGACGGCAGGGTTCGCGGGGCCGCCCGGCCCGGCAGTCCCGACGCTCGCCCGGCGCGGACAGCTGGCGGCGGATCGTCCCGCAGGCCCTCGTCGTCGCCTTCCTCGCCGGCGGCACCACCGCCTTCGTCGCCACCGACAAGGCCGTCCGCCTCACCGTGGACGGGGTCCCCCGCAACCTGCACACCTTCGCCGGCGGCGTGGACGAACTGCTCGCCGCCGAAGGCCTCGGCGTCGGCGACCACGACCTCGTCTCCCCCGCCCCCGACGCCGCCCTCTCCGACGGCGACGAGGTGGTCCTGCGCTACGGCCGCCCCCTCCTCCTCACCCTCGACGGCAGCCGCCGCCAGGTGTGGACCACCGCCCGCACCGTGGACGGCGCCCTGCGCCAGCTCGGGGTCCGCGCCGAGGGCGCCTACCTCTCCGCCTCCCGCTCCGCGCCGATCTCCCGTCGCGGACTCGCCCTCAGCGTCCGCACCGAACGCACCGTCACCTTCATGGCCGACGGCCGCGAACGCACCCTGCGCACCAACGCCGCCACCATCCGCGAGGCCCTCGAACAGGCCGGGATCACCCTCCACGGCGAGGACACCACCTCCGTGGCCCCCGACTCCTTCCCCCGCGACGGCCAGACCGTCACCGTGCTGCGCATCACCGGCTCCCGCGAGGTCCGCGAGGAGCAGATCCCGTACGACATCGAGCGGATCAAGGACCCGTCCGTCTTCGCCGGCACCGAAATCGTCGAACGGGCCGGCCGGCCCGGCGCCCGCCGGGTCACGTACGCCCTGCGCACCGTCAACGGGGTCCGCCAGAAGCCCCGCCGGGTCACCGAGGAGATCGTCCGCACCCCCGTCACCCAGGTCGTCAAGGTCGGTACGAAGCCCCTGCCGACCTCCGTGGCCGGTGCGGACGGGCTGGACTGGGCCGCGCTCGCCCAGTGCGAGTCCGGCGGGCGGCCCGGGGCCGTGGACCCCTCGGGCACGTACGGGGGCCTGTACCAGTTCGACCCGGGCACCTGGCGGGGGCTCGGCGGCAGCGGCCGGGCCCAGGACGCCAGCGCCAGCGAGCAGACGTACCGGGCCAAGAAGCTCTACGTGCAGCGGGGGGCGAGTCCGTGGCCCCACTGCGGCCGTAGGCTTTACCGGTGAGCACCGCACCGCAGCCCGAAGAAGCCGCAGCCCCCGAGGCCCCCGACAGCCCGTCCGAGGCCTCCGACGCCCTCCTCGGGCCCGCCGACATCCGTGAACTGGCCACGGTCCTCGGCGTGCGCCCGACGAAGCAGAAGGGCCAGAACTTCGTCATCGACGCCAACACCGTGCGCCGCATCGTGCGCACGGCCGGGGTGCGCCCCGACGACGTCGTGGTCGAGATCGGGCCCGGACTGGGCTCGCTGACCCTGGCCCTGCTGGAGGCCGCCGACCGGGTCACCGCCGTCGAGATCGACGACGTCCTCGCGGCCGCGCTGCCCGCCACCATCGAGGCCCGGCTGCCCGCGAGGAAGGACCGCTTCGCGCTCGTGCACTCCGACGCCCTGCTGGTGCAGGAGCTGCCCGGCCCGGCGCCGACCGCGCTGGTCGCCAACCTCCCGTACAACGTGTCCGTACCCGTGCTGCTGCACATGCTCGACCGCTTCCCCAGCATCGAGCGGACCCTCGTCATGGTGCAGTCGGAGGTCGCCGACCGGCTCGCGGCCCGCCCGGGCAACAAGGTCTACGGCGTGCCCTCCGTCAAGGCCAACTGGTACTGCGAGGTCAAGCGCGCCGGAGCCATCGGCCGCAACGTGTTCTGGCCCGCGCCCAACGTGGACTCCGGGCTCGTCTCCCTGGTCCGCCGGGCCGAGCCGGTGAAGACCACCGCCACCAAGGCCGAGGTCTTCGCGGTGGTCGACGCGGCCTTCGCGCAGCGCCGCAAGACCCTGCGCGCCGCCCTGGCCGGCTGGGCCGGCACCGCGGCCGCGGCCGAGACCGCGCTGGTCGGCGCCGGGATCTCCCCGCAGGCCCGCGGCGAAGCCCTCACCGTCGAGGAGTTCGCCCGCATCGCCGAGAACAAGCCCGCGCCGGAGAAGGGCGCCCTGTGACCGCCACCGCCCCGGGGACCGGCGCCGCGCCCGCCCCCGTCACCGTCCGCGTGCCCGCGAAGGTCAACGTGCAGCTCGCGGTGGGCCCCGCCCGCCCCGACGGCTTCCACGACCTCGCCAACGTCTTCCTCGCGGTCTCCCTGTACGACGAGGTCACCGCGACCCCCGCCGCCCCCGGCGCCGGGGTGTCCGTCACCTGCTCCGGCCCGTACGCCGACCAGGTGCCCCTCGACCGCGGCAACCTCGCCGCCCGGGCCGCCGAACTCCTCGCCGCCCGGCACGGGATCGACCCCGACGTGCACCTCCACATCGCCAAGGACATCCCCGTGGCCGGCGGCATGGCCGGGGGCAGCGCCGACGGCGCCGGCGCCCTGCTGGCCTGCGACACCCTGTGGGGCCTTCGCACCCCCCGCGCGGACCTCCTCGACATGTGCGCCGAACTCGGCAGCGACGTCCCCTTCAGCCTGGTCGGCGGGGCCGCCCTCGGCACCGGCCGCGGCGAGCACCTCACCGGGCTGTCCGCCGGGCCCTTCCACTGGGTCTTCGCCCTCGCCGACGGCGGGCTGTCCACCCCCGCGGTGTTCCGCGAGTTCGACCGGCTCGCCGCCGACCGCGCGGTCCCCGCGCCCCAGGCCTCCCCGGCCCTCCTCGACGCCCTGCGCGCCGGGGACCCCGACGCGCTGGCCGCCGTCCTCACCAACGACCTCCAGCCCGCGGCCCTCTCCCTGCGCCCGCAGCTGGCCGGCACCCTCGCCGCCGGACTCGGCGGCGGCGCCCTCGCCGCCCTGGTCTCCGGCTCCGGCCCCACCACCGCCTTCCTGGTCCGCGACCCGGAGTCCGCCGCCAAGGTCGCCGCCGCCCTCGAAGCCTCCACCACCTGCCGCACCACCCGCACCGCCACCTCCCCCGCCCCGGGCGCCACGGTCCTCCCGGGCTGAGCCCCCGCGTACTCAGGCCGGGCTGAGTACCCGAGCGCTACCGCCGGGCCGGACGGGGCGGGACGGTGGGGGCATGGGACACAAAGCCTCCGAACTCGCCGCGGCCACACCGCAGTCGCGCGACCGGTACGTCGACCTGCTGCGGGTCGCCTCGCTCGGGACCGTGGTGCTCGGGCACTGGCTGATGGCCGCCGTGGGCGCCGACGGGCGGATCGGGAACCTCCTCGCCGTGCTGCCCGGGCTCCAGGTGCTCACCTGGGTGTTCCAGGTGATGCCGGTGTTCTTCTTCGTCGGCGGCTTCTCGCACGCCCTGTCCTACCGGTCGCTGGTCCGCCGGATGCCCGCCGGGCCCGTCTACGCCGTCTTCCTGCGGGCCCGGCTGCGCCGGCTGCTGCGGCCCACCCTCGCCTTCGTCCTGGTGTGGACCGCCGCCGCCCTGGCCGTACAGCTCGCGGGCGGGGGAGCCGGACTCACCGGGGCCGCGCTGCGGCTGGTCACCCAGCCGCTCTGGTTCGTCGGCATCTACCTCGCCGCGGTCGCCCTCACCCCGCCCCTGCTGAAGCTCCACGAGCGCTACGGCTGGGGGGCCTTCGCCGCACTCGCGGGAGCCGCGGCCGCCGTGGACCTGCTGCGGTTCGCCGCCGGGGTCCCGTACGCCGAGTTCCTGAACTTCGCCTTCGTCTGGCTCGCCGTCCACCAGCTCGGCTTCCTGCGCGCCGACGGCCGCCTCACCCGGCCCGCGCTGCTCGCCGCCGCCGGAGCCGCCGGGGCCGTCCTGCTGGTCGCCCTCGGCCCGTACCCGCTGTCCATGGTCGGGATGCCCGGAGAGAAGGTCTCCAACATGGCCCCGCCCACCCTCGCCCTGCTCTGCCACGGGCTCTGGCTCACCGGCGCCGTCGAGCTGCTGCGCCGCCCCGCCGCCGCCCTGCTCGCCCGCCCCCGGCCCTGGCGGGCCGTCGTCGCCGCCAACGGGATCGCCATGACCGCCTTCCTCTGGCACCTCACCGCCATGCTCGGCGTGTACGGCGCCCAGCTCGCCCTCGGCGCCCGGCTGCCCGAACCCGCCACCGCGGCCTGGTGGGCCCAGGTGCCCGTACGGCTGCTCGCCGCGGCCGCACTGACCGCCCTGCTCGTCGCCGCGTTCCGGCGGTTCGAGGCACCGGGCGGGCGCCCGCGTGCGGCAGGGCCCGCCTCTGCCTCCACCCCCGCTGCCCCCGCACCCGGCTCCGGCGCCCTCGCCGCCGCCGGCACCACCCTGTCCCTGTTCGGAATCCTCGGGCTGTCCATGACCGGGCTCGGCGGACTGCTCGACGGCCACAGCGCCGTGCTGGTCGCCGTACCCGTCACCGCCCCCGCCGCCCTCGCGGCCGCCCTCGCCGGGTGGGCGCTGGTGGAGCGCTGCGGGTCCGCGCGGAAGGTTAGGGTGAGGGGCTGAGCTGAACCCCCGAATTGGAGCGCGTCTGATGGCCGTCAACCTGGTCAATGTCGAGGCAGTGAGCAAGGTGTACGGCACCCGCGCCCTGCTCGACGGCATCTCCCTCGGCGTCTCGGAGGGGGACCGGATCGGAGTCGTCGGCCGCAACGGCGACGGCAAGACCACCCTGATCCGGATGCTCGCCAGGCTGGAGGAGCCCGACACCGGCCGCGTCACCCACACCGGCGGCGCCCGCCTGGGGATCCTCACCCAGCACGACTCCCTGGACCCGGCCGCCACCATCCGCCACGAGATCATCCGCGATATGGCGGACCACGAGTGGGCCGGCAACGCCAAGGTCCGCGACGTGCTCACCGGCCTCTTCGGCGGACTCGACCTGCCGGGCTTCGAGAACGGCCTCGACACCGTCATCGCCCCCCTCTCCGGCGGCGAGCGCCGCCGCATCGCCCTCGCCAAGCTGCTCATCGCCGAGCAGGACCTCCTCGTCCTCGACGAGCCCACCAACCACCTCGACGTCGAGGGCATCGCCTGGCTGGCCGGCCACCTCCAGGAGCGCCGCTCGGCCCTCGTCTGCGTCACCCACGACCGCTGGTTCCTCGACCAGGTCTGCACCCGCATGTGGGACGTGCAGCGCGGCGAGGTGCACGAGTACGAGGGCGGCTACAGCGACTACGTGTTCGCGCGCGCCGAGCGCGAGCGGATCGCCGCCACCGAGGAGCAGAAGCGGCAGAACCTGATGCGCAAGGAGCTGGCCTGGCTGCGCCGCGGCGCCCCGGCCCGCACCTCCAAGCCCCGCTACCGCATCGAGGCCGCCAACGAGCTCATCGCCGACGTGCCGCCGCCGCGCGACCGCTCCGAGCTGATGCGCTTCGCCAACGCCCGCCTCGGCAAGACCGTGTTCGAGCTCGAGGACGTCACCGTCGAGGCCGGCCCCAAGACCCTCCTCAAGCACCTCACCTGGCAGCTCGGCCCCGGCGACCGGATCGGCCTGGTCGGCGTCAACGGCGCCGGCAAGACCTCCCTGCTGCGGGCCCTCGCCGAGGCCGCTCGCACCCAGGGCGAGGCCCAGCCCGCCGGGGGCACCGTCACCGTCGGCAAGACCGTACGGCTCGCCTACCTCTCCCAGGAGGTCGGCGAGCTCGACCCCTCCCTGCGGGTGCTGGAGGCCGTACAGCGGGTCCGCGACCGGGTGGACCTCGGCAAGGGCCGCGAGATGACGGCCGGGCAGCTGTGCGAGCAGTTCGGCTTCACCAAGGAGAAGCAGTGGACGCCCGTGGGCGACCTCTCCGGCGGCGAGCGCCGCCGCCTGCAGATCCTGCGCCTCCTGATGGACGAGCCGAACGTGCTCTTCCTCGACGAGCCGACCAACGACCTCGACATCGAGACCCTGACCCAGCTGGAGGACCTCCTCGACGGCTGGCCCGGCTCGATGATCGTCATCAGCCACGACCGGTTCTTCATCGAGCGCACCACCGACACGGTGCTCGCCCTGCTCGGGGACCAGGCCCTGCGGATGCTGCCCCGCGGCATCGACGAGTACCTGGAGCGCCGCCGCCGGATGGCCGAGGCCGCCGCCCCGGCCGCCGCGCCCGCCGCGCAGGCCGCCCCCGCGAAGGAGAAGTCCGCCGGGGACGCGCGCGCCGCGAAGAAGGAGCTCCAGAAGATCGAGCGCCAGCTCAACAAGATCTCGGACCGCGAGACCCACCTGCACGCCCAGATCGCCGACAACGCCACCGACTTCGAGAAGGTCGCCAAGCTCGACGCGGAGCTCCGGGAACTGATCGGGGAGCGCGACGAGTTGGAGATGCGCTGGCTGGAGCTGGCCGAGGACGCGTAGGACACACCCCCGTCCGGCCGCCGGACGGCCTGATAACGGCGGTGTCACGGGCCGGTCCTCCCTTGGGTACAGGGGGCGGACCGGCCCGTTCGCATGCGGTCGGTGGTGATAGAAAGAACGTCGCCCGCCGTCCCCGCGCCCCGAAGCAGAAGGTACGAGCTGATGACTCAGCCGCCCCACGAGCCGCCGAACCAGCCTCCCGTACCGTCCGGTTACGGACACCTGCCCGGCCCGCCGCAGCCCGGCTACGGATACCCCCAGCAGCCCCCGAACCCGTACGCGCAGCAGCCCCCGAACCCGTACGGACAGCAGCCGCAGCAGCCGAACCAGTACGGCCAGCCGCAGCAGCCGAACCCGTACGCCCAGCAGCCCCCGCAGCAGCCCCCGTTCGGGCAGCAGCCGCCGCCCCCCTACGGACAGCCGCAGCAGCAGCCGGGCCACGGCTACCCGCCGCCGCCCCCGCCCGGCGGCCCCGGACCGCACCCCGGCGGCCCGCGCCCGCGGCCCCGCGGGAAGCTCCTCGCGGTCGTCGCCGCCTCCGTGGCCGGAGTCCTCGCGCTCGGCGGGGGCGGGTACCTGCTGCTCTCCGGGGACGAGCCGGAGAAGCCCGCCGCCCAGCCCGCCGACGGCAAGGGCAAGCCCGCCCCCGCGCCCAGCGTGGACCTCGGCGACGGCACCGGCGACGGCGGCGAGGCCGAGACCGACTTCAACGCCGGCCGCAAGCAGGGCGAGGACAAGGTCCTCTTCCTCAAGACCAACGACATCGACGTGCCCGGCGACGGCGCCGACGCCCCCGGCATGTGGATCGCGGGCGGCATCGTCGCCAAGGGCGCGTACACCTCGGTGACCGGCTACTCGGCCACCGACGGGCGCAGGAAGTGGACCGTCCCGCTGGCCGGCGAGATCTGCGGGGCCTCCCGCCAGACCACCGCCGACGGCAAGACCGTGGTCGCCTTCAAGGAGAACGACGGCAAGTCGGCCGACTGCAACCAGCTCAAGCAGATCGACATCAAGACCGGCGCCGTCGGCTGGACGAAGGAGGTCCTCAAGGAGGGCCTCTTCGACATCATGACCCGCCTCAACCTCGCCATCAGCGGGGACACCGTCGCCGTCAGCCGCATCGGCCCCTCCAGCGCCTTCAAGGTCAGCGACGGCTCCAAGCTCTTTGCTCGCGCCGACGGCCCCTGCCTGGCCGACGAGTACGCGGGCGGCAGCCGCCTGGTCGCCGTCACCACCTGCTCGTTCGGCGCGGAGAAGCGCGACGAGCAGGTCGAGGGCATCGACCCGGCCACCGGCAAGGTCCGCTGGACCTACAAGCTCCCCGCCACCTTCAAGGTCGCCAAGGTCTACTCCGTGGACCCCGTCGTCATCGACACGGCCAGCAAGGACAAGAACCAGCGCGCCATCGTCGTCCTCAACGCCGACGGCACCAAGCGCAGCTCGCTGGCAGGCCGGGGCAAGTTCGCCCCGAACTGCCCGTTCACCGTGTCCGGCCGCGACCTCCAGGGCTGCACCGGCGCCGTGGTCAACGGCAGCGTCTTCCAGCTGATGACCGCGGGCCGGGACAACGAGATCGTCTCCTTCGACCTCGGCACCGGCAAGGCGGGCCAGCGGGTCAAGGCCGCCCCCGGCCACAGCCTCGTCCCCCTCCGCGCCGAGAACGGCACCCTGTACGCCTACCAGGAGCCCTCGTACAAGAGCGGCGGCTCCGTGGTCGCGCTGGCGCCCGGGGCCTCGAAGCCCACGACGGTCCTGCGCCACCCGGACGCGGCCAAGGACGTGGAGGACTCCTTCTACACCCCGCAGATCGCCTACGCGGACGGCCGCTTCTACCTCTCCGCCACCCGCCTCCTGGGCAAGGACGGCGTGAAGGAGAAGCTCCTCCTGGCCTTCGGCAAGTGACCCCGCACGCAACCCGAGAGGCAGAAGCCACCCGATGAGCACCCCGCCGCCCCCACCCCCGAACCAGCCCCCGCAGGGCGGTTTCGGAGCGCCCCAGGAGCCGCCGGCGGGCGGTTTCGGGGCGCCGCCGCCGATGCCCGGCCACCAGGGGGACCCCGGTTACGGCTACCCCCAGGCTCCGCCCGGATACGGGTACCCGCAGCAGCCCCCGCAGGCCGGCTACGGCTATCCGCAGTACGCCCCGCAGCCCCCGACCCAGCCCATGTACGGGCCGGGCGCGCCGCAGCCCCCCGCGGGTCCCGCGGGCAAGGGCGGCGGCAACGACAAGCGCAACCAGCTGCTGATCGTCACGGCCGCCGTGGCCGCCATCGCGCTGATCGTCGTCGGCGGCTTCTGGTACGCGGCCCAGCCCGCGGACGAGCCGGGCCTGAAGAAGCCCACCGCCCAGGGCACGGACGGCAAGGGAGCCGGCTCCGGCGGCTCCTCCGGAGCCGTGGACGCCCCCGCGGCCGCCGCCTCGGAGAAGCCCCCGGCGGACCCGGCCTCGCAGCTCGTGGCCGCCGTCCCGGTCCCCAAGACCGAGATCCTCGTCAACGTGGCCGGCTCCTGGATCACCGATTCGGTGTACGCCAAGACGGGCATCCGCAAGATCGTCGGGTACGACCCCGCCACCCTGAAGCCGAAGTGGACCCTCGACCTGCCCGGCCAGGTCTGCGCCACGACCAAGCACGTCAGCGGCGGGAAGACCCCGATCGTCTTCGAGGCCGCGCCCCGGGTCGGCAAGTACAACCGCCAGCCCTGCAGCGAGGTCGGCGTGGTCGACCTCGCCTCCGGCAAGCTGCTGTGGCGCAACTCCACCAAGGGGAGCACCAGCGGGGACGAGAAGGTCGACTTCAAGGAGGTGACCGTCAGCGGCGACACCGTCGCCGCGGGCGGCCTCGGCGGCGGCGCCGCCTGGAAGCTCTCGGACGGCCGCAACCTGTGGACCCCCAAGGTCGACGCCGACTCCTGCTACGACATGGGCTACGGCGGCGGCCCCGGCCTCGCGGTCATCCGCAAGTGCGGGGACTACGGCGCCCAGTACCTCCAGGCCCAGTTCCTGGACCGGCAGACCGGCGCGCCCCTGTCCACGTACAAGATGCCGCCCGGCATCTCCTGGGCCAGCATCGTCTCCACCGTCCCGCTGGTGGTCAGCACCGACCTGAACAACACCGGCACCATGAGCGACGTCTTCTCCATCGACGAGAAGACCGGCGCCCTCAAGACCCGCATCGGCCTCGGAAAGAAGAAGTACGCCCCCAACTGCCGTACCGGCACGGGCGTCGAGGTCTGCGAGAAGGTCGCCGTCGGCAACGGCCGGATCTACCTGCCGTCCGCCGAGCACGACGACCCGGGCGAGAAGTACGGGCGCACCAACGAGATCGTCTCCTTCGACCTGACCACGGGCAAGCAGACCACCGACCGCGCCGACGCGGGCACCGGCCGCCTGCTCTTCCCGCTGCGGATGGACGGCCCGAACCTCATCGCCTACAAGTGGCCCTCGTACAAGACGGGCGGCCAGATCCTCAGCATCGACCCGAAGACGATGAAGCCGACCGTGCTGATGGAGAACCCCGCCGACACCGACATCCGCGCCAAGGAGACCAGCTTCTCCAGCAACTACGCGGAGATCCGGTACGCGGGCGGCTACCTCTTCAGCTCCGAGACCATGATCGACAAGCCGTACAGCGCCGACGTGGGCCGGGACTTCCTGATCGTCGGCTACCGGGCCCGCTAGGAGCAGGCGGCGGTACGGACGCGCACGGACAGAGGTGGGTGCCTCCCGGACACGGGGGGCACCCACTTCGGCCTTCCGGGGGCTTCTGCGCGGTATCAGGCCCACGGCGTCGAACAAGCGTGTAGCTTGCCGGGTCAGACGGGACCGGGTTGGGGGCTCTCATGGGCGTACGGGTCATGGTGGTCGACGAGCACCGGCTGCTGGCCGAGGCACTGGCCTCGGCGCTGAAGCTGCGCGGACACCGCGTGCTCGCCGCCGCCGCGCCGGCGGCGGGGGCGGCCGAGCTGGTCATCAGCCGGGCCCCCGAGGTCTGCCTGCTGGGCACGGCGACCCCTGCCGAGCCGGGGGTCTTCGACCCCATCGTGAAGATCAAGCGGGAGCGGCCGCAGATCGCCGTCGTGGTCCTCGGCCCGGTGCCGAGCCCGCGCGGGATCGCCGCCGCCTTCGCCGCGGGCGCCTCCGGGTACGTCCGCCAGGACGAGCGCATCGAGGGGGTGGAGCGGGCCCTCGCCAAGGCCCGCGCGGGCGAGGCCGCCGTCGCCCCCCAGCTGCTCCAGGGCGCCTTCGCGGAGCTGCTCAACCCGGCCGCGCAGCCCGACGACGAGGGCAGCCGGCTGCTCCAGCTGCTGACCCCGCGCGAGGTGGAGGTGCTCGTCCGGGTCGCGGAGGGCGAGGACACCCGGCTGATCGCGGCCGGCATGAGCATCGCGCCGAGCACAGCCCGCACACATGTGCAGCGGGTACTCATGAAGTTGGGCGTAGGCTCCCGGCTGGAGGCCGCCGCCCTGGCCGCCCGTACCGGTCTGCTGGACCGGGCGGTCGTCCCGGCCCAGGCGGGGCCCAGGGACTGACGGGGACCGGTTCTTCACCGGCGCGCGGGATGCCGGCCATGCGCCGTTCCCCGGAGGCTCCTCATCCGGTACGAGCGTGTGCCATCGGCGCATTCCCCTGAGAGGCAGGCAAGTGAACAAGTACCTGGTCACCGGCGGAGCCGGATACGTCGGCAGTGTCGTGGCGGCCCACCTGCTCGAAGCGGGGCACGAGGTGACCGTGCTGGACGACCTTTCCACCGGCCACGCCGCCGGCGCCCCCGAGGGCGCCCGGCTCGTCGAGGGCCGCATCCAGGACGCCGCCCGCCACCTCGACCCCACGTACGACGCCGTCCTGCACTTCGCGGCCTCCTCGCAGGTCGGCGAGTCCGTGGCCGACCCGGGCAAGTACTGGGCCAACAACGTGGGCGGCACCCTCGAACTGCTCACCGCCATGCGGGAGTCCGGGGTCCGCCGGCTGGTCTTCTCCTCCACCGCCGCCACCTACGGCGAGCCCGCGGAAGGCCTCCTGACCGAGTCCTCGCCCACCGCCCCGACCAATCCGTACGGGGCCTCGAAGCTGGCCGTGGACCACATGATCGCGGGGGAGTGCACGGCCCACGGGCTCGCCGCCGTCTCCCTGCGCTACTTCAACGTGGCCGGGGCGTACGGCAGGTACGGCGAGCGCCACGACCCCGAGACCCACCTGATCCCCCTGGTCCTCCAGGTCGCCCTGGGGCAGCGCCCCTCCATCGCGGTGTACGGGGACGACTACCCGACCCCCGACGGCACCTGCGTGCGCGACTACATCCACGTGGCGGACCTGGCGGAGGCGCACCTCGCCGCGCTGAGGGCGGCCGCGCCCGGGGAGCACCTGGTCTGCAACCTCGGCAACGGCAACGGCTTCTCGGTCCGCGAGGTGGTCGAGACCGTCCGCAAGGTGACCGGGCGGGAGATCCCCGAGGTGACCGCCCCGCGCCGGGCCGGGGACCCGGCGGTGCTGGTGGCCTCGGCGGCCACCGCCCGGGAGCGGCTGGGCTGGACCCCGACCCGCTCGGACCTGGCCGGAATCGTCCGGGACGCCTGGGAGTTCGCCCTGCGGCGCGAGGCCGAGAAGGCCGACGGGAGCTGACGGCGGCCACCGCGGCCCGGCGGTCATTTCCGGCCATGTCGGTCGGGTCCTGGTCCGGACCGGTCCGCCCGCGGGTCTACCCTTCCGCACAGCTACCTTCCGGTACGCGGGAGTTGGGGGGCCGCGCCGCGGAAATCCCTCCGAAGAACTTCCGGGATTCGGCCAACTGCTCCCCGCCGCGGCCCTTACGCTGATGCACAGCACCGGTGGGGGCCGGTGTTGATTCAGGGGTCGAGACAGTCGGGTACGACGTCCGGACCGGGGTAGCAGTCCAGTTGCGGCGGCGGCCGCGGCAGCTGCTGATCCATCTCCGATCCGGGCGCCGTACCCGCGCCGGTCCGTTCCCCGACCCTTGGGGGTGTCTGTGGTACGTATCCGGGTTCTCGTGGTCGACGACCACCGTATTTTCGCCGAATCGCTCGCGGCTGCGCTCGCCGCGGAGCCCGACGTGGACGTGTCCGCGGCGGGCAGTGCGGCGGCTGCCGCGCGCTGTCTGGAGCGCGGTGCTTCGGAAGGGCGCAGGTACGACGTGCTGCTCGTGGACGCCGACCTCGGCGCCGCGGCCGGCGGGCCGCCGGGGGCGGCGGCCGGTGCGGCGGTGCGGGTGGCGGAGCCGTCCGCGGGCGGTCCCGCGGCCGCCCCCGACGGGATCGCGCTGGTCGCGGGCGTGCGGTCCAGCCAGCCCGCGGTGCGCACGGTGGTGCTGGCCGAGCGGGACGATCCGCGCCGGGCCGCCCTGGCCCTCCAGGCGGGCGCCTCCGGCTGGGTGGCCAAGGACTGCTCCCTGTCGCGGCTGCTCGCCGTGATCCGCGGGGTGCTGCGGGAGGAGACGCACCTGCCGCCCGCCCTGCTGACGGGGGTGCTGCGGGAGCTGACGGCCGCCCGCAAGAACCGTACGGACAGCGAGCGGCTGGTGGAGTCCCTGACCCCGCGCGAGCACGAGGTGCTGCGCTGCATGGTCGCGGGGCTCAACCGCAAGGACGTGGCCGCCCGGCTGTTCCTGTCCCCGCACACGGTCCGCACGCACATGCAGAACGTGCTCGGCAAGCTCGGGGTGCACTCCACGCTGGCGGCCGTGGCCCTGGCCCGGCGGGCCGGGGTCAGGCCCGTGGACCTAGCCGGGGATGTTGTCGAACGGAGCGGTCAGCCGGCGTAGCAGCCCGGCCAGCTCCATCCGCTGGGCGCGCGGGAGCTGGGCCAGGATGGCCCGCTCCTGGTCGAGCAGCCCGGCGAGCGCCTGGTCGCCGCGGTCGCGGCCCTCGGGGGTCAGGCGGACCAGGACCCCGCGCCGGTCGTTGGGGTCCGGGAGCCGCTCGACCAGGCCCTTCTTCGCGAGCCGGTCGATGCGGTTCGTCATCGTGCCCGAGGTGACCAGGGTCTGCGTCAGGAGCTGCCCGGGGGAGAGCTGGTAGGGCTCCCCGGCGCGGCGCAGCGAGGTGAGCACGTCGAACTCCCACGGCTCCAACTGGTGCTCGGAGAAGGCAAGCCGACGGGCCCGGTCGAGGTGGCGCGCGAGCCTGCTGACCCGGCTGAGCACTTCGAGCGGTTCCACGTCGAGGTCAGGGCGCTCCCGCCGCCATGCCGCGACCAGTCGGTCGACCTCGTCCTCCATGTCGATCAGTGTAAAGGGTCTGTCGATATGAAGTCTCTTGACATCAAGATATCTCCGTGCTGATCTTGAGGTATGGACATGCCTTCGACCCCTGCGACACCCGTGTGGGACCCCCGGCAGTACCTGAACCACGCCGGACACCGCACCCGCCCCTTCCTCGACCTGCTGGCCCGCATCCCGGACCCGCAGACCGCGGCCGCCGCACCCGGCGCCCCCCGGGCCCCGCGCATCGCCGACCTCGGCTGCGGGGCCGGCAACGTCACCGCCCTGCTCGCCGAGCGCTGGCCCGCCGCCCGGATCACCGGCCTCGACAACTCCCCGCAGATGCTGGAGAAGGCCGCAGCCGGGTACGGCGGCCCCACCCCCGGCGGCGGCAGCATGGACTTCCGCCCCGCCGACCTGGCCGGCTGGACCCCCGCCGAGCCGTACGACCTGATCGTCTCCAACGCCGCCCTCCAGTGGGTCCCCGGCCACGGGGACTCCCTCCCCGGCTGGATCGACTCCCTCCCGCCCGGCGGGGTCCTCGCCTTCCAGGTCCCCGGCAACGGCACCGCGCCCAGCCACCGCCTCCTCGCCGCACTCGTCGAGTCCCCGCGCTGGCGCGACCGGCTCTCGGGCCGCGGAGAGGGCTCCGGCCACGCCCTGGAGCCCGCCGACTACCTCGCCCGCCTCACCGCCGCCGGCTGCACCGCCGACGTCTGGGAGACCACGTACCTCCAGGTGATGACCGGCACCGACCCGGTGCTCGACTGGGTCAAGGGCACCGCCCTGCGGCCCGTCCTGACCGCCCTCGCGCAGGACCCGGAGGCCACCGGGGCCTTCCTCGCCGAGTACCGCGACCTCCTGCGCGAGGCCTACCCGCCCGCCCCGCACGGCACGGTCTACCCCTTCCGCCGGCTGTTCGCCGTCGCGGTCAAGAACACCGCCCCCCAGCACTAGGAGCCGCGCCATGATCGAATCCGTCGACCACGTCCAGCTCGCCGCCCCCGCCGGCAGCGAGGACCTGCTGCGCGGCTACTACCGCGACGTCCTCGGCATGACCGAGGTGCCCAAGCCGCCGGTGCTCGCGGCCCGCGGCGGCTGCTGGTTCGCCGCCGGGCCCGTACAGCTGCACCTCGGCATCGAGGCGGACTTCCGGCCCGCGGCCAAGGCCCACCCGGGGCTGCGGGTCCGCGGGATCCGGGAGTACGCGGCCCGGCTCGCCGAGCGCGGCGCCAAGGTGGTCTGGGACGAGGACCTCCCCGGGCACCGCCGCTTCTTCTCCGAGGACCCGGTGGGCAACCGCCTGGAGTTCCTGGAGCCCCTCGCCTGACGCCCGCCGGGCCGCCGGGGCCGCACACGGCGGCGCCCCGCCCCCGCAGTGCGGGAACGGGGCGCGCCGGACGGGCCGCAGGGGCGGACGGGCCGGTCAGTAGAGGTTCTTGTACGTGTTCCAGCCGCCGCCGAGCAGGACCCGCTTCGACAGGGTGGCGGAGCCGCCGAGACCGGTCGAGGCGTAGCGGTACGCGTTGCCCTTGGCGTCGGTGCCGACCAGGTCGGCGCGGCCGTCGCCGGTCAGGTCGCCGGGGGCGGCGAGCCGGTTGTAGATCCCCCAGCCCGTGCCGATCTTCACCCGGGACTTGAACGGGGCCTTGGCGACGCCGGTGCCCGCGTACAGGTAGAGGTTCCCGGACCCGGTCCGCGCCAGCAGGTCGGCCCGGCCGTCCCCGGTGAAGTCGCCGGCCCCGACGAGCTTGTTGTACTGGCCCCAGCCCGAGCCGACCCGGATGCGGGCGGAGAAGTGCGGTCCGCTGCCGTAGCTGCGGTACAGGTAGAGGACGCCCGACTTGTCGCGGGCCAGCAGGTCGCCGTAGCCGTCGCCGCTGAGGTCGCCGACCCCGGCCAGGGCGTTGTAGACGCCCCAGCCCGCGCCGACGTGCTCGCCGCTGCGGTACAGGTGCCCCTGGTAGACGTACAGGAAGGAGCCGTAGCCGCGGTTGTTCAGCGAGGACGCGAAGGTGATCGGGGCGTCGTCGGGCCAGCCGCCCGCGTCGCTGACCTTCTCCCGGGGCCAGAACGTGCCGTTCTTCCGGGCCGTGTACTCGTACAGCGTGTTGCCGGTGCTGCGCCCGAGCATCTGGTACTTGCCGTGGGCGGGGATGCCGCCCTGGCCGGCGAAGAGGTCCGTGTACTGCCAGCCCTTGCCGAACTGCTTGCGCGGCTTGAGCTGCCCGTTGCGCACCGGCGAGTAGTACCAGATCACGCCGCTGAGGTCGCGGGCGATGACGTCGCCGCCGTCGGCGGTGAACAGCTGGTTGTAGATCTGCCAGTTGGTGCCGATCTGGACCGGCTTGCGCATCGGCGCGGCGGCCTTGCCGGTGCCCGCGTAGTGGTAGAGCTTCCCGCCGGGGGTGCGGGCGACGAGGTCGCCGGCACCGTCCAGGTCCGTGTCGCCGATGCCGACGAGCTGGTCGTACGCGCCCCAGCCGCCGCCGATCTTGATCCGGGCCCGGAACGGGTCGGCGCCGTAGCCCCGGCCGCTGGCCGGGTAGAGGTACAGGTCGCCGCCGTGGGTGCGGGCCAGCAGGTCGTTGCGGCCGTCGCCGGTCATATCGCCGACCGGCACGAGCTTGTTGTAGATCTGCCAGCCGGCACCGGACCAGCCCAGGTCGGTGAGGGAGCCGCCGCGCTCCATCTGCAGCAGGCTGAGGCGGCCGTTCACGGTGAGCGTCAGGACCTCGGGCTGCGCCGAATCCGTGACGTTGCCGAGCGGGACGACGTCCTTGTAGGTCTGCGCGGAGTCGCTGTCCGGGAAGGTGACGGTGACGTCTTCCGCGTAGAAGGTCTTCAGCAGGTACTCGTTGCCGATCTGGCGGTACAGCAGGTCGCTGAACCCGTCGCCGTCCACGTCGAAGCGGGACGCCCCCGGCTTGCCCGCGGACAGGGCGCCGCGCTGCGCGGGGCGGACGGCCTCGGGCCGCGGGGCGTCGTGGCCCTCCTGCAGCACCGGGGACTTCGGCGGGCGGACCTGGTCCGCGGCGGCCGGGCCCGCGAGGGCCGTGCCGGCGGCCAGGGCGAGGGCGGTGCAGGCCGCGATGCGGCCGAGGCGCTTGTGGCGCGAGATGTTCAAGGTCCCCCCTGGGACGAAAGCTGCGGGGGATGGGATCTGGTCGCCGGGCCAGGGCGCGCGGAAGTAGGGCTCGCAGTGCGCGCGGAAGCGGCGTATCCCCCCCCGGGATGTGTGCGTGCAGCGTACATCTGCGAATCCCGCGGCAGAAGTGGTTATCCGGCTCCACCGGTCACGATCGGGCCACACGGGCGGGGGGGTGTCTCTATGTCCTTCGTCAAGGATGTGGTGCCGAGTATGGGTCGTTTGGGGTGGTCATGCCGCGAGGGTGACGGTGGGGGTTCGGGACTCGTAGAAGGTGCCGTCTCGGAGCATGGCGAACAGGACGCTGATGCGTTGGCGGGCGAGTCGCAGGAGGGCCTGGGTGTGGGTTTTGCCGCGGGCTCTCTGCCGGTCGTAGTAGGCGCGTGATGCCGGGTCTGCGTTCATGCAGGCGAAGGCGGAGAGGAACATCGCGCGTTTGAGCTGCCGGTTTCCGCCTCGTGGTGCGTGTTCGCCGTGGATCGAGGTCCCCGACGATTTCGTCGTGGGAGCGAGGCCGGCGTATGAGGCGAGGTGGGCGGCACTTGGGAAGCTGGTGCCGTCGCCGACGGTGACCAGCAGGACTGCGGCGGTCCTGACGCCGACCCCGGGCATCGAGGTCAGGACCGCGTGAAGAGGGTGGGCCTCCAGCAGGGTGCTGATCTGGGCTTCCAGGGCCCGGCGCTGGTCGTGGACCGCCGTGAGCGAGGCAGCCAGGGACGGGATCACGATGTCGAGGGTCCCGGTTCCCGGGACCCTGACGGTTTGTTCGTCGAGGGCGTCGAAGACGTCGTCGATCAGTCGCTGAGCCATCCGCGGTGCCTTCGGGCGGATGAGCTCGACGAGTCTGCGGCGACCGGCCTTGCGCAGTGCGGCTGGCGATCCGTGGCGTTCGAGGAGCCAGGTGACGGCCGGGTGGTCCAGCCGGGGACCGAGCACGCGTTCCAGCGACGGGTGGAACTGGGTGAGCAGGCCGCGTATCCGGTTGGAGGTGCGGGTGGCTTCGGCGGCGAGGTCTTGGTCGAAGCCGGTCAGCACCGTGAGTTCGGCGGTGATCTCGTCGGTCAGCTCAAGCGACCGCAGGACGTGCGGCATCGTCCGGGCCGCGTCTGAGATCACCGCCGCGTCCTTCGCGTCGGTTTTCGCCTCGCCCGGGTAGAGGTCGGCGATCCGCCGCATCGCCAGTCCGGGCAGGTAGGCGACCTGGCAGCCGGCGTCGCGGGCGACGGTCAGCGGCAGAGCCCCGATCGAGGCGGGCTGGTCCACGACCACCAGGACGGTGCCGAACTTGGTCTTGAGCTTGTCGAAGACGGCCCGCAGCTTGGGTTCGCTGTTGGGCATCGGCTTGTCGAAGACCTTCTTCCCGGCCGGGGTGAGCCCGTGGCCGTGGTGGGCGGTCTTGCCGACGTCCATCCCGAGGAAGACGCCTATGCCTTCGGTGTCTAACATCGCACCCTTCCGCAGGTGGTTGACCGTGCCGGCCTCGGCGGTGGCACCGTGCTCGCGCATCCACGTTATGCAGACCTGCCGCCCGTGAACTGCCCGGCATTGCGCCGGACCGGGCGGCGGCCGGGTCTCTCATCAGCGTCTGTGACGGCACCTGCCGGGCCCGGCGACACCACCCCCCAGGCCATCCGTTCGACAGAGGGGACACAGTCATACCGGGCCCGGAGGCCAGCGGTCCCGTTGCAGGACCGCGAAAAACATAACGGGGGGGGTGCGGCCGGGCGGCCCGCGCACCGGCCGGGCCGCGGACACGGCGGTGCCCCGCCCCCTCGCGGGAGGGGACGGGGCACCGGGGCCGTGCGGTCCGCTCAGTACTGGTTCGGGTAGATCCCGTAGCCGGTGCCGATGTTGGCGCGGGCTGCCAGCTTGCCGCTGCCGTAGGTGTCGTAGCGCCACAGCTTGCCCGCGGAGTCCGTGCCCACGAGCTCGGCGCGGCCGTCGCCGGTCAGGTCGCCGGTGACGACGAGCTGGCGGTAGATGCCGTAGTTCGAGCCGATCTTGACGCGGGACTTGAACGGCGCCGAGGCCGAGCCGGTGCCCGGGTACAGGTACAGGTTGCCGTTGGCCGCACGGGCCACGACGTCCGCGCGCCCGTCGCCGGTGAGGTCGCCCGCGCCGATGAGCTTGTTGTACGCCCCCCAGCCCGAGCCGACCCTGATCCGCGGGGAGACCTTGGTGCCGTAGCCCTTGTAGAGCCACAGGACCCCGGACTTGTCGCGGGCGAGCAGGTCCCCGCGGCCGTCGCCGTTCAGGTCGCCGGGGCCGAAGACGTGGTTGTACACGCCCCAGCCCACGCCGATCTTCCGGCCCTCGATGTAGAGGGCGCCGTCCCACAGTTCGAGGATGTCGGCGTCGTCGTCGTTGTCCAGCGAGGACACGTACGTGAGCGTCGCGCCCTTCCAGCCGCCCGGCTTGCTGATCTGCTTGCGGGCGCCCAGCGTGCCGTTGTTCTTGGAGTAGTACCACCACAGGGTGCCGACCGCGTCCCGCGCCAGCAGGTCGTTGCGGCCGATGTCCGGCGTACCGCCCTGGGCCGCGAGCTGGCGGGCGATGTTCCAGCCCGCGCCGAAGCCGGCCCGGGGCTTGAAGCCGCCCCGGCCGTCGCTCAGGTACACGTACGCGGACCCGCCGACGGTGCGGGCGAGCAGGTCGCCGCGGCCGTCGCCGTCCAGGTCGTCCAGGCCGGCCACCTGGTTGTAGATCTGCCAGCCGAAGCCGGACTTCAGGCGGGGTTTGAAGGGCGCGGAGGCCTTTCCGGTGCCCAGGTGGGTGTACAGGTTGCCCGCGCCGTCGCGGGCCACGAGGTCGGCGTGCTTGTCGCCGTTGAGGTCGTTCGCGCCGGTGATCTGGTCGTAGCCCTGCCAGCCAGAGCCCACCTTCACGCGGGACTTGAACGGGTCGCCCGAGGCCGAGCCGTTGCTCGGGTACAGGTAGAGCACGCCGCCGTACGTGCGCGCCAGCAGGTCGGCGCGGCCGTCGCCGGTCAGGTCGCCGGGCGAGAAGACCTTGTTGTAGATCTGCCAGCCGCGGCCCGACCAGTTGGCGGACGAGTCGGTGGCCGTCTTCGAGTAGCCCCGGAAGAGGGCGAGGGTGCCGTCCGCGGTCAGCGTCAGCAGGTCGCTGTACGCGCTCCCGCGCAGGTTGCCGACCGGGATGACGTCCTTGTACGCGAAGTCCTCGCGGATGCCGGTGCCGACCCGGTACTCGAAGTCCCGGTCGGTGGCGCCCGGCTGGACGTAGTACCGGCCGTTGATGGCCCGGTACAGGACGTCCGGGAAGCCGTCCTTCTCCGCGTCGAAGCGCGGTGCGAGGCGCCCGGCGGCGGCCGCGAAGGTGCCGCGCGGGGCCTGGCGGAGCGAGACGTCGAGGTCGGGGTGCCCGCCGGACTGCGGGGCGGAGCGCTCGACCGTGCGGTGCGGCGGCCGGTCGTCGCCGGCGGCATGGGCCGGGGCCGACAGCAGGGTGCCGGCGGCCAGGGCCAGTGCGGTGCAGGCCGCGACGCGGCCCAGATTCTTAGTCAAAGGATCCCCCAATGCACACAGAGGTGCCCCGACCCTTGGGATCGGGGCACCTTCGGAAACTAGTACAGGTTCGGGTAGATCTGGTAACCGGTACCGATCTTCGCGCGGGCCGTCAGCTTTCCGGTTCCGTACGAG
This sequence comes from Streptomyces sp. NPDC038213, assembly GCF_055600495.1. NCBI lineage: Bacteria > Bacillati > Actinomycetota > Actinomycetes > Kitasatosporales > Streptomycetaceae > Streptomyces > Streptomyces sp. NPDC038213. The sequence continues at coordinate 335,656 of NZ_JBVJYM010000003.1, forward strand.
GTGTAGCGCCAGAGGCTGCCGGCGGAGTCGGTCGCGACCAGGTCGGCGCGGCCGTCGCCGTTGAGGTCGCCGGTCACCACCAGCTGCTTGTAGATGTGGTAGCCGGTGCCGATCCTGGCCTTGGCCTTGAAGGGGGCGGTGGCGGAGCCGGTGCCCGCGTACAGGTACAGGGCGCCGTCGGCGGCGCGGGCGACCAGGTCGGCGCGGCCGTCCCCGGTCAGGTCCCCGGCGCCGGTGATCTTGTTGAAGGCGCCCCAGCCCGAGCCGATCCGGATGCGGGAGGAGAAGCCGGTGCCGGCCCCGTTGCCCTTGTAGAGGTAGAGGACCCCGGCCTTGTCGCGGGCGAGCAGGTCGCCCTTCCCGTCCCCGGTCAGGTCGCCTGCGCCGGTGACGTGGTTGTACGTGCTCCAGCCGGAGGTCAGATCGGTCCCGTCGACGTACAGGCGGTTGTTGAACACCTCCAGCAGGTTCGCGAAGCCGTGCACGGGCTTGAGGGAGGACGCGGTGCCGATCTTCGCGCCCTTCCAGCCGGCCTTGTCGCCGACCTGCTGGCGCTTCGACAGGGTGCCGTCGCCCTTGGCGTAGTACCACCACAGCGTGCCGGCCGCGTCGCGGCCGAAGAGGTCGGCGCGGTCGAAGTCGGGGACGCCGCCCTGGTTCGCGAACTGGCTGATGGGGTGGAAGCCGGAGCCGAGCTTGACCCGCGCCTTGACCCCGCCGCTGCCGTTCGAGGCGTACAGGTACGCGTCGCCCGAGGGGGTGCGGGCGACGATGTCGCCCAGGCCGTCGCCGGTGAGGTCGTCCGCGCCGACGAGCTGGTTGTAGATCCCGTAGCCGTAGCCGGTCTTCACGCCGGGCTTGAAGGGGGCCGCGGCCTTGCCCGTGCCGATGTACGAGAAGAGGTTGCCGGAGAAGTCGCGGGCCACGAGGTCGGCGATCGCGTCCCCGTTGACGTCGTTGGTGCCGGTGACCTGGTCGAAGGCCTGCCAGCCCCCGCCGATCCGCACGGCGCCGCCGAACGGCCGGCTGCGGCTGCCGGTGCCCTCGTACACGTAGAGCACGCCCGCGTGGGTGCGGGCCAGCAGGTCCGCCCGGCCGTCGCCGGTCAGGTCGCCCGGCGAGAGGACCTTGTTGTACATCTGCCAGCCGCTGCCGGTCCAGCTGGGCGTGTACGCGCTGCCCAGCTCGCCGTAGCCCTCGAACAGGGACAGCTTGCCGTCGGTGCTCAGCGTCAGCAGGTCGGAGTACCCGTCCCCGTTGCGGAGCGGGATGACGTCCTTGTAGGAGAGGTACTCGTTGCTCTGGCCGACCGAGATCTTGGTGTCGGCGGCGTCGGCGCCCGTCGCGACGTAGTAGTCGCCGCTCAGGGCCCGGTACAGGAGGTCCGGGACCCCGTCGCGGTTCGCGTCGAAGCGGGGCGCGGCGGGCTCGCCCGCGGCGGCGAGGGCGGCGCGGCGCGGGGCGGCCTCCGGCAGCGGCAGGTCGAGCTTCGGGGCCTCGGGTGCGGTGCGCTCCGCGGCGCCGCGCCGGGGGCCGTCAGGGCCCGCGGCGGAGGCGGGGGCGACGGCCAGCAGGGTGCCGGCGGCGAGGGCGAGGGCGGTGCAGGCCGCGAGGCGGCCCGCACGCCGGTGGCGCGAGGTGTTCAAGCTGTCTCCAGTGCTTGGGTGCCGGCGCCCGGGCCGGCGGGGGGAGCGGGTCAGTAGAGGTTCGGGAAGCGCGCGAAGTCCAGGCCCTGGGTGGAGCCGGTCCTGATGCGCGGCTCCAGCGATCCGGTGCCGGAGGGCTCGTGGCGCCACGTGGTGCCGTCGGCCTGGACGCCCAGCAGGTCGGCGAGGCCGTTGCCGGTCATGTCGCCGACCACGACGAGGTGCTTGTAGACCTGGTAGCCGTGGCCGGTCTTCACGCGGGCGGCGAAGGGGGCCTTGGCGGTCCCGGTGCCGCGGTAGAGGTACAGGTCGCCCTTGGCGTCGCGGGCCACCAGGTCCCCGCGGCCGTCGCCCGTCAGGTCGCCGGCGCCGGTGATCTTGTTGTACGCGCCCCAGCCCGCGCCGATCCGCACGCGGGCCCCGAACGCGGTGCCGTCGGTGTCGCCCGGGTGCAGCCACAGGATCCCGGCCTTGTCGCGCGAGAGCAGGTCGCCCTTCCCGTCGCCGGTGAGGTCTCCGGGGCCGAAGGCGTAGTCGTAGCCGCCCCAGCCGGAGGCCACGGCCTTCCGGTTGAGCTCCAGGGCGCCGCCGGCGGTGATCCGCAGCACCTTGGTGCTGCCGCTGTCGTGGCCGATCCCGGAGGCGGCGTTGATGCGCTGCCCCTTGAACTCGCCCGTCGCGCCGACCTGGCGGGGCATGCTCAGGCCGCCGTTGGTCCCCCAGAACCACCAGAGGGTGCCGGCGGAGTCCCGGGTGAGGAGCCCGTGGCGGCCGAAGTGAGGGTTGCCGCCCTGGCCCGCGACGGTGGAGGCGAAGCCCGCGCCGCCGGAGAAGGTCGGGGTGCCCGCCTCGTCGAAGCCGCCGGCGGAGTTGCCCAGGAGCAGGTCCGGGTGGCCGCCCCGGGAGATGCCTGCCAGCAGGTCGGGCCTCCCGTCGCCGTTCTGGTCGTCGACACCGGCCAGGTAGCTGTAGGCCTGGTAGCCGGTGGCGGCCTTGACGGGCGGCTTGAAGGGGGCGCCCGCCGATCCCGTGCCCGTGTACCGGTACAGGGTGCCCGCCGTGTCGCGGGCCAGCAGCTCGGCGATCCCGTCGCCGTCGGTGTCGTTGACCCCCACCAGCTGGTCGTACTTCTGCCAGCCCGCGCCGATCCTGACGCGGGGCCCGAAGGGGACGCTCGGGTGGTCGGTGGCCTCGTACAGGTACAGGTCGCCGGAGTGGGTGCGGGCCAGCAGGTCGGAGCGGCCGTCGCCGGTGAGGTCGCCGGGGGACAGGACCTTGTTGTAGATCTGCCAGCCCGCGCCGGTCCACGGGCCCACCGAGTCGGTGCCGCCCGCGGCGGTGTCCGCGTCCACGTGCAGCGACAGCTTGCCGTCCGTGGTCAGGGTGAGCACCTCGGGCCGCGGGCCGGTGCCGTTGCCGAGGTCGCCGAGCGGGATGACGTCCTTGAAGTCCGTCGTGGCCGAGGCCCCGATCTGGACCTTGGGCTCCGGCCGGATCACGGCATCCCGCAGGTCCTTCGTCAGCACCGCCCAGCGCCCCTGGAGGTCCCGGAACAGCACGTCCGACCTGCCGTCTCCGTCCGCGTCGAAGCGCGGCTTCGGGCCCGGGGCGGCGGGCGCGGCCGGGGCGGCGGGCGCCGCGGCCGAGACCGGGGCCGCACCCAGCAGGGTGCCGGCGGCGAGGGCGACGGCGGTGGCTGCGGCGGTACGGCCGAAGCGGCGGGCGCGCGTGGCGTACAAGGTCCCCCCAGGAAGGTCTGCGCGAGTGCGGGTCCCGGGAGGGGGGCTGGTCGGTTCAGCGGCCTTCCGCGCCTGGTCGGGCGCACAAGAGGAATCCCCCCGGAATGTAATCCGAGGCTATCCGGACGCATTCGGAAAAAAGAAGATGATCTCAGTACAACCTTTTCGCGAGATGGCGTACGGGCAGGTGCGGACATGCGGGAGCCCGGGCGGTCCGCACCGCCCGGGCTCCCGCCGGGGTCCCACCCGCGGGGCGGTTCAGCTCTTGCGGTGCCCCATCAGCCGGGGCTTGGCCTCCAGGCCGTCCAGCCCGTGCCAGGCCAGGTTCACCAGGTGGGCGGCCACCTCCGCCTTCTTCGGGCGGCGCGTCTCCAGCCACCACTGCCCGGTCAGCGCCACCATCCCCACCAGCGCCTGCGCGTACAGCGGGGCCAGCTTCGGGTCGAATCCGCGGGCCTTGAACTCCAGCCCGAGGATGTCCTCCACCTGCGTGGCGATATCGCTGATCAGCGAGGCGAAGGTACCCGTGGACTGCGCCACCGGGGAATCCCGGACCAGGATCCGGAACCCGTCCGTATAGCTCTCGATGTAGTCGAGCAGCGCGAACGCGGCCTGCTCCAGCAGCTCCCGCGGATGCCCGGCCGTGAGCGCCCCGGTCACCCCGTCCAGCAGCTGCCGCATCTCCCGGTCCACGACGACCGCGTACAGGCCCTCCTTGCCGCCGAAGTGCTCGTACACCACCGGCTTGGACACCCCGGCCTTCGCCGCGATCTCCTCCACGGAGGTGCCCTCGAAGCCCTTCTCCGCGAACAGGGCGCGACCGATGTCGAGCAGCTGCTGGCGCCGCTCGGCACCCGTCATCCGGACCCGGCGGCCACGCCGGGGTTTGTCACTGCTGGGGGTGCTGCCGTCGATCGCCACGTCCCCCATCATGCCGGGTTCGCGGCATTCTCCTTGCGCCGGGCGTCGATGCGCGAGGCGGACGGCCACCGCACGTCGGAGGCCCAGCCGGCCAGCTCGAACCAGCGGATCAGACGCGCGCTGGAGTCCACCTGGCCGCGCAGCACCCCGTGCCGGGCCGAGGTCGGATCGGCGTGGTGCAGGTTGTGCCAGGACTCCCCGCAGGACAGCACCGCCAGCCACCACACGTTGCCGGAGCGGTCGCGCGACTTGAAGGGGCGCTTGCCGACGGCGTGGCAGATCGAGTTGATCGACCAGGTCACGTGGTGCAGCAGCGCCACCCGCACCAGCGAACCCCAGAAGAACGCCGTGAAGGCGCCCCACCAGGACATCGTCACCAGGCCGCCCACCAGCGGCGGGATCGCCAGGGACAGCATCGTCCAGAAGATGAAGTCGCGGCTGATCCGCCGGATCGCCGGATCCTTGATCAGGTCGGGGGCGTACTTCTGCTGGTCGGTCTGCTCCTCGTCGAACAGCCAGCCGATGTGCGCCCACCACAGGCCCTTCATCAGGGCCGGGACCGACTCGCCGAAGCGCCACGGCGAATGCGGGTCGCCCTCGTGGTCCGAGTACTTGTGGTGCTTGCGGTGGTCGGCCACCCAGCGCACCAGCGGCCCCTCCACCGCCAGCGAGCCCATGACCGCCAGGGCGATCCGCAGCGGCCGCTTCGCCTTGAAGGAGCCGTGCGTGAAGTACCGGTGGAAGCCGACGGTGATGCCGTGGCAGGCCAGGAAGTACATGAAGACCATCAGCCCCAGGTCCAGCCAGCTCACCCCCCAGCCCCAGGCCAGCGGCACCGCGGCGGCCAGCGCCACGAACGGCACCGTGATGAAGAGGAGCAGCGCGACCTGCTCGACGGACCGCTTGTTCTCTCCGCCCCGGGTCGCGGACACCGGCGGACCGCCGGCCTCCCCGGGGGTCTCGTCGAGCACGTCGGCGCTGATGGTCATGGGGCGTCCCCTGAGGGTGTGGAAGCAGGAAGGAGCCGCGGCCGCGACCCTACGGCCCCGTAACCTACGGCGACGTAAGTATCCCAGCGCGGGGCCATCCGGCAAGAGGGACCCTCGAGCCCCGTGTCCAGCCCCCAAGACATGGCCCGGACCAGCGCCGACGCCACCTATCCTTAGCTCCGTCGGACAGCGCGGTCCGCACGGGCAGCACCGGGAGCTGTGCACCAGGAGCGGCACCACGCCGCGCGCACCCCCGGCCCGCCCACCTCCAGAAGGCGCTCGAACACTGCAAGGAGCCGCACCTGTGAGCAGTGCTGACCAGACCCCCACCACGCCCGCCACCCCCGCCGCACAGGGCGCATCAGCCCCGGCGGACACGGCGAACGCCCAGCTGCGCGCGGACATCCGCCGCCTCGGCGACCTCCTCGGCGAGACCCTCGTCCGCCAGGAGGGCCAGGAGCTCCTCGACCTCGTCGAGCGGGTACGGGCCCTCACCCGCACCGACGGCGAGGCCGCAGCCGCCCTCCTCGGCGACACCGACCTGGAGACCGCCGCCAAGCTCGTGCGCGCCTTCTCCACCTACTTCCACCTCGCCAACGTCACCGAGCAGGTGCACCGCGGCAAGGAGCTGCGCGCCCACCGCGCAGCCGAGGGCGGCCTGCTCGCCCGGACGGCCGACATGCTCAAGGACGCCGACCCCGAGCACCTGCGCGAGACCGTCCGCAACCTCAACGTGCGCCCCGTCTTCACCGCGCACCCCACCGAGGCGGCCCGCCGCAGCGTCCTCAACAAGCTCCGCCGCATCGCGGCCCTGCTGGAGGAGCCGGTCACCGGCAGCGGCGACCGCCGCCGCCACGACCTGCGCCTCGCCGAGAACATCGACCTCGTCTGGCAGACCGACGAGCTCCGGGTCACCCGCCCCGAACCCGCCGACGAGGCCCGCAACGCCATCTACTACCTCGACGAGCTGCACGCCGGCGCCGTCGGCGACGTCCTGGAGGACCTCGCCGCGGAACTCCAGCGCGTCGGCGTCGAGCTGCCCGCCGGCACCCGCCCGCTGACCTTCGGCACCTGGATCGGCGGCGACCGCGACGGCAACCCCAACGTCACCCCCGAGGTCACCCGCGAGGTGCTGATCCTCCAGCACGAGCACGGCATCACCGACGCCCTCGAGCTGGTCGACTTCCTGCGGGGCCTCCTCTCGAACTCCATCCGCTACGCCGGAGCCACCGAGGAGCTGCTCACCTCCCTCCAGGCCGACCTGGAGCGCCTCCCCGAGATCAGCCCCCGGTACAAGCGCCTCAACTCCGAGGAGCCGTACCGCCTCAAGGCCACCTGCATCCGGCAGAAGCTCCTCAACACCCGCGAGCGCCTCGCCAAGGGCACCTCCCACGAGGACGGCCGCGACTACCTCGGCACCGCCGAGCTCCTCGCCGACCTCACCCTGATCCAGACCTCCCTGCGCGAGCACCGCGGCGGCCTCTTCGCCGACGGCCGCATGGACCGCACCATCCGCACCCTGGCCGCCTTCGGCCTCCAGCTCGCCACCATGGACGTCCGCGAGCACGCCGACGCCCACCACCACGCCCTCGGCCAGCTCTTCGACCGGCTCGGCGAGGAGTCCTGGCGCTACGCCGACATGCCCCGGGAGTACCGGCAGAAGCTCCTCGCCAAGGAGCTCCGCTCCCGCCGCCCCCTCGCCCCCACCCCCGCGCCCCTCGACGCGGCCGGGCAGAAGACCCTCGGCGTGTTCGGCACCATCAAGGACGCCTTCGAGAAGTTCGGCCCCGAGGTCATCGAGTCGTACATCATCTCGATGTGCCAGGGCGCCGACGACGTGTTCGCCGCCGCCCTGCTGGCCCGCGAGGCCGGACTCGTCGACCTGCACGCCGGCTGGGCCAAGATCGGCATCGTCCCGCTCCTGGAGACCACCGACGAGCTGCGCGCCGCCGACGTCATCCTCGACGAGATGCTCGCCGACCCCTCCTACCGCCGCCTCGTCTCCCTGCGCGGCGACGTCCAGGAGGTCATGCTCGGCTACTCCGACTCCTCCAAGTTCGGCGGCATCACCACCAGCCAGTGGGAGATCCACCGCGCCCAGCGCCGGCTGCGCGACGTCGCCCACCGCTACGGGGTCCGCCTGCGCCTCTTCCACGGCCGCGGCGGCACCGTCGGCCGCGGCGGCGGCCCCTCCCACGACGCGATCCTCGCCCAGCCCTGGGGCACCCTCGAAGGCGAGATCAAGGTCACCGAGCAGGGCGAGGTCATCTCCGACAAGTACCTCGTCCCCTCGCTGGCCCGCGAGAACCTCGAACTGACCGTCGCCGCCACCCTGCAGGCCTCCGCCCTGCACACCGCGCCGCGCCAGTCCGACGAGGCCCTCACCCGCTGGGACGGCGCCATGGAGATCGTCTCCGACGCCGCCCACGCCGCCTACCGCCGCCTCGTCGAGGACCCCGACCTGCCCGCGTACTTCTTCGCGGCCACCCCCGTCGACCAGCTCGCCGACCTGCACCTCGGCTCCCGGCCCTCCCGCCGCCCCGACTCCGGCGCCGGCCTCGACGGACTGCGCGCCATCCCGTGGGTGTTCGGCTGGACCCAGTCCCGCCAGATCGTCCCCGGCTGGTTCGGCGTCGGCTCCGGCCTCAGGGCCCTGCGCGAGGCCGGCCAGGACGAGGTGCTCACCGAGATGGGCGAGCGCTGGCACTTCTTCCGCAACTTCCTCTCCAACGTCGAGATGACGCTGGCCAAGACCGACCTGCGGATCGCCCGCCACTACGTCGACACCCTCGTCCCCGACGAGCTCAAGCACGTCTTCGCCGTCATCGAGGCCGAGCACGCCCTCACCGTCGCCGAGGTCCTGCGCATCACCGGCGGCGAGCAGCTCCTCGACTCCCAGCCGGTCCTCCAGCAGACCTTCGCGGTACGGGACGCCTACCTGGACCCGATCTCCTACCTCCAGGTCTCCCTGCTGGCCCGCCAGCGCGCCGCCGCCGCCCGCGGCGAGGACCCGGACCCGCTGCTGTCCCGGGCCCTCCTGCTCACGGTCAACGGCGTCGCCGCCGGCCTGCGCAACACCGGCTGACCCGGCCGCGCACGCACGAGGGCCCCGCACCGGTGTGGTGCGGGGCCCTCCGCCGTTTGCCGCGGGATCAGGAGTTGTACGCCGACTGCGCCCGCTCCAGGCCCTCCAGGACCAGGCACTCCACCGCGTCCGCCGACCGGTCCACGAACCAGTCCAGCTCCTTGCGCTCCGTCGAGGAGAAGTCCTTCAGCACGAAGTCCGCGACCTGCATCCGGCCCGGCGGCCGGCCGATCCCGCAGCGCACCCGGTGGTAGTCCGGGCCCATCGACTTCGTCATCGACTTCAGGCCGTTGTGCCCGTTGTCCCCGCCGCCCAGCTTCAGCCGCAGGGTCGCGTAGTCGATGTCCAGCTCGTCGTGCACCGCGACGATCCGCTCCAGCGGCACCTTGTAGAAGTCCCGCAGCGCCGTCACCGGCCCGCCGGACAGGTTCATGTACGACATGGGCTTGGCCAGCACGATCCGGCGGTTCGCCGGCCCCGGCGGGCCGATCCGGCCCTCCAGCACCTGCGCCCGCGCCTTGTGGGCCTTGAACTTCCCGCCGATCCGCTCGGCCAGCAGGTCCGCCACCATGAAGCCGATGTTGTGGCGGTTGCCCGCGTACTCCGGGCCCGGGTTACCGAGGCCCACGACCAGCCAGGGGGCCGAGTCGTCCGACATGAGAGAGGCTCCTTGCTCCCAGAACTCCAGAAACGGCACGACCGCCGCCCCGCTCCAGTGGAGCCGGACGGCGGTCGCTCGGCAATGCGAGGCGGAGGATCAGGCCTCGTCGCCCTCGGCGGCCTCGGCGGCCGGCTCCTCGGCCTGCGGGGCCACGACCTGCAGGACGGCGGTCTCGCCGTCCACGGCCAGGGTGGTGCCCTTCGGGAGGACCAGGTCGGAGGCGTGCACCGTGGCGCCGGCCTCCAGGCCCTCGATGGAGACGGTGACGGCCTCGGGGATGTGGGTGGCCTCGGCCTCGACCGTGATGGTCGTCAGCAGGGTCTCCAGCATGTTCGCACCGGCGGCCAGGTCGCCCTCGGTGTGGACCGGAACCTCGACGGTGACCTTCTCGCCCTTCTTGACGATCAGGAAGTCGACGTGGTTGATGACCGGCTTCAGGGGGTGGCGCTGCACGGCCTTCGGGATGACCAGCTCGGTGCCGTCGCCCGCGATGTCCAGGGAGATCAGGACGTTCGGGGTCTTCAGGGCCATCATCAGGGCGTGGGCCTCGACGTTGACGTGCTTCGGGGTGGTGCCGTGGCCGTAGATGACCGCGGGGGTCTGGGCGGCGCGGCGGGCCTGGCGGGCGGAGCCCTTGCCGAAGACGGTACGGAGCTCAGCGGAAAGCTTGACCTCGGACATGCTCACTCCTCGTGGGGTGACGACGGAAAACGAAGGGGTCACCCGGCCACTAACGGCCTGCTACGAAGAGCGCGTCGATAACGGATCGCCGTACCGAAAGGTACGGCCTCCCTCGCCGAGCAACTTCGCGAGTCTACCCGGCGGGGAGGCCGCACCCCAAAACGATCTACGGAACCCTCAGGCCGCAGCCCTCAGGCGCCTGGTTTCGGGCTTCAGCCCTCAGCCCTGCTCCTCGAACAGCGAGGTCACGGAGCCGTCCTCGAAGACCTCGCGCACCGCGCGCGCGATCGTCGGCGCGATCGACAGCACGGTGATCTTGTCGAGCTCCAGGTCCGAGGGGTCCGGCAGGGTGTTCGTGAACACGAACTCCGAGACCTTCGAGTTCTTCAGGCGGTCGGCCGCCGGGCCCGACAGGATGCCGTGCGTGGCCGTCACGATGACGTCCTCGGCGCCGTGCGCGAACAGCGCCTCGGCCGCCGCGCAGATGGTGCCGCCGGTGTCGATCATGTCGTCGACCAGGACGCAGACCCGGCCCTTGACCTCGCCGACGACCTCGTGGACGGTCACCTGGTTGGCGACGTCCTTGTCGCGGCGCTTGTGGACGATCGCCAGCGGCGCGTCCAGTCGGTCGCACCAGCGGTCGGCCACGCGCACGCGGCCGGCGTCCGGGGAGACCACCGTGAGCTTCGTGCGGTCCACCTTCGCGCCCACGTAGTCCGCGAGGACCGGCAGGGCCGACAGGTGGTCCACCGGGCCGTCGAAGAAGCCCTGGATCTGGTCGGTGTGCAGGTCGACCGTCAGGATGCGGTCCGCACCCGCGGTCTTCAGCAGGTCCGCGACCAGACGGGCCGAGATCGGCTCGCGGCCCTTGTGCTTCTTGTCCTGGCGGGCGTACCCGTAGGACGGGATGATCACGGTGATGGAGCGGGCCGACGCGCGCTTCAGCGCGTCGATCATGATGAGCTGCTCCATGATCCACTTGTTGATCGGAGCCGTGTGGCTCTGGATCAGGAAGCAGTCGGCGCCGCGCGCGGACTCCTGGAAGCGGACGTAGATCTCACCGTTGGCGAAGTCGAAGGCCTTGGTCGGCACGAGGCCGACACCCAGCTGGTGCGCGACCTCCTCGGCCAGCTCGGGGTGGGCGCGGCCGGAGAAGAGCATCAGCTTCTTCTCGCCGGTCGTCTTGATCCCGGTCACAGCACTGTCTCCTCAGACGTGTTGATTGCTGCTGCGCCCCCGCGCGCGTCCGTCCCGCGCACGGTGAGCCAGCCGAATTGCGTGCACCTATCACGGTACGCCGTCGACGACGTACCTGTTTCCGGTCAGACTTCGCCGGCGGCAGGCGAACCCGCCGACTGAGCCGCCTGTGCGGCGGCGCTTCCCGGACGCTTGCGGGCCACCCAGCCCTCGATATTCCGCTGCTGGCCGCGGGCCACGGCCAGGGCGCCGGGCGGCACATCCTTGGTGATCACGGAGCCGGCCGCGGTGTACGCGCCGTCCCCGACGGTGACCGGAGCCACAAACATGTTGTCCGACCCCGTGCGGCAGTGCGAGCCGACCGTGGTGTGGTGCTTGCTCTCGCCGTCGTAGTTCACGAACACGCTCGCGGCGCCGATGTTGGAGTACTCGCCGATCGTCGCATCGCCGACGTACGACAGGTGGGGGACCTTGGAGCCCTCGCCGACCTGCGCGTTCTTCATCTCCACGAAGGCGCCGGCCTTCGACTTCGGCCCCAGGTGCGTCCCCGGCCGCAGGTACGTGAACGGGCCCACGCTGGCGCCCGCGTCGATCACCGCGGAGTCCGCCACCGTGTTGTCCACCCGCGCCCCCGCGCCCACGCGGGTGTTCCTCAGCCGGGTGTTCGGGCCGACCTCGGCGCCCTCGGCGATGTGGGTGGCCCCGTGCAGCTGCGTGCCCGGGTGGACCAGGGCGTCCTGCCCGAAGGTCACCGTCACGTCCACGAAGGTGCTGCCCGGGTCGACCACGGTCACGCCCGCGAGCATCGCCCGCTCCAGCAGGCGCGCGTTCAGCAGGGCGCGGGCCTCCGCGAGCTGCACGCGGTTGTTGATGCCCAGGATCTCCCGGTGGTCCCCGCCCACGGCGGCGCCGACGCGGTGCCCGGCCCCGCGCAGGATGCCGAGCACGTCGGTCAGGTACTCCTCGCCCTGGCTGTTGTCCGTGCGGACCTGGCCCAGGGCCTGCGCCAGCAGCTTCCCGTCGAAGGCGAACACGCCGGAGTTGATCTCGCGGATCGCGCGCTGGGCCTCGGAGGCGTCCTTGTGCTCCACGATCGCGGTGACGGCCCCGGTGGCCGGGTCGCGGACGATCCGCCCGTACCCGGTGGAGTCGGGGACCTCGGCGGTCAGGACCGTGACGGCGTTGCCGTCCGCGCCGTGGGTGGCGACCAGCTGCTCCAGGGTCTCGCCGGTCAGCAGCGGGGTGTCGCCGCAGACGACCACGACCGTGCCGTCGACGACCCCGCCCAGCTCCTCCAGCGCCATGCGCACGGCGTGGCCGGTGCCGTTCTGCTCGTACTGGACGGCCGTGCGGACCCCGGCGTCGATCTCGGCGAGGTGGGCCTGCACCTGCTCCCGCGCGTGGCCGACGACCACGACGAGGTGCTCGGGCTCCAGCTCGCGGGAGGCGGCGACGACGTGTCCGACGAGCGACCGCCCGCAGATGTCGTGGAGAACCTTGGGGGTGGCCGACTTCATGCGGGTGCCCTCACCCGCTGCGAGTACGACGACGGCTGCCGGGCGGTTGGCGCTCACGGGTGTGCCCTTCGGCTTTTCGGGGGTGGACTTCCGAAGGATACCGGGGGGCTACGCACCCGTAACGAGCGCGGGTCCCGACCGCGAAGGCCAGGACCCGGATGTGTGTGCTCCCCCGCCAGGATTCGAACCCGGACTTAAGGTACCAAAAACCTCAGTGCTGCCATTACACCACAGGGGATGGCAAATCAACCCAAAACCGACATTCGGCGCCGTTGATCGCAGGTGATCGCGCCGACGGCACCTACTATGCCGCACCCTGCCCCTCCGGTGCGACGGTCTGCGGCCCCGGTCCGGCGCGCCTCCGCCGATCCACCGGTATTTCCGTTCGCGTACGTCAGAGGGTGCGCCCGTAGGCTGGGCGGTATGACCGGTACGGGGGATCAGCACGGTGGGGCCGGGCGGGACGGGCCCTGGTGGTGGGAGCGGCGGCGCAGCGCCGTGCTCGATGTTTCGCTCGGCGCGGTGTCGGCCGTCGAGTGCGCGGTGGAAGGGGCGCTCTTCGCGGGGGAGGCGGGGCTGCCGGAGGCGCTGGGGGTGCCGTTCGGCCTGGTGGTCGGGTCGGTGCTGGTGCTGCGGCGGCGCTGGCCGGTGGCCGTGGTGCTGCTGGGGATCGCCGTGACGCCCGCGGCCATGGGGTTCCTGCTGTCGATCGTGGGGCTGTACACCCTGGCCGCTTCCGAGGTGCCCCGGCGGATCACGGCCGTGCTGGCCTCGATGTCGCTGGCGGGCACCTTCGTCGTCACGTACGCGCGCACGCCGGGGGGCGTCGAGGCGGGCTGGGCGTACACGCTGATGCTGAGCGGGTTCATGGCGGTGGCGCTGACCGCGCCGCCGGTGCTGCTCGGGCTGTACGTCGGTGCCCGGCGGCGGCTCATGGAGAGCCTCCACGAGCGGGCGGACTCGCTGGAGCGGGAGCTGTCGCTGCTCGCGGACCGGGCCGAGGAGCGCGCGGAGTGGGCGCGGCAGGAGGAGCGGACCCGGATCGCCCGGGAGATGCACGACGTGGTGGCGCACCGGGTGAGCCTCATGGTGGTGCACGCGGCGGCGCTGGAGGCGGTGGCGGTCAAGGATCCGGCGAAGGCGGTGCGCAATGCGGCGCTGGTCGGGGACATGGGGCGGCAGGCGCTGACCGAGCTGCGGGAGATGCTCGGCGTGCTGCGGGCCAGCGAGGCGCCGCGGCCGCAGGCGGCGGTCCGTCCGGCGGTCGTGGCCCTTGCGGCCGTGTCCTCGCCCCCGGGTGCGGACGAGGGGCCGGCGCTGGCCGAGATCGACGTGCTGGTGGGGCAGTCGCGGGCGGCCGGGATGGCCGTGGAGCTGCTGGTCCAGGGGGAGGTGCGCGGCTATCCGCCGGAGGTGGAGCAGACGGCGTACCGGGTGGTCCAGGAGGCGTTGACCAACTGCCACAAGCATGCGCCGGGGGCGCGGGTGACCGTACGGCTGGCGCACCGGGACGCCGAGGTGGCGATGCAGGTGGAGAACGGGCCCTCGGACGGCGCGGTGGCGGATGCCGGGCTGCCGTCCGGCGGGAACGGGCTGGTGGGGATGCGGGAGCGGGTGCTCGGGCTGGGCGGGGTGTTCGTGTCGGGGCCGACGGACGCGGGCGGGTTCCGGGTGTCGGCCGTGCTGCCGGGGGGCGGCAGCGGGGACGGAGAAGGGGAAGGGGAGTAGGCGGGCAGGCAGGGGGGCGGGGCGGCGGGGTCAGCCGGTGGTGAGGCGGATCGGCTGGAGGCCCGTCAGCAGGGCGGTGAGGGCCTCGTCGATGCCCGCGCCGAGGTACCAGTCTCCGGTGTGGTCGACGGAGTAGACGCGGCCGGCCGCGTCGATGGCGAGGTGGGCGCGGTCCTCCGCGCCCGGTCCGGACCCGGCGCCGGTCTCGACGCCGAGCGGGCAGACGGGGGCGTCGAGGGCGCGGCCGAGGTCGGCGAAGGTGCGGGCCAGGTGGAGCCCGGTGAGGGGGTCGAGCCGGACGGCCGAGGGGGCGATCTGGCGGCCCGGTCCGGCGGCGGCCACGGCGAGTCCGCCGAACTCGGCCCAGGCCTCGACTGCGGCCGGGAAGACGGTGTGCCGGTGTCCGGCGGGGGTGGTGTGGTCGCGCAGGGCGTCGGCCCAGTACTCGGCCTGCTTGATGTCCCAGCGGCCCGGCTCCCAGCCCGCCGCGCGCAGCGCCGTGTCCACGGACACCGGGAAGCGGGTCGCGGAGGAGCGGTCGTAGGAGGCGGCGTAGCCGGGGGCGGCACCGGCAGGGCCGGCACTGCCGGCAGCGCCGGGGTCGGCGGGCTGCGCGGTGCGGGCGGCGGGCGCGGTGCGGGAGGTGCGGGCCTGGCGGGCCGGTCGGGGTGCGGCGGGCATCGGCGGGTCAACCCTTCAGGCGGTCGGTGCGGGTGGTCTGGCCGGAGCCGCCGGCCGGCGGGGCCGGGTCGACGGGGCGGACCCCGAAGTGGGCGAGCAGCGCCTCGCAGGACCGGCAGGGCGGGGCGTAGGTGCCGTGCATCGGGTCGCCGTCCTCGCGGATGCGGCGGGCGGTGATCCGGGCCTGGCGCAGGGAGCGGCGGGCCTCGCCGTGGGTGAGGGGCTTGCGGGAGGCGCGCCTGCTGCGGGCGGCCTCGGCGGCGGCGAGGTGGCGGGAGAGCAGGATCGCCTCCGGACACCTGCCGGTGAAGCGCTCGCGGCGCCCGGTGGGGAGGGTGTCCAGGAAGTCCTGGACGAGGGGGTGCAGGGCGGGCGGCCGGTCGCCCTTGCCCGCCGTGCCGGTGAGGGTCTCGCCGCGGACGGAGAGGGCGGCGGCGACGGTGGGGAGGATGCCGTCGCGGCGGAAGCGCAGGACGGGCGCCCGGCCGGATTCGGTGCCGTTCCAGGGCCGCCGCGGGTCTCCGGCGGCTTCCGGTGCCCGGTCGTTGCGTGTTGCCGTGTTCTGCATGGTGGTGCTGTCCCTCCCGTGGCCCCGCGGTGGTTCCGCCGTCGCGCACGCCCCCGTGCTGTCGGCACAGCCTGCCAAATACCGGCAGCAGTGCGGAAGCGGGGTCGAATATTCGTATCAATTCGGATCTTCCCGGCCGCGGGCGAGGGGGCGGTGCACGGGGAGGGTGGCCGGGTTGCCCTACCGCATAGGCTGTGCGGAACCAGCCAGATCCAGCAGGGGGCTACCGCCATGACGACAGGTCGGCTCGGGCAGCACGCCGCGCCACCCAACGCCGCGTACTCCGGTCAGGTCGTGCAGTTTCCCGACCCGGTCCGTGCCGCCCGCTATCCCCGGGGCGTGCGCATCGACGGGAACGGCCATCCCGACTTCTCCCCGTACGCGCGCGCTGCCGTCGAGATCGCCGATCCCCCGGAGGGCTTCGGCGTCGACGAGCTGCGCCTCACGGACTACGTGTCCGCGAACGCCGCGATGCACGCCGCGGGCCACGAGCTGTGGGGCACCGTCCCCGCCGTGGCGACCCCGCACGGCTGGACCTGGCACCACGCCGCCGGCACCCGGCGCCTGGAGCTGGTCCCCGTCGAGGTCAAGGCACTGCTGCGGCACCACGCGGGCCTGACCACCACGGCCGTGGACCACGCCAAGCGCGGCACGCGGCCGCTCCAGGAGCGCCGCCCGGCGCACCTCGGGCTGTCGAAGTCCGTGGTCGCGGTCCCGGAGGTGCAGCTCCAGGCCGTCGAGGAGGACCTCGGCTACCGGCTGCCGGAGTCGTACCGCTCCTTCCTGAAGGTGGCGGGCGGCTGCGCGCCCGCGGGCGTGGCGCTGGACGCCGAGCTCGGGATGCTGGTCGACCAGCCCTTCCTGACGGTCCGCGACGAGGCGGCGGTCAACGACCTCGTGTACGTCAACAAGTGCCTGCGGGACCACCTGACGAAGGACTACCTCTGCGCGGCCTTCGTGCAGGGCGGCCTGCTCGCGGTCAAGGTGCGCGGCGAGGGCGCCGGTTCGGTGTGGTTCTGCCCGTACGACGATGCGCGCGACCAGGACGGCTGGTCGGTGCAGGAGCGCGTGGAGCGGCTGCTGCTGCCCTGCGGCGCCGATTTCGACGGCTTCCTGGAGCGGCTGGCGGGCAGTCCGCCGGAGCTGGAGACGGTGGCCGGGCTGATGGTGGACGGCGGCTTCGCGCGCGTCGTCCCGGTGGAGGGGTAAGTACCCGATGGTGACGTTCGCGCAGGCGCAGGAGCGCGCCGAGGAGTGGATCAACGGGGACGTGCCCGCGTACCAGCACCGCGAGGTGCGGGTGCGGGAGTTCGGGCTCGGCTTCGTGGTGTGGGCGGAGGACCGGGCGGGCGTGCCGGTGTCCGGCGGCGGCCGGCAGCGGCTGGTCATCGCGCGGGACAGCGGTGAGGCCACGCTGTGGCCGGGGCTGCCCGTCGGCGAGGTCATCCGCCGCTTCGAGGAGGCGTACGGGGGCGAGCCCGCCGCGGGCGGGGACGCCTCGGTGCCGCCGCAGCGGATCGACTCCGAGCAGACCTCGTTCATGCTGAGCCCGCCGGAGTGGCTCCAGGAGGCCGCGGACCGGGCCGGGATCCCGGGCGGGACCGCGGGGGCGGACGCGTCCGCGGCCGGGTTGGCGGCCGGGACCCCTTCCGCACCGGAGCCGCTCTCTGAGGGACTTTCCGGGGCCGGGTCGGGGGCCGGGTCTAGGTCTCGCTCCGAGTCTGGCTCGGGGGCCGGGGCCGGGGCCGGGTTCGGGTCTGGGTCTGGCTCTGGCTCCGGGTTCGGGGCCGGGTCGGGTTCCGGGGCTGCTGCGGGTCCCGTGGCGGAGGCCGTGCCGGGCGCGCCGCCGGTTCCGGCCGCGCCTCCCGTACCCCCCGTACCCCCTGCGCCGGCTGCCGGAGCGGGGTACGAGCCGGCGGGGTCCGCCGGGGTGCCCGCGGACGCGACCCCCTGGGCCGGTACGGACACCAACCCGCGGCCCGGGTCGGAGGACGGCTCCGTACCCCTGCCCGCGACCGTCTTCGCGCCCCCGCTCTCGGGCGTGGATGCCGAGGAGGACCGCGGTTCCGGAGTGGCCCCCGAGGCCAGGACCACGCTGATGGCGGGCGGCAGCAGCCTGCCCCGGACCGTCGTGAACCCGGCCGTCGCCGGCCCGGCCCCTGCCGATCCCCCCGCCCCGGCCGACGGGGCGTCCGGCGACGCGCCGCGCGCGCCCGGCGGCGGTGACGCGCACTACGCGCCGACCATGCTCGCGGGTCCGGCGCCGGCCGGGGGCCCCGGTGCGGGTTCCGTACCGCCGCCGCCCGTGCCCCCCGGTCCGCCCGGGGTGCCCGGCGCCGCGGGTGCGGGCCCGGTGCCGCCGCCCGCGCCGCCCGGCCCGCCGGGAGCCCCCGGCCGGGACGAGGTGCACCACGCGGCCACGATGCTGGCCGGTCCGCCGGTCACCGGCGGCCCCGGCCCCGTACCGCCGCCGCCCGGCCCGCCCGCGCCCCCGGGGCCGCCCGGTGCGCCCGGCGCCCCCCGCGGGGACGCGCCGCACGCGGCGACCATGCTCGCCGGGCCCTCCGTGCCCCCGCCCCCCGGTCCGCCGGTGCCCCCCGGTCCGCCCGGGGCCCCCGGCGCGCCCGGCGGCGACGTCCACCACGCCGCCACGATGCTGGCGGGCCCGGCTCCGGCCGGGGTCCCGGCGCCGCCCGGTCCGCCCGGCGCGCCCGTGCACCAGCCGCCGCAGGGCGGGCCGCAGCCCGCGCCCGGCGTGCCCGTGGTCGGCCCCGGCTACCAGGCCGTCCTGCGCTACCGCGGCCCCGACGGCTCCGAGCAGCAGCTCATCCGCCGCTCGGCGCCCGGCACCCCGCACCCGGAGTGGCAGATCCTGTACGAGCTGCGCGCCATGAACGTGCCGCCGCAGCAGGTGCTGGAGCTCCACACCGAGCTGGAGTCCTGTGAGCTGCCCGGCGGCTACTGCGCCCGGATGATCCGGGAGACCTGGCCGCAGGTCCGGATCACGAGCGTCGCCCCGTACGGCACCGACCACGCCGGCCGCCAGCAGGGCATGCGCCACCTGCTCACCCACCAGGGCGAGCTGCACCAGGTCGCGGACGGTCCGGCCCGGCCGGCGCCCGTGCGGGCCCCGCTGCCGCAGGTGCCGCTCCAGCCGGCGATCCCGATGGAGGCCATCGGGCAGGAGCTGGTGGGGGCCTTCGGGCCGCAGGGCGTGTTCCGGTACGACCACCGGGCCGTGTCCCGGCAGGGCGTGCCCGAGGTCGTCGCGCACACGCTGGTCGTGGCGGGTCTGCCGCTGGACTTCGGTCCGTTCTTCTGGGCGCAGGCGACCCCGGGGCAGCCCGTCCCGACCCTGGCCGAGCTGGCCGCCCAGCGCGGGGTGCAGGCGGCCCCGGACGCGGCCTCGTACCTCGTCGTCGGCTCGGACTTCGGCAAGGCGCTGTGCGTGCAGTACGGCACGGCGCACATCGTCGCCGTGCCGGTGGAGGCCGGTCCCGACGGCGGGCCGCAGGCCCCGCAGTTCGTGAACTCCAGCCTCCCGCAGTTCGCGCGCTGCCTCGCGATGCTCGGGCACATGTGGCGGCTGCGGATGCACCTGACCCCGGAGCAGGCCGGGCGCTGGACGGTCGACTTCCAGACCAACCTGGCCGGGCTGGACCCGGCGGCCGCTGCCTCGCCGGAGAACTGGTGGTCCGTGCTGCTGGAGCAGATGTGGGACGGCCTGCTGTAGGCCGGTAGGTCTGTGGGCCTGGCTGGTCGAGCGGTGCCGGCCGTTTCGCGTGTCCGGATTCCGGCTTCCGGCGGCAAATGGCGCATCCTAGAACGGATCCGTGTTGTCCGTCGTGTCACACCCTGCCCCGGTCCCGGCCGGCTGCGGTGCGGCGCGTCGCCGCGCCGTGCGCCGCCGCGCCCGTGCGCCGCAGTCCGAGAGAGGGGCTCCCAGGATGTGTGCAGCCGTGTCACCTCGTGGTTTCGCGACCGTTCGCGGCCGCGGGTACCGGATGGAGCAGGTCGACCAGCGGATCGCCCGGCTCTCCGCGAGCCGGGACGAGGCCTGGGAGCGGGCCGCACGGCTGACCGTCCTCGCCAAGGAGATGGAGGCCGAGGCGGCCCGGCTGCGCGAGGCCGTGTCCCGGCTGGCCCCGCCGTCGTACGAACTGCTCACCGAGCGGGCCCGGCGGATCCTCGCCCTCGCCCAGGAGGAGTCCGAGGAGCTCGGCATCACCGCCCGCGCGGACGCCGCCGACCTGCGGGCGGCGGGCGAGGCCCGCGCGGAGCGGCTCGCGGACCTCGCGCGCGCGGATGCGGACGCGGTCCGCGAGCAGACGGAGGTACGGGCCCGGCAGGGCCTGCAGCGGGCCGCGGACGAGGCCGACGAACTGCGGGCCGCGGCCCGGCGGGACGCGGAGGAGTGGCGCGCCGGGGCGCAGGCGGCGCTGCGGGAGACCCGGCAGCGGGCGGCCGACCTGCTGGCCGAGCAGGAGCGGGAGCACACGGAGCGCTGGGAGGCGGCCGAGCGGGGGTACGCGGCGCGGGCCGCGGAGCTGGACGCGCGCTGCGCGGAACTGGAGGAGTACGCGCAGAACCGGCTCGCGGAGGCGCGGCGGGCCGGGGCCCGTGCGGAGGAGGAGGCGCGGCACGGGCAGGAGGACGCGGAGGCGCGGGCCGCGGAGCTGGTCGCTGCGGCGCGGGTGCGGGAGGAGAGGGTCGTGCGGGAGACGGAGGGGGTGGTGCGGGGACATGCGGAGCGGGCGGACGAGGTGCGGGCGCATATGGACCATGTCCGGGCCAGCCTTGCCGCCCTGACGTCCCGCCCGACCCCGGCCGAGGGCTGACGCCCCCCGCTTGCCCGGGGCCTGTTCCCCACCCCGCCCCTTCCCGAAGCGGGGGCTCCGCCCCCACACCCCCGCGCCTCAAACTCCCCCAGACTTCGTCCGGGGGGACCCCCTGGCGGGGCTGGATTTGCCGCGCAGCGGCAATATCAAGCCCGCGCGGCGATTGAGCGCACCGGGCGCGGAGCGCGCGGAACGGGGTCCGGGGCGGAGCCCCGGGGGCTTTTAGCCTCGCCGGCGATTGAGGCGTGGGGGTCAGGGAGAGCCCGGGTAGGTGTACGGGTCGCTGCGGAGGCCGTGGGGGGTGGTGACCGTCACCGTGAAGGTGGGTGGGGAGGTGCGGGGGCGGGGGAAGACGAGGGTTCCGGGGGCGGGTGCGCCGATCGCCGCACCGGCAGAGGCCTCGGCGGAGCCAGCGGCCGCGGTGGGGGAGGTGTCGGCCGCGTAGGGGGCGCCGGTGGCCGGGGTCAGGGAGGCCGGTTGGGGGGTGCCGTCGACCGTGACGGTCGCCTGGCCGAGCCCGTCCGTGAACCCGCCGCCCTCGACGGTCACCACGTCCCCCTCCCACCGCACCCGCGTGATCACCGGATTCGGCGGCCCGGCCGCCTTGCCGGCGAGGTACGCGACCGCGGGGGCCCCGGTCAGGGCCCAGATCTCGTCCGGCAGGTGCGGCAGCCCGGCCGCCGGCTCGCGGACGAAGAAGAGGACGACGTACGCCATCGTCACCAGGTTGAAGGCCACGTACTGGAGGTCGGCCAGATCGGTGCGGCCGCTGTCGTTGGAGACCAGCTCGGAGAGGGGGAGCCGGCGGCGGGGCGGGACCCGGCCGGGCGGGGTCGGCAGGGCTACCGGGGCCGCTGGGGTCGGCAGGGCCGACAGGGTCTCTGGGGTCGGCAGGGCTACCGGGGCCGCTGGGGTCGGCAGGGCTGGCGAGGTCGCTGGGGTCGGCAAGGCTGACGGGGCCGACAGGGTCGCCGGAGTCACCGGGGTCGGCAGGGCTGGCGAGGTCGCTGGGGTCGGCAAGGCCGACGGGGCCAGCAGGGCCGACGGGGCCAGCAGGGTCGACGGGGTTTCCGGTTTCGGGGGTTTGACGAGGGTGCCGTTGCGCAGGCGGGCGCCGACCAGGCCCTTGGCTCCGATGAGGGCCACGTACGGGCCGCCGAGCAGCGGCAGGTAGACCGAGGTCAGCCGGTCGAGCGGGCCGTCCGGGCCCTCGAACCAGCGGGTGCCGCCGCCTGCCGTGAGCCCGTAGCCGAGCAGGAAGAGCAGGATCCACAGCAGGACGGCCGTCCAGCCCAGGGCGAGGGCCTTGGAGGTGGACAGGCGGCCGTCCCGCCCGGTGACCGGTTCGGGGCGGGTGCGCAGGGTGCGGTACCCGGCGGCGGCGAGCAGGAGCAGCGAGCCCAGCGCAGCCCAGTGGGCAGCAGTCATACGTGTTCCCCCGTGAAGGTGGTGCGGTCACCCGCACGCGGTCCGCCGTGGCACGGTGGTCCGCCGTGGCCCCCGTCCGGCCGCGCGGGTCTCCGCAGTGGTACCCCGCGCCCCCGCCCCGCGGCAAGCCCCCGCTCCGCCGCAACTCCCTTCGGGGCGTCAGGAGTTCTCGGGGAGGACGGGGAAGCGGCGCGGGGCCGCGCAGAGGAGGACGAGGAGGGCGGCGAGGGCCGCGGCGGCGGCGCCGAGGAAGACGTGGTCCACGGCCGCGGTCACCGCCGACCGCAGGTACTCCGTACCCTCCGCGCCCAGGGCCCCCGGCCGCTCCAGCGCCCGCGCGACCCCGTCGAGGTGGTCCGGCATTCCGGGTACGGGGGCCCCGGCGAGCCGCGCCGCGAGGGTGGCGTTGGCGACGGCCCCGAAGAGGGCCGCGCCGACGCTCTGGCCGACCTGGCGGCAGAAGAGCACGGACGCGGTGGTGGTGCCGCGCTCCGACCAGCCGACGGTGGACTGCACCCCGACGATCAGGGGGAGTTGGAAGAGTCCCAGGGCGGCGCCGAGGGCGAACATGAGCAGGGCGGGCTGCCAGGGCTGCGCGGGGTGGGGGAGCAGCGGGAAGGCGGCCAGGCACAGCAGGGCGAGGGTGATGCCGAGGACGGCGGTGTTGCGGAAGCCGATGCGCCGGTAGACGTGCTGGCTGAGGGCCGCCGACAGCGGCCAGCTCAGCGTCATGGTGCTCATGACCAGCCCGGCGGCCACCGCGTCGAGTCCGAGCACCGACTGGGCGTACGTGGGCACGAAGACCACGGGTGCGATCATCAGCACGCCGAGCGCCGCCATGGCCAGGTTGACGGTGGCGATGGTGCGCCGGCGCCAGACCCAGCCGGGCAGGATCGGGTCCGCGGCGCGGCGCTCCACCGCGACGACGGCGGCGGCGAGCACGGCGGTCGCGGCGAACAGGCCCAGGGAGGGCGCGGAGAGCCAGGGCCAGGCCGTCCCGCCCTGCACCAGGGCGAGGAGCAGCAGCCCGCCGCAGAGGAACACGCCGAGGGCGCCGGGCCAGTCGAGGGGGCGGCGGGCGGCCCGTTCGCGCTGCGGCTCGCGCAGGTGGCGGGCGGTCAGCCAGAGGGTCAGGGCGCCGACGGGCAGGTTGACGAGGAAGATCCAGCGCCAGTCGGCGTACGTGGCGAGGAGTCCGCCGAGGGCGGGGCCGGCCACCGCGGACACGGCCCAGACGCTGGACATCCGGGCCTGGATCCGCGGCCGCTCGCTGAGGGGGTAGAGGTCGGCGGCCAGGGTCTGCACGGTGCCCTGGAGGGCGCCGCCGCCCAGTCCCTGGAGGATCCGGAAGGCGATCAGGGCGGCCATGTCCCATGCGGCGGCGCACAGGGCCGAGCCGAGGAGGAAGAGGGCCGCGCCGAAGAGCAGGACGGGCTTGCGGCCGAGGGCGTCGGACAGCTTGCCGTACACGGGCAGGGAGACGGTGACGGCGAGGAGGTAGCCGGAGAAGAGCCAGGAGAAGACGGAGAACCCGCCGAGGTCGCCGACGATCTGGGGTACGGCGGTGGAGACCACG
The DNA here is from genome assembly GCF_055600495.1 of Streptomyces sp. NPDC038213. Lineage (NCBI taxonomy): Bacteria > Bacillati > Actinomycetota > Actinomycetes > Kitasatosporales > Streptomycetaceae > Streptomyces > Streptomyces sp. NPDC038213. The sequence continues at coordinate 358,911 of NZ_JBVJYM010000003.1, forward strand.
GTGCCTTCGAGGGCCACCAGGGCCATGGCGAGCATCATCGCGGCGACCACGGGCCGGCCGGGCCCGGCGGGCGGGGCCGCACCGGGCGCGGCCCCGCGGCCGGTCCGGGTGGCGCTGCCGTGCGTGCGGCCGTGCGCGCTGCCGTCGGTGCTGCCGTGCGGACCGCTCTCCCCTGCGCCCACCGAAGTCCTTTCACTGTGCATGTAGTTGCCCGGGACACCTTCTCACCGGGCGGCGCCCGGGGGAATCCCCGAGAGCGCCTCGTCCGAGGGGCGGACATCCCCTAGGGGGACTTCCGTACTTCGGCCCAGGGGCCTTTCGTCCCGGCGGAGGACGTGAGCGGCCGGACGGTGTCCTTAACTGGTTCCTACAGGGCGGGGGTGGGGCTAACCCCCGGAGCGATACGCCCAGGGGCACCAGGGCGCAGGGGGAACCGCCCGGACAGACTTCCCGAAGACGCCAGACGATCGAACGAGGAGAAGAACCGTGACTACGGCTGTGACCATTCCCCGGCACGGGGGTACGGGCGGGCGTACGGCCGTCGCCGCGCGGGCGCGCCAGGTGCTGAAGGCGTACGGGTCGGGGGAGACCCGGGTCGTCGCGCTCGACCACGTGGACGTGGACATCCTCCGCGGCCAGTTCACCGCGATCATGGGGCCCTCGGGCTCCGGCAAGTCCACGCTGATGCACTGCCTGGCCGGGCTGGACACGGTCTCGGGCGGGCAGATCTTCCTGGACGACACCGAGATCACCGGCCTGAAGGACAAGAAGCTCACGCAGCTGCGCCGGGACCGGATCGGCTTCATATTCCAGGCGTTCAACCTGCTGCCGACGCTCAACGCCCTGGAGAACATCACGCTCCCGATGGACATCGCGGGCCGCAAGCCCGACGCGGAGTGGCTGAACCGGGTCGTGGAGACCGTGGGCCTGGCCGGGCGCCTGAAGCACCGGCCCACCCAGCTCTCCGGCGGCCAGCAGCAGCGCGTGGCCGTGGCCCGGGCCCTCGCGGCCCGCCCCGAGATCATCTTCGGGGACGAGCCCACCGGCAACCTGGACTCCCGGGCCGGCGCCGAGGTCCTCGGCTTCCTGCGCCGCTCGGTGGACGAGCTCGGCCAGACCATCGTGATGGTCACCCACGACCCCGTCGCCGCCTCCTACGCGGACCGGGTGCTCTACCTCGCCGACGGCCGGCTCGTGGACGAGATGCAGAACCCCACCGCCGAGCAGGTCCTCGACCGCATGAAGGACTTCGACGCGCGCGGGCGGACGTCATGACCGTCCTCAAGACCTCGATGCGCAACTTCCTCGCGCACAAGGGGCGCATGGCGCTGTCCGCCGTCGCGGTCCTGCTGTCCGTGGCCTTCGTCTGCGGCACGCTGGTGTTCACGGACACCATGAACACCACCTTCGACAAGCTCTTCGCCGTCAGCGCCGCCGACGTCACCGTCAGCCCCAAGGGCGCGGGCGGCGGCGGGGACACCCCGCAGCGCGGCAAGCCCGAGTCCCTGCCTGCCTCCGCGGTGGACAGGGCGGCGAAGGCGCAGGGCGCCGCGTCTGCGGAGGGCGTGGTCTTCTCCACCGCGGTGACCGTCGTGGACGCGGACAACGAGAACATGGGCTCCACCACCGGAGCCCCCACCATCGCCGCCAACTGGAACGCCAACGAGCTGCGTTCGATGGAGATCACCTCCGGGAACGCCCCGCGCGGCCCCACCCAGGTGATGGTCGACGCGGACACCGCGGACAAGCACGGGCTCAAGCTGGGTGACGAGCTGCGCACCATCGCCGTCACCGGCGACGTCCGCGCGAAGATCTCCGGCATCGCCTCCTTCAAGGTGACCAACCCCGGTGCGGCGGTGGTCTACTTCGACACCCCCACCGCCCAGCAGGCCCTGCTCGGCAAGCCCGGCGCGTTCACCCACATCAACGTGGTCGCGAAGGAGGGCGTCTCCGACGAGCAGCTGAAGAAGGCCGTCGCCGCCGAACTGGGCACCGGCTACAAGCTGCTGACCGCCAAGGAGTCCGCGGACGAGGGCCGCAAGGACATCGGCTCCTTCCTCGACGTGATGAAGTACGTGATGCTCGGCTTCGCCGGGATCGCCTTCCTCGTCGGCATCTTCCTGATCTTCAACACCTTCTCCATGCTGGTCGCCCAGCGCACCCGCGAGATCGGCCTGATGCGCGCCATCGGGGCCGGCCGCGACCAGGTCAACCGCTCCGTGCTCGTCGAGGCCCTGCTCCTCGGCATCGTCGGCTCGGTGCTGGGCGTCGGCGCGGGCGTGGGCCTGGCCGTCGGGCTCATGAAGCTCATGGGCCAGATGGGCATGAACCTGTCCACCGACGACCTGACCGTCCTGTGGACCACCCCGGCCCTCGGCGTGTTCCTCGGCATCGTCGTCACCGTCGTCGCCGCGTACGTCCCGGCCCGCCGGGCCGGCAAGGTCTCCCCGATGGCCGCGCTGCGCGACTCCGGCTCCCCGATGGACCGCAAGGCGGGCGTCGTACGGGCCGTCCTGGGCCTGGTCCTCACCGGGTCCGGCGCCGCCTGCCTCTACCTGACGACTGCGGCCGAAGCGGCCGCCAAGGGCTCGCTGTGGCTGGGCCTGGGCGTGGTCCTGACCCTGGTCGGGTTCATCGTGATCGGCCCGCTGCTGGCGGGCGCCGTGGTCAAGGTGCTCTCCGGGGTCGTGCTGCGGCCCTTCGGCTCCGTCGGCCGCCTCGCCGAGCGCAACGCCCTGCGCAACCCGCGCCGCACCGGCGCCACCGGCGCCGCCCTGATGATCGGCCTGGCCCTGGTGGCCTGCCTGTCGGTGGTCGGCTCCTCGATGGTGGCCTCCGCGACCGAGGAGCTGGACCGCTCCGTGGGCGCCGACTACATCGTCACCTCGCAGACCGGACAGCCGGTGATGCCGCAGACCGAGGCCGCCATGCGCAAGGTCGAGGGCCTGGCCCACGTCACGGCGTACCGCGGGGTCGACGCCACGATCACCTCGCCCGACGGGAAGAAGGTCCAGGAGAGCCTCAGCACCACCGACCCGACCTACGCCGAGGACGTCCGCCGCGAGATGGTCGCCGGCAAGCACGCCGACGCCTACGGCAAGGACGCCATCGCCGTCGGCTCGCTCTACGCCGACGCGCACAAGGTCAGGGTCGGCGACCGGCTCAAGGTCGCCTTCAAGGGCGGCGAGACCGCCTCCCTGCGGGTGGCCGCCATCGCCTCCGACAGCGGCAACCTCGACAAGGGCGCCATGTACGTCAGCACGGCCACGGCCGAGCGGTACCTGTCCGCCGACCGGATGCCCCGCCCGTTCATGCTGCTCGCCAAGGCCGAGGAGGGCACGGCCGACGCCACGTACGAGCAGCTCAAGACGGCCCTGGCCGCCTACCCGCAGTACAAGGTGCTCGACCAGGCCGACTACAAGCAGGACCTGAAGGACCAGGTCGGCCAGCTGCTCAACATGGTGTACGGGCTCCTGGCCCTCGCGATCATCGTCGCGGTGCTGGGCGTGGTGAACACCCTGGCCCTGTCGGTGGTCGAGCGGACCCGCGAGATCGGCCTGATGCGCGCCATCGGCCTCTCCCGCCGCCAGCTGCGCCGCATGATCCGCCTGGAGTCGGTGGTCATCGCCCTCTTCGGCGCCCTGCTGGGGCTGGGGCTGGGCATGACCTGGGGGGCCGCGGCCCAGCAGCTCCTCGCGCTGGAGGGCCTGAACGTGCTCGAGATCCCCTGGCCGACCATCCTGACCGTGTTCGTCGGCTCGGCCTTCGTGGGTCTGGCCGCCGCCCTGGTCCCGGCCTTCAGGGCCGGCCGGATGAACGTCCTGAACGCCATCGCGACCGACTGAGCCGCGGGTCGGGGGAGCAGCGGGGCCCGGTACGCCGTACGCGGCGGACCGGGCCCCTCCGCGTACGGGGTGCGGCGTCCGGTGCGGCCGCCGTCAGCCGGTGCGCTTGAGGAGCACGAACCCGTGGGCGGTGCCGGCCCGGACGTACTCGGCCGAGGGGTGCAGCTGGCGGGCGTAGCCGAGGGGGTCGGGGACCCAGTCGGTGGAGTTGTCGAAGACGATCCAGTCGGGCACCTCGTCCTTGGCCCCGCCGATCCAGAAGACCCGGCAGCGGGAGGCCAGCCGCGAGATCGGCGCGATGTCCGCCTCCACGCTCGCGCCGTCGGGGATCCGCGCGAACAGCTCCTCGATCTCGGTGACGCGCTGCGTCTTCTCGTACGTGCGGCCCTCGGTCAGGGTGCCCAGCGGCAGCGAGGGGGTCAGGGCCAGGGCGGCGGCGGCCGCGGCGGCGGGCAGCTGGAGGGCGGCGGAGCGCAGCCAGGGCCGGGAGCTGCGCCGGGAGCGGTCGACGGCGTCGACGAGGGCGAGCAGGACCACGGGCATCAGGACGGCGTTGTAGTGCCAGTCCGTGCCCCAGTAGTGGTCGTCGCCGGAGACCATGCGCCAGCCGAGGGTGGGCAGGGCCACCAGCAGCAGGGGCGAGCGCAGGGCGAGCAGGGCGGTGGTGGGGAGCAGTACCCACAGCAGGGTGCGGAGCTTGGTGCCGAGCCCGTCGAGGGGGCCGCGGGCGTCCTGGATCTTGTTCCAGTAGTCGTAGTCGCCGCCGGTGTTGAAGGCGGGGATGAGGACGAAGAAGGTCAGGACGGCGGCGACGATCCCGAAGGCGGCGGCCGCGAGGGCCCAGCGGGCGGCCCGAGGATCGTTTCTCCAGGCGCGCAGGGCCACCACGAGGGCGAGGGCGGCCACCGTCACCCCGAGGTCCTCCTTGACGAGGACCAGCGGCAGGGCCCACAGCAGGGCGGCCCGGTGGCGGCGGGCGAGCAGGGCCTCCAGGGAGAAGGCGAGCAGCGGCACCGCGAAGCAGATCTCGTGGAAGTCGAACTCCACCGCCCGCTGGATCCCCCAGGACAGCCCGAAGGCCACCCCGATCGCGAGCCCCCGCCCGGGCCCCAGCAGCCGCTGGGAGGCCCGGGTGACGGGTATCGCGGCCAGCGCGAACAGGGCGGCCTGCACCACGAGGAGGGTGACGGGGGAGGGGAAGAGCCGGTACGCGGGGGCGATCAGGGCGGTGACCGGGCTGAAGTGGTCGCCGAGTATGTGCGTGCCCGGGCCCTTGAGGTCGGACACCGGCGCCTGGAGGTGCGCGTACCCGCGGATCGCCTGCTCGAAGATCCCGAGGTCCCAGGACATCGTCTCCAGCCGCCGGTACCGCAGCACGCTGAGCGCCGTGTACGCGGCGAAGAGCAGCCCGGCCAGGGCGTACGGGGTGTACGGCACCCAGTCCCGGACCGGCCGCGCCCCCTGCGGCCGGGGTCCGCCGGCCGGGGCGGGCCGCGGCCCGGGCAGCGGGGGTGCGGCCGCGGCGGTGGTGCCGCTGTGGTCGGGGGACTCGGGCGCGGCGGAATCGGGGAGGCGGGAGGGGGTGGGCATGTGCGGGGTCCTCGGTTCAGCCGGCCGGCGGGAAGGTCGGGTGGTACGCACCGTCGGTGCTGGGCGGGACGGCCGTCGTGGTCGGGCCCCGGAGCGGGCCCGCCGTCGAACCGTACGCCGAGGTGGACCCGGGAGGCGAAGGCGAGCCCGCCGGACCGGCCGCGGCACCGGCGGCCGTCGCGGTCGGCGGCGGCCCGTACGACGGCGAGGACGCCCCGGCCCCGGAGTCCGCCCCCGGGCCCGTACCCGAGGGCGCCCCGGACCCCGAGGGCGTTCCGGCCCCCGAGGGGTCCCCGGACCCGGACGGGTCCCCGGCACCGGAGGAGCCGTCCGCCCCCGACGGCTCCCCGGACCCCGAAGGATCCCCCGAGCCCGAGGGCGTACCCGAGCCCGAGGGCGTACCCGAGCCCGGTGCGACCGGCGGTGCCGTGCCCGATTCCGAGGGCAGCTCCGGCTGCTGCTGCCCCTGCCGGTCCGGCCCCGGACCCGCAGGCCGCACGAGCTCCGGCTGCGCCCCCAGCGCCAGGCCGCCCAGCACCCCGCCCGCGGCGAGCACGCACACGGCCCCCGCGGCGAGCAGCGCGAGCCGCCTGCGCCGCCGCCGGCTGCCGCGCCGCACCACCTCCGACACGTCCGCGGGCACGGCCAGCCTCCCGGCCTCCCGCGCGGCGCCCTTCAGCGCCTCGGCGAGCGGATCAGACATCGGCGGTCTCCTCCAGACGGGGCCGCAGCGCGGCCCGGGCACGGGACAGGTGGGTCTTGACGGTTCCGGCGGAGATCCCCGTCTCGGCGGCGACCTGCTCCACCGACAGGTCGCACACGTAGTGCAGGACGGCCACCCGCCGCTGCCGCTCCGGCAGCCCGCGCAGCGCCTCGACCAGGGCCACGGTCCCGGGCTCCGGGGCCGGGGCGGCCCCGGGCGCCCCGTGCCGCCGCCAGGCCTCCGCGGACACCCGACGGCGCCGCCGCCGGCTCACGGCCAGCCGCCAGGCCACCGTACGGATCCACGCCTGCGGCCCCAGGTCCCGGCTGATCCTGGCCCGGCGGTCCCAGGCCCGCACGAAGGCCTCCTGGACCACGTCCTGCGCCTCGTGCAGGTCGCCGGTCATCAGGTACACCTGTCCCACCAGCTGCTGGGCCGAGTGAGCGTAGAACTCCTCGAACTCCTCGACGGTCAAAACGGCTCCCGGTGGTGGACAGGTCTCACCGGGTATACGCACGGGCCCCGCCCCCCGGTTGACACGCATCCGCACGTTTTTTCGCCTCCCCCCGCCCGGGAACGCGAAGGACCCCGGCCCGCACGGTGCGGGCCGGGGTCTCTGCGCCCCGCCTCAGACGGCCAGGACGGGCACGTCGTAGAGAGGGATGTACTGGTCGCGGGTCACGTCTGCTCCGGGGTACTCGGCCCGAAGGCCTCGGCGAACCCGGGATCGTCGGGATCGTCGGAGATTCCGGAGTGACGGCATTCCCACGCGCGGGCTGGGCGGCGGCGCCGTAGGGTGGGAGGCCCCGGCCCGTGCCACGTGTCGGGTGCTTCGCGTGGCCTCTTCGCGAGGCGACGACCGGGTGCGCAACCGGGGCCCGGTCCCGGAAGAACCGCCGACCACCACGGATGGAAAGCCTCCTCATGAGCCTGCACGGACTGCTCGACGCCGTCATCCAGGATCCCGCGCTGGACGAGGCCGTCAAGGCCGCCGGCGACGGCAACCGCATGCACGTCGACCTCGTCGGGCCCGCTGCCGCGCGGCCCTTCGCGGTGGCCGCGCTGGCCCGGCGGACCGGGCGGACCGTGCTCGCCGTCACCGCCACCGGCCGCGAGGCCGAGGACCTGGCCGCCGCGCTGCGCTCGCTGATGCCCGCGGACCTCGCGCACACCGTCGTGGACTACCCGTCCTGGGAGACCCTGCCGCACGAGCGGCTCTCGCCCCGCAGCGACACCGTCGGCCGTCGGCTGGCCGTACTGCGCCGGCTCGCGCACCCCGGCAAGGACGACCCGGCCGCGGGCCCCGTCTCGGTGGTCGTGGCCCCGATCCGGTCCGTGCTCCAGCCGCAGGTCAAGGGGCTGGGCGACCTGGTGCCGGTGGCCCTGCGGCAGGGGGAGAGCGCCGACCTCGGCGAGGTCACCGAGGCCCTGGCGGCCGCCGCGTACGCCCGGGTGGAGCTGGTGGAGAAGCGCGGGGAGTTCGCCGTGCGCGGCGGGATCCTCGACGTGTTCCCGCCCACCGAGGAGCACCCGCTGCGCATCGAGTTCTGGGGTGACGAGGTCGAGGAGATCCGCTACTTCAAGGTCGCCGACCAGCGCTCCCTGGAGGTGGCCGAGCACGGGCTGTGGGCCGCGCCCTGCCGCGAGCTGCTGCTGACCCCGGAGGTCCGGGCGCGGGCCGCGGAGCTGGCCGCGGCCCACCCCGAGCTGGGCGAGCTCCTCGGCAAGATCGCCGAGGGGATCGCCGTCGAGGGCATGGAGTCCCTGGCCCCGGTCCTCGTCGACGACATGGAGCTGCTGCTCGACGTGCTGCCCGCCGGGGCGATGGCCGTGGTCTGCGACCCCGAGCGGGTCCGCACCCGGGCCTCCGACCTGGTGGCCACCAGCCAGGAGTTCCTCCAGGCCTCCTGGGCCGCCACCGCGGGCGGCGGCGACGCCCCCATCGACGTGGGCGCCGCCTCCCTGTGGGGCATCGCGGACGTCCGCGACCGGGCCCGCGAGCTCGGCATGATGTGGTGGTCGGTGTCCCCCTTCGCCGCCGACGAGGAGGCCGGCAGCGACACCCTCAAGCTCGGCATGCACGCCGCCGAGTCCTACCGCGGCGACACCGCCCGCGCCCTCGCCGACACCAAGGGCTGGCTGGCCGACGGCTGGCGCACGGCGTACCTGACCGAGGGCCACGGCCCGGCCGCCCGTACCGTCGAGGTGCTCGGCGGCGAGGGCATCCCCGCCCGCCTGGAGGCCGACCTCGCCGCCTTCGAACCCGCGCTCGTCCACGTCTCCTGCGGCTCCCTCGACACCGGCTTCGTCGCCCCGGTCCTCAAACTGGCCGTGCTCACCGAGACCGACCTGACCGGCCAGCGCACCGCCACCAAGGACCTGGGCCGGATGCCCACCCGGCGCCGCAAGACCATCGACCCGCTCACCCTGGCCGCGGGCGACTACATCGTCCACGAGCAGCACGGCGTCGGCCGCTACCTGGAGATGGTGCAGCGCACCGTGCAGGGCGCCACCCGCGAGTACCTGCTCGTCGAGTACGCCCCCGCCAAGCGCGGCCAGCCCGGCGACCGGCTGTACATCCCCACCGACCAGCTGGAGCAGGTCACCAAGTACGTCGGCGGGGAGGCCCCCACCCTGCACCGGCTGGGCGGCGCCGACTGGACGAAGACCAAGGCGCGGGCGAAGAAGGCCGTCAAGGAGATCGCGGCCGACCTCATCAAGCTGTACAGCGCCCGCATGGCGGCCCCCGGGCACACCTTCGGCCCCGACACCCCCTGGCAGCGGGAGCTGGAGGACGCCTTCCCGTACGCCGAGACCCCCGACCAGCTGACCACGATCGCCGAGGTCAAGGAGGACATGGAGAAGTCCGTCCCGATGGACCGGCTGATCTGCGGCGACGTCGGCTACGGAAAGACCGAGATCGCCGTCCGGGCCGCCTTCAAGGCCGTGCAGGACGGCAAGCAGGTCGCCGTGCTGGTGCCCACCACCCTGCTCGTCCAGCAGCACTACGGCACCTTCTCCGAGCGCTACAGCCAGTTCCCCGTGGTCACCCGGGCCCTGTCCCGCTTCCAGACCGACACCGAGGCCAAGGCCACCCTGGAGGGGCTCAAGGAGGGCTCGGTGGACGTGGTCATCGGCACCCACCGGCTGTTCTCCTCCGAGACGAAGTTCAAGGACCTCGGGCTCGTCATCGTCGACGAGGAGCAGCGCTTCGGCGTCGAGCACAAGGAGCAGCTGAAGAAGCTCCGCGCCAACGTGGACGTCCTCACCATGTCCGCCACCCCGATCCCCCGCACCCTGGAGATGGCGGTCACCGGCATCCGCGAGATGTCGACCATCACCACCCCGCCGGAGGAGCGGCACCCCGTCCTCACGTTCGTCGGCCCGTACGAGGAGAAGCAGATCGGCGCGGCCATCCGCCGCGAACTCCTGCGCGAGGGCCAGGTCTTCTACATCCACAACCGCGTCGAGTCCATCGACCGGGCCGCGGCCAGGCTGCGCGAGATCGTGCCCGAGGCGCGGATCGCCACCGCCCACGGCCAGATGTCGGAACAGGCCCTGGAGCAGGTCGTGGTCGACTTCTGGGAGAAGAAGTTCGACGTGCTCGTCTCCACGACGATCGTCGAGTCGGGCATCGACATCTCCAACGCCAACACCCTCATCGTCGAGCGCGGCGACAACTTCGGCCTCAGCCAGCTGCACCAGCTGCGCGGCCGGGTGGGCCGCGGCCGCGAGCGCGGGTACGCCTACTTCCTGTACCCGCCGGAGAAGCCCCTCACCGAGACCGCGCACGAGCGGCTCGCGACCATCGCCCAGCACACCGAGATGGGCGCGGGCATGTACGTGGCCATGAAGGACCTGGAGATCCGCGGCGCGGGCAACCTCCTCGGCGGGGAGCAGTCCGGCCACATCGCGGGCGTCGGATTCGACCTGTACGTGCGCATGGTCGGCGAGGCCGTCGCGGACTACCGCAAGTCCCTGGAGGACGGCGGGGAGGGCGCGGAGGAGGAGCAGCTGGAGGTCAAGATCGAGCTGCCCGTCGACGCGCACGTCCCGCACGACTACGCCCCCGGCGAGCGGCTGCGCCTGGCGGCCTACCGCGCCATCGCCTCCGCGAACTCCGAGGAGGACATCCGGGCGGTCCGCGAGGAGCTCACCGACCGGTACGGCAAGCTGCCCGAGCCGGTGGAGAACCTGCTGCTGGTGGCGGGTCTGCGGATGCTCGCGCGGGCCTGCGGGGTCGGCGACATCACCCTCCAGGGCAGCAACATCCGCTTCGGTCCGGTGGAGTTGAGGGAGTCCCAGGAGCTGCGCCTCAAGCGGCTCTACCCCGGGGCGGTGCTCAAGCCGGCCGCCTCGCAGGTGCTGATCCCGCGCCCGAAGACGGGCAAGATCGGCGGCAAGCCGCTGGTCGGACGCGAACTGCTCGCCTGGACCGGGGAGTTCCTGACCACGATCCTGGGGTCCTGACCGCGGTCCCGGATCCCCGGATCCCGGGCCCGGACAAACCGGGAGCCGCCCGCGCCGGACGCGGGCGGCTCCCGAAGTGCCCTACTTGGTGGGGTCCTCGTCGATGCCGAGCTTGGTCTCGATCTGCTGCTGGGCCTGGTCGACCTTGTCGGCGTACTTGCCGCCGGTCTTCTCGTTGATCTGCTGCTCGGCGGCGTCGGACATCTCCTTCGCCTTGTCCCGGCCACCCTTGAACCTGTCGAAAATCCCCATGCGAGGGCTCCTTCCGTGTCCCGTTTGTGACGGTACGCGCCCTTCGGGGTTTTCGCTCGCCGAGGGGGTGAAAAGCCCGGGACGGCACGGTGTCTAGGATCGGGCCCCATGCGCCGTCACCCCGCCTCCGCCGCCCTGCTCCTCGCCTGCGCCCTGACGGCTGCGGCCGCCCTGGCGGGCTGTACGGGGCAGGGGGGTGCGGGGGCCGGGCCGGGGCCGGGCGGGGCGGGCGCCGCGGCCGGCGGCCCGGCGCTGGCCGCGGTGGACGCGCTGACGGTGAAGGGGCGGGCCCCGAAGACGGGTTACGCGCGCGAGGAGTTCGGCCGGGCCTGGCTGGACACCGACGGCAACGGCTGCGGGACCCGCGAGGACATCCTCGCCCGCGACCTGAAGGACACCCGGTACAAGGACGCCCGCCGCTGCAAGGTGGCCTCCGGGGTGCTGGAGCGCGACCCGTACACGGGCCGCCGGCTGGAGTTCCGCCGCGGGGACGGCTCCATAGACGTCGACCACGTGGTCGCGCTGTCGGACGCCTGGCAGAAGGGGGCCGGGGGCTGGGAGCGCCGCAAGCGGATCGCGTTCGCCAACGACCTTATGTTGGCGGTTTAGATGTCTCACGGTGGTGTGTCGCAGGGGAGAGGTGGTCGCGTGGCCAGGCGGTGTCTCACGAGCGGCGTGCTGCATGCCGGGGCTGTACTGGTTGTCGGGACGGTCCTGGCGGGCTGCACGGGCGGCGGACTCTCCGGAGAAGGCGGTTCGTCGGGCGGTGGCTCGTCATCGTCAGCCAAGTACGGATCCAGCCCTTTGGCCGCGCCCGACGGCACGAAGCCGGGGCTGGCCCCCGTCTCGTCCGAGAAGGACGAGACGGCAGCTCATGAGCTGATCTCCAAGCTGCCGACCAAGGGGCGAGGGCCGAAGACGGGCTATGACCGCGGCGAGTTCGGCTACGCGTGGATGGACACGGCGGACGGCGTACCGCTGGCGAGGAACGGCTGTGACACGCGGAACGACTTGCTGAAACTCCACGGACGCAACGTTCGGTTCCGCGCCGGTTCCGACTGCGTGGTCGTGTCGATGGACCTGTACGACCCGTACACCGGCAAGGACATCGTCTGGAAGAAGTCGAAGGCCGCGGAGGTCCAAATAGACCACGTAGTGCCGCTGTCCTACGCGTGGCAGATGGGCGCGGCCCGCTGGAGCAAGGAGAAGCGGCAGCGGCTGGCCAACGACGTGCTGAATCTTCTGCCGGTCTCGGGCTCCGCGAACTCCGCCAAGCGGGACTCGGGCCCGGCGTCCTGGCTGCCGCCGAACAAGGCGATCCGCTGCTCGTACGCGGTGCGGTTCGCCCAGGTGGCGCTCAAGTACGACCTCGCCGTGACGCCAGCGGATAGGGCGACGATGTTGAAGCAGTGCCAGGACTGACAGCATCCCCATGACCGTCCCGACCCGGGGCTACGCAGCCCCCGCCGGACGTGGTGGCTAAGGTGCGCAGTCATGGACGCTGCTGATCTCGACCATCAGGCCCGGACATTGTCCGGCTGCATTCCCCCTCTCCTGGTCTCCCGGCTTCTTGAGCTCGGCCACCATGACGAGGTGGAGTCCCAGGCTCGTTGTGGGGAATGGTTCTGCGCGCGGGCATGGGCGCGGTTGATCGGTGACCAGGGTCGGCAAACCCAGGCGTTGGAGGTGCTTGCTCCGTACGTTGCCACGGGCTGGTGGCCGGCCGCCCGGCACCAGGCGGAACTGCTGGAGAGCTGGGGGCGGGCAGAGGAGGCGATCACTCTGTCCCGCCCGTATGCGAGCACGGGAGGGTCCCCCCTGGAGTTCTTCGCGCGCCTGCTGGCCCGGTACGGGCATACGGACGAGGCGGTCACTCGACTGAGCGCCGGAATCGAAGACCCCCTTCTCGCCGCCGCGCTGGTCGACATCGTCGGAGGAACAGGCCGGGACGAAGACATCGCCGCGCTGCTGGCTGCGCGGATCCCGGCGCAGCACCGCTGTGACAGCCCATGGTGCTGCCGCGGCCTCGACCCCGACTACGCGATCGGGCTGCTTGCCACCATCCGGGAACGCCAGGGCCGTATCGACGAAGCGACGCACGGGCCCGATCCCACCCCGAGGGCGGAACCTCGTACGCGGCGCCGCACATCGCCGAGCTGCTCGCCGGCGCCGGACGCATCGAGGAGGCTGTTGTCGTTCTCGAACAGCACGCCTCCGCGAACAGAAACGACCTTGCCAACCACCTCATCGACCTGGGGCGCGTCAACGACGCCGTCGCACTCCTTCAGCAGCGTGCTTGCGAGCCGGTTGTGCCTGCCCAGACCGGCTCGTTCTTCAACGATCCCCCCTTCTGATTCCGCCTCTTACGGCTGCCCGGCAGACAACACTCAAGTCGGACAGAGAGGAGGCTCGTCGCGTGTGTCCAGGCGGTTGAGCTGCCTGACCACACTTGCTTGTCCCCTGGCAAGTTGACCCTGGAGCCGACGGGCATCCGCCTCCAGCTCCGCGTTCCTGAGGGCCAGGACCTGGATCTGGTTCGCGTACGCCGCGACGGTGGCACGCAGTTCCCTGATCTCGTCCGCCTTCTCCTTCCGGAGCTCCCGCTCGGACTGTTTCAGGCGGGTGATCTCCTGCCTGAGCTCGTCGGACTCCGGACGCCTGGCCTCGGGAGAGCTGAGAATCCCCTTGATCACTGCGGCGACGGGAGATCGGTAGTACGAGGCCCTGGAGACGCCGGCTTCGGCGCAGATGTTCACCGCCGATGTCTGGCCATCGGTGATCTCGGGGCGGCCGAGCATGAGCTGCTCGAAGGCGCGCATGATCTTGTGATCGATGTCGGTCAGGCCGGGGTTCTCCCGGGCCAGGCGGGCGAAGGCTGTGCGGACGGTCAGGAGGGTTTCGTTCGTGGAATCCGTCATCGGCGGGTGTCCTCGTGGTTGATCTCGGCGATCAGGTGGGTGAGCGTGGCCAGGTGCTCGGTGATGGCGAGGTGCTGGAGTCGCGGGAGGTCGGTTGCCTCGCCCAGTTCTGCTTGTGCCATGTCGTGTGCCCGCTCCAGGCGAGGCAGATGGACGGCGGAGCGCCGCGAGTTGGGGCAGCGCATGCACATGTCGAGCATGGGGACGGGGCGTCCCAGTGGCTTGGCCCGCTTGCGGCACACGGCCGTCTCCGCCTGGTAGAAGCAGTCGTTCAGGACGCCGGGGTGCAGGGTCTTCGTCAGGTGTTGCAGCAGCGTCCTCAGCCGGGACGGGCTGGCCACCGCGCCCGGCAGGTCCCCGAGTTCACGGCGGATGCGGTCGAACTCGGCCTCGATGCGCTGGGCGGCGCCACCTGCGGAACGACCGCCCTCGTTCCAGTCGTGGTAGAGGTCCTCGACGTAGTCGAGCTTGGCAACGGCTTCCTCGGCGGCGACCTCGTCGGCGAAGCCGGAGGCGGAGGTTCCCGCGTATCCCTCGAACATGGTGATCGCGGCGTGCTTGTACTGGCGGGCGCCCGCGACCACGCCGAAGGGCTGGTGGGCGATGTGCCAGGCGAGACTGCGCCGGAACTGCCTGGTGTCGAAGGCCCAGGGAAGCGCCGTGGGCTCTGGCGCGTCTTCCTCGACCTCGTCTTCTGCGTCCGGTGAGTGCGCGTCCGGGGGCGTTGTCGTCAGCGGGATGTAGAGCTCATCCGCCGTGCTGAAGAGATCGTTGAGGTGGTCGCGGAAGGCTCTGATGCGCCGGGGCATGTTGCTGAGGAGTACGTACCCGTTGCGGCCGCCACCGTCGTAGCCGAAGAGGTGGCCCGGGTCGTCGTTGATCTCCCTGAGAACGGCGACAGCCCTGTGTACGACATCGAGGACCACCCACTCTGCCTCGTCCCCGCTGAGCTTGCGGTCCTTCCCCTTGTAGACCCGTCCGCGGAGTTTGTACCGGGGCCGCCCGTCGGCGCCGGTTTCGGTAGTGGCGCAGTCGCGGTCCAGCTCACGAACTTCCACGTCCCGCATCCCTGACAGGTAAGCGATGACGATCCAGCACGCCGTTCGCAGGAAGGACAGCTCGTTGGCCAACGTGAAGGGGCTGAGTCGTGGGCGCCACGGCCTGCCGGTGGTCGGCCACTCGGACATCGGAGTGTCCAGGCCGCCTTCCTCGTAGCCGATGTCCTCGCCGGCCTGGGCCATCAACGGTCGGAGATGTGCAGAGTTGCCGCAGCCGCTCAGAAGGGAGACGAGGCGGTGGTTGGGGCTCTGCGGTACGCCGTCGACGGTGACGGCGTCGGGGACGGTGTGCGCGGTCTCGCGGGGGAGCGCGGGGATGCCTCGACCGGCCGCTCGGCGTTCGGAGATAAGGGCCAGAACCCTTTCGCGTGCCTGGCCGTGGCCGAGGTTCTGGCCCTTGCGCGCTGCTTCGAGCGCGGAGACCTCCCGCTGGGCGGCGAGGACGTCGCCGCTGGCCTTCTCCACGTAGAAGAGCGCTGCCCGCAGCAGCGGCGCGAGGACCTCCTCGGGGATGCGTGGGGTGGCGTTCTCTCCCTTGACCCGCCGCACCCCGGCGACGGCATAGGCACTGCGGCCGTTCCAGGGCAGGACGTTCAGCCGGTCCTGGGACAGGAACGGCCCGTGGGCAGCCAGGTGCTTGAGAAGCGTGATGTTACGGACGGCATTGCCCGGGCTGGGCCTCCACCTCGTCAGCACGGCGTTCAGGTGGGTGCGGCTGACGGCGGCCAACCGTGGGGCGCCCATCTCCCGAAGGTCGTTCATCACGGCGATGAAGACGCGCAGCTCTCCGGCCGCTGCTGTGGCCTTCATGGGGCCGAGGCCCAGGGAGCCCCGGTGGAGGCGGGAGGCGACGTACTCCTTGGCCGTACGCCGTGTCAGCGGATCGCCGATCTGCGTGAAGTCGAGCCGCCACGTCCGCCAGGTGCGGGGCAGCACGCACCGCAGGTCCCAGACGTCCTCGGACAGGAGCGGACCTCGGCTCGGCAGGCCCAGAGTGAGCCGCTCCGGGAGCACGTACTCCGAGGCCGAGGACAGGTCGTGATCACCGGTTCGTGGCTTGGGGACGGCGGTCATGCGATGACCTCCAGGAACGACGCGGGCAGCAGCAGGTGATCGCTGCCGCCCTCGGCGATGGCCTGCGCCGTGGCGATCTGACGCGTACTGAATCGGGCGCGGACACCGTGGACGATGCGATCCCACGCGAGACCGAACCGCGCGGTCCACTCAGCGGCCGGATACCCCTCGCGCTGTCGCTCCAGGAAGTCCAGGAAGGACAGCAGGCTCGGCAGGTGGCGGCTGGTGAACACCGCGTTCGGGCATTCCAGGCAGCCCCAGGCCGGGACGGGGCAGGCCGCCCCGGGCTTGCGCGCGAACGGTGAGGCGAAGAAGTCACGGCAGGAGGCGAGCCATACGTCCTGCTCGCCGGAGAGCGCCGACTCGATCTCCCGCGTGGTCAGCGCCGCCTGGCCGTCGTCGAGTCGTGCGCCGTCGTCGGACAGCACTACAGGTGGTGAAAGCGCCGCGCCGAGCGCCTGCTTAAGGCCCGCCTCCACTGCCTGCTCGTGGGTCTCCTCGTGCGCGCCGATGTCCGCGTAATGCTTCGCGGCGACCGGCCGGGTGTGGCCGGAGGCGAAGTCCTCAAGGGCCCCGCCGGCGCGCAGGTACTGACGGGACTTGACGGTCTTGCGTACCCGCCGCAGGTCCAGGGCGACCGGCCCGCCGTCGCGGTCGGTGAGGCGGTCGAGCCCATGCTCGGACATCCACTGCCGGCTCATGGCCGATCCTTGCGGACCGTCGAAGGATGACCGGGCCTGCCCGTGACGACCGACGTCGCACCACAGGGCGTCGCTGCCGATCAGCTCGCGGGTGCGTTTCGTCAGACGTAGGGCCAGTCGGATCACGCCACCGGGGAAGCGCAGCGAGCCGCCATCGGTGACCCTGACCGTCTTGTGCGTGGAACCCGGGGCGCGCTTCTTGACGTAGGCAATGCTGACGTAGCCGCGTGCCGGACTCGCCAGGCAGTCGGAGCGCAGCTGTCGGATGCACTCGGGTTCCATGCCCGTCTGGCAGGCGAGCAGGAGCAGGAAAGGCACCAGGTCCCTTGCGGTGAGATGGAGACGACCGTTGAGTTCTTCTCTTCCGCCCCAGGACCGCAGGATCTTGTACGAGGCGTCGTCGGGGGTCAGCGGGCCGTGGTGGGCGATGTACCAGAGGATGTTCTCCAGCCGGTCCCATCCGTGCTGGCGCGGGTCGCGGCCCGTAGCTGCCAGCTTCTCACCCTCCAGGATTCGGTCGCGGATGCGGGCGACATCGTCCCTGGCAGCGGTCTCCAATGCGTCGAGCACTGGGAACGGATACGCGTCGAGAGGCTTCGACGCCCGGTGGGCCGATGCCGACGTGAAGCCCAGACGGGCGTGAAACGCGGCCCCGAAGGCGTCGGGGTGCGCCTCGTGCACCAGCTTCAGCAGCCGCACGAGGTACGTCATGGTGAGGTACGGCTCCTTGCTCGTCTCTCCGTACTGAGCGATCAGGCGCGTCTCGAACGCGTCCAGGAGATCGGGCTTCAGGTCACTCAGACGCAGGTCGGCGGCGAAGTCCGGGAGAGCGGCGGCCGTGAACTGGACAAACTCCCGAATGCGTTTGACGACATAGCGGACGCCATTCCGGTCACGCAGGGTGCCGGGAGCGCTGACGACTTCAGCGAGTGCAGTGCCGAGAGCTCGGGTGAGACGCGGACACGGGAGTCCTGACAGGTCGATACTCTCGGGACTTCCATTGAGATCCACGGTGAAGATCACCGGACCGATCGTCGGTACGGGCGCGGCCGCGGCGGGGGTCTCGACAGCGGCAGGGAAGCGGACGCGGCGCGGGCTCACCGATTCTCCTCCGCGTTCAAGCTGATCCGCTCGAAGGCGGCGGCCTGTTCGTCCCAGTCGCCGAGTGCCGCGAGCACGATCTCCTGGGCCTCGTCAAGCACGTCGAGGTACGAGTAGACGGTCGCTTCGTGGCGATGGCCGAGCAGGAGCTGGAGCTTGCGCAGAGGGTTGCCGATGAGCAGGCGCTTCACCTCCGCGTGGGTGAATCGGCGGTCCTCGCGCATGCCGAGCGCCCGGACGGTCTGCCGCAGCAGGAGGCCGAGCATGTGCACCGCGAACGTGTGCCGCAGGGTGTGCGGGTGGACGTCGAAATCGAGCCCGAAGGCGGCACACCGCTCGTTCGCCCGTTGGAAGACCGACTGCCAGGTACTGCGCCGCAGCGGCAACCCGTTCTCACCGAGCCACAGACAGAGGGGGCCGACCACTCCTCCTCGACCGTCGACCTGGACGAGCCGTGCCCGGTCCGCCGCGCCGATACGCGAGTAGGACCAGCTGGATCCGTTTTCGACTACGAGCGCGTGCCGGTTCGCCCGACGTACCGGCAGACGGTCCGCAAGCGCCTCGTACACGTTCTGGACGCCTCGTCGCTGCACCAGCTCGTCCCGCTCGATACCGACGTAGTGGTGCAGGTCGCGGGCCACCCGGGGACGGACGTACACCGTGCGTGCCTTGCCGCGCTTTGCCACGGCGGCCGAGACGGTGATGTCGCCGATCAGACGTCTGCCGGTCACCGGCGGCAGTTCCGTCGTCAGCAGGCTCGCGGCCTCGCCCAACCGCATGCCGGTGCACACCAGGAGATCGGCGAAGAGAGCGTTGCGTTCGCCGTTGCGCCCACGCCACTTGGCGTCCGGGGAGCCGTCCGGCAGCAGTCCTCGCAGGCCGACGTCCCGCCAGAGCATGAAGTCCTCGTGCGACAGGAACCGGATCGGCTGCCGGGGCGTCTCGGGCTCGGCGTCCGCGTTGACTCGTACTCGCTGCGGTCCCTGCGGCGACACCACGGTCTTGTCGACGTACCGGAACGGCTCCGCT
The DNA here is from genome assembly GCF_055600495.1 of Streptomyces sp. NPDC038213. Classification (NCBI taxonomy): domain Bacteria; kingdom Bacillati; phylum Actinomycetota; class Actinomycetes; order Kitasatosporales; family Streptomycetaceae; genus Streptomyces; species Streptomyces sp. NPDC038213. The sequence goes on from NZ_JBVJYM010000003.1 coordinate 377,652, forward strand.
GACAGCAGTTCCTCGCACAGCGACCACTGCACCCACTTGTCGAGCGCGGCGATGGAACGGTTCCAGGTCGCCACGGACACGCTGCCCGGTCCGTCGCCGTGCAGGCGTACGGCCTTGTATGCACGGAGGTCGGCGCCGTCCGTGTCCCAGATGGACTTGCCGCCCCGGGACTCGTGGAGGAAGCGGCAGTAGAGCATGACGTCGGTGCTGTAGGCGATGCGGCTGTTCTCCGATCGCACGCCCCAGTGCTCCAGGTCGCGGAGGAAGCGGTTGAGGTGGAGGTCGTAGGTGCCGTCCGGCCCGAGGATGAAGGGTCTGCCCTTGTCGGCGCCGGCTCGCCGAAGCACCGCGTCCCCATCGAAGGGAACTGCATGGCCGAGTGTTGTCCGGTGCAGCAGTACCGGTGTCTCGGTGCCGGTACCCGTGTCCTCTGACTCCATCGCGTGCAAGCCACCCTCCCCGTGTGAGACAAGCTGTACGCGCACATAACGGAGAGATCGATGAGACAGTTACGGCTGCCGACATAAACGACCCGCTGAACCTGCTCGCCGTGGACTCCTCGGCCAACCGCCGCAAGGGCGACGGCGACGCTGCGACCTGGCTGCCCGCCGACCGCGCCCACCGGTGCGCGTACGTGGCCTCGCAGGTCGCGGTGAAGGGCAAGTACGGGCTGTGGGTGACCCGTTCGGAGCGGGACGCGATGAAGCGGGTGCTGGAGCGCTGCCCGCAGCAGCGGCTGCCGGAGGGCGGCAGCCCGACCCGGGCCCCGGCCCGCCTGGCCCGCTGAGGGCGGGCGGGCGGGACCGGGGCCGGGAGTCGAGGCCGGGCCGTGCGCCGGGCCGTCCGTCAGGCCGTGCGCCCCGCGCCGCGCAGCTTGTCGGCGTCGACGACGTCCTTGTCGGCGGGCGGTGAGACGTCCACCGGCCGGTCGTACTCGGAGAAGGTGACGTCCCCGGGCTCGGTCCCGCCGGTCTTGGCGGCGCGCAGCAGGTACGGCTTGCCGTCCGTGGCCACGTAGTACGTCTCCGTGCCCCCGTCCGCGCTCGGTGCGGTGACGGTCATCGCCTCCTGCCCCCCGACCTGCGACAGCCGGCCCTTGCGGGCCACCGGGCTGCTGCCGAAGGAGCCGAGGAGCTTGCCGAGGTCGCACATGCCCGCCGACTGCCGGGCCTGGGGGCTGTCGGCGCGCATCTTCAGCCAGCGGTCCGCGAGCGAGGCGACCACCGCGTCGACCTGGCGCCGGGGCATGTTCTTCGACTGCGAGCGGTACAGGGCCTCGTCGGCCTTGTAGTAGAGGTACGCGGTGGACTTGACGATCTCGGCCCGGCCGCCGCCGCCGAGGACCACCGTCCCCTCGCACTCGCCCTTCAGGTTCAGGGCGATGTCCATCTCCATCTCCTTGCCGTCCGAGCGGACCCGGCCGGCGATCCGCAGGGACTCGGCCCGCTTCGTGGCCTCGTACGCCCTCGCGTGGATCTCGGGCCCGGAGAGCTCGGCGAACGGCTCGGCGGGAGCCTCGGGCGGGGCGGACGGGGTGGCGGCGGGTTTGCCGTCGGAGGTGCCGGACCTGCCGGTCCCGGGGCCGTCCGGGCCGCCGCCGCAGGCGGTCAGTCCTGCCAGGGCGACGGAGGCGAGGGCGCTCGCGGCGAGCGCGCGGCAGCGGGTGCGAATGCGGGCGTGCTGGTGCATGTGGATCCCCCCTGTGCGTCGTACGCCTGACGGATATGCCCGGCCCGGCGGCCGGTGAAGCCGCCCTCCCCTCGCGGGGCGGCTGCACCGGCCGGGCGGCGGGGCTCAGCCGAGCTTGGAGACGTCGATGACGTCCTTGTCGGCGGGCGGGGTGGCGTCCACGGGCTCGTCGTAGTCGGAGAAGGCCAGTTCGCCCGGGTCGGTGCCGCCCTTCTGGACCGCCTTGAGGAGGTACGGCTCGCCCTCGGCGGCGACGTAGACGGTGGCGGTGCCCTCGTCGGCGGGCACGGTCAGGGTGACGGCCTTCTGCCCGTCGACGGTGGCCACCGCCCCCTTGCGGGCCCCCTTCGTGTCGGACTCGAAGGCCTTCAGCAGCTCGTCCAGGTCGCAGATCCCGGCGAAGTCCTTCGCGTCGGGGGAGGAGGCGGGGGCCTTCATCCAGCGGCCCGCGAGCATGGCGACGACGGCGTCGGTCTGCTCCTTCGGCTCGCCCTTGCCCGCGGCGCGGTAGAAGGCCTCGTCCGCCTTGATGTAGGCGGTGCCGGCCGACTTGATCACCTCGAAGCCGCCCTCGTCCGCCGTGCGCATGGTGCCGCGGCACTCGTCCTTCGTGCTGAGGGCCAGGTCCATCGTCATGGCCTTGCCCTCTTCCAGGACCTGCCCCTTGACCCTCAGCGAGGCGGCTTTGCGGCTGGCGGCGAGGGACTTCTCCAGCAGCTGCGGGCCGGTCAGGTCCGCGTACGGCGCGGGCTCGGCGGACGCGGACGGCTTGGAACCGGAGCCGGTGCCGGAGCCGGGGGTGCCGGACGTCTTGCCGCTCCCGGCACCGCCGCACGCGGTGAGCCCGAGCAGGGCGGCGGAGACGAGGGCCGTGGCCGTGAGGGTGGTGGTGCGCATGGGAGAACTCCCTGGGTGGGGTCGGGCAGAGCGGTGTGGGGGAGACTGAGGCAATCACAGCAGAAGCTGTGAACCGAGTCAACAAGACTCACGGGGATTCATTGATTCACGCCGTGAAGAGGGTTCTCGGATGTGTACGGGTATGCTCGGCGCACAGCGCGGGACGCCCGACGCCTGACAGGGAGCGAGCACAGTGCCGGACCACGGGGAGCAGCCCACCGCCGGAACCGCCGGAACCGCCGGAACCGCCGGAACCGAGGTGACCGCCGCCGAGATCGCGCGGCTCGCCGGGGTCGGCCGGGCCGCCGTCAGCAACTGGCGCCGCCGCCACGCCGACTTCCCCAAGCCCGCGGGCGGCACCGAGACCAGCCCCTCCTTCGCCCTCGCCGAGGTCGAGCGGTGGCTGCGCGACCAGGGCAAGCTCGCCGAGGTCCCGCTGCGCGAGCGCGTCTGGCAGCAGCTGTCCGGCCACCCCGGCGGGGCCGTCACCGCCCTCGTGCACGCCGGCTGCGCCCTGCTCGTCGTACGGGACCGCCCCACCGACTGGCTGGAGCTGGCCGGCGGCGCGGGCGGCGGCAGCGGCGCGGGCGCGGCCCCCGCGCGCGCCTCCGACGAGGAGTTCGCGGCCCGCCTCCCCGCCGTGCTCGACCAGGTGCTCACCGCCCGCTTCGGCCCCGCGCACCCGGTCCCGGCCGCCGGCATCCCGGCCGCTGCCGTCCCCCTGCTGCGCGGGGCCGCCGAGCTCGCCGCCGAACTGGGCGCCCGCCAGGCCTTCGAGTTCCTCCTCGGCCGCCACCTCGACGCCAACCCCCGCCAGTACACGCTGACCCCGCCCGGCCCCGCCGAGCTGATGGCCGCCCTCGCCGCCCCCGCGGGCGCCGCAGCGGCCCCCCTCACCGTCCTGGACCCGGCCTGCGGCACCGGCGGACTGCTGCGCGCCGTCCCCCGGGCCGCCGCCCTCCACGGCCAGGACGCCCAGCCCGAGCTGGCCGCCCTCACCGCCCTGCGGCTGGCCCTGCACGGGGACGCGGCCGTGCGCACCGCGGCCGCCGACAGCCTGCGCGCCGACGCCTTCCCCGCCCTGCGCGCCGACGCCGTGCTCTGCCACCCGCCCTTCAACGAGCGCAACTGGGGGCACGAGGAGCTGGCCTACGACCCGCGCTGGGAGTACGGCTTCCCCGCCCGCACCGAGTCCGAGCTCGCCTGGGTCCAGCACGCCCTGGCCCGGCTCCGCGAGGGCGGCACCGCCGTCCTGCTGATGCCCCCGGCCGCCGCCGCCCGCCGCTCCGGCCGCCGGATCCGCGCCGACCTGCTGCGCCGCGGCGCCCTGCGCGCCGTGATCGCCCTGCCCGCCGGGGCCGCGCCCCCGTACGGGATCCCGCTGCACCTGTGGGTGCTGCGCCGGCCCGCCCCCGCCGCCGCGCCCGCCCCCGAACTGCTCCTCGTCGAGACCGCGGGCATCGGAGCGGGTACGGGCGCGGGCGCCGGCCCGGACGCCGCAGCGGACACCGGCCGGGACAAGGCCTCCTGGCCCGCCGTGCACCGCGCCGTCACCGAGGCCTGGGCCGCCTTCGGGAAGGCGGGCCGGCTGGAGACCGTACCCGGCACGGCCCGCTCCGTGCCCGTCATCGAACTCCTCGACGACGACGTGGACCTCACCCCCGCCCGCTACCTCCCGCCCCCGGCCGCCGCAGGCGGCGCCGCCGAACTGGGCTCCGTACGCGCCCGCCTCGACGCGGCCCTCGCGCTGGCCGCCCGGCTCGCCCCGCCCCCCGGCGCCCCCGCCGGGGCGCCCCCCGCGCCCGGGGCCCTCACCCGCACCACCACCACCCTCGGCGAACTCGCCCGCGCAGGCGCCCTGGTGATCCTCTCCGCCGGGGCCGCCGAGGAGCCCGTGCTCACCGAGGCCGGGGACGTGGTCGTGCCCGTGGTCGGCGCCGGATCCGCGGTCCGGGTCGTCGACGCCGCCGGCGCCGGGGAGCCGCTGGGGCGCAACCTCCAGCTGCTGCGCCCCGATCCGGCCGCGCTCGACCCCTGGTTCCTGGCCGGCTTCCTGCGCGGCACCGCCAACCACCGCCAGGCCAGCAGCTACGCCTCCACCGCCAGCCGGCTCGACGCCCGCCGGCTCCAGCTGCCCCGGCTGCCGCCCGCCGAACAGCAGCGCTACGGCGAGCGGTTCCGCGCCCTCGCCGAGTTCGAGGAGGCCCTGCGGACCGCCGGCCGGCTCGGGGAGCAGCTCGTCCAGGGGCTGTACGACGGGCTGGGCGACGGCAGCGTGCCGGCCTGACGGCCGCGCAACGGTCCGGCCCCGCAACGGTTCGGTTCCGCAACGGTTCGGTACAACCGGGGCCCGCTGTCGGCGTCCCTGTATACGCTCAAGAGACCGTCCGTCCGGTGTCGTCCGCCGCCCGGACCGCACACCAGCCCAGACCCGCCCGAACCGGCACGTACCCGTCAGGAGCAGCAATGCACGGCCAAGGCCATGCCCCCCGGCAGCCGGGGCGCCCCGCCGGCAGCACTCTGGCCGCGCTGCGCGCGCTCTTCTCCGCACTGACCCTGCTCAGCTGCGGGTTCCTCAACTTCGCGCCCATGCTGCGGCTTGCGATCGTCACGCGCCGGGCCCTGCACTGGATGCTGGTGGGCCTGTCCCTGGTGTCGAACCTGGGCCTGCTCATCTACGCGGGCGTGAAGGTCCCGGACGACGAGAGCCAGGAGATGAGCGACGGCACGGCCGTCACCATCCTGCTGTGGGTCTGCCTCAACACCGTCGGCGTGCTGACGTACTACCTGTACGCCGAGCTCAAGCACTTCGAGCGGCTCGGCCCGGGCCCGCAGCCCCCGGCCCAGGTCCAGGCCCCCCAGCCGGGGTACGGATACCCGGCGGTCTCCGTGCAGCCCGCCCAGCACACCCCCGTCCCCGGCCCGCCCCCGCAGCACACGCCCGTACCGCCGCAGCCCCACCACACGCCCGTGCCGCAGCAGCACCAGACCCCCGCCCCCCAGCCCCCGGCCCCGCAGCACCCCGCCGGGCCCCGCCGCATCGGGCAGGTCCGCGCCGAACTCGACGAGCTCAGCGAGCTGCTGCGCCGCCAGGAGCGCGACCAGTGAGCGGACGCGTCATCGCGGACCGGTACCAGCTCGCCACCCTGCTCGGGCAGGGCGGTATGGGCCAGGTCTGGACGGCGTACGACCAGCGGCTCGACCGGCGGGTCGCCGTCAAGCTGCTGCGCCCCGACAAGGTCACCGGCCCCGGGGCCACCGCCGCCGAGGAGATGAAGCGGCGCTTCGTGCGCGAGTGCCGCGTCACCGCCCAGGTCGACCACCCCGGCCTGGTCACCGTCCACGACGCCGGCAGCGACGTGGACGACCTCTACCTCGTCATGCAGTACGTCGAGGGCGCCGACCTCGCCGACCACCTCGCCGAGCACGACCCCTACCCCTGGCCCTGGGCGGTCTCCGTGGCCGCGCAGCTGTGCGCCGCGCTCTCCGCGGTGCACGCGGTGCCGATCGTCCACCGCGACCTCAAGCCGCGCAACGTGATGGTCCGCCCGGACGGCTCGGTCGTCGTGCTCGACCTCGGCGTGGCCTCCGTCATGGACTCCGACACCACCCGCCTGACGCACACCGGCTCCCCCATCGGCAGCCCCGCGTACATGGCCCCCGAGCAGGCGATGGGCGGGGCCGTCGGCCCGGCCACCGACCTCTACGCCCTCGGCGTGGTCCTCCACGAACTCCTCAGCGGCGGGGTCCCCTTCGCCGGCTCCACCGCCCTCGGCGTGCTCCACCGGCACCTGTACGAGCCCCCGGTCCCGGTGCGCCGGCTGCGCCCCGAGGTGCCGCAGCTGCTGGAGGACCTGGTGCTGCGGCTGCTGTCCAAGGACCCGCAGCACCGCCCCGGCTCCGCGCAGGAGGTGTACGAGGCCCTGGCCCCGCTGCTCCCGGGGCGCACGGCCGCCGCGGCCGGCGCCGGGCCCCTGGACCCCACCCGGCCCTTCGTCCGCCCGCACGCGCCCTGGCCGGACCGGGCGGCGGCCCCCGCCTCCGTCCCGGTGCCGCCGCTGCCCGGCCGCGCCGACGTGGCCGGGGCGGTGGAGGAGGTCAAGCGGCTGCTCGACGAGGGCCGGCTCACCCAGGCCGTGGACATCCTCGGCGGGATCCTGCCCGCGGCCGCCTCGGAGCACGGGGAGAACTCCCCCGTGGTCCGCTCCCTGCGCAAGCAGTACGCGGCCACGCTGATGGACGACGGCCAGTACCGGCGGGCCCTGCCCGAACTGCGCCGGCTCGCCGACGAGTACGCGCGCGAGTCCGGCGCCGGCGACCCGCGGTCCCTGCGGTTCCGCTACGAGGCCGCGCAGTGCCTGGAGCAGCTCGGCGAACCGGCCGCGGCCCTGGCCGAGTACCGCTCGCTGCTGCCCTACTTCGAGAACCAGTACGCGAACGACGACCGCGAGCTGCCCCTCGAAGTCCGCCGCCGCATCGGCCAGTTGCTGCTGACTCTGGGGGACCGGCCGGCCGCGCACGAGACCCTGGCCCGGCTGCTCTTCGACGCCGAGCGGCTGCACGGTCCGCACCACCCCTTCCCCGGCGAGGTGCGCCGCACCCTGCACTGGCTGGGGCAGGTCCAGGGCTGAGGCCCGCACCCCGGGGGCAGCCCCCGGGAAGCGGGGCGGAGGGGCGCCGGGAGGGCCGTACGGGCGGGCGCACCCTCCCGCCCGGGGACTCGTTGGTCGAATCGGTGGCCCGGACCACCCCGACTGCATACCATCGGTCACCGCACGGCCTTGTGCACCGAAGCACAATCGTCCGCCCCCCTCTGCCCGGAGGCTCCTTTGCACCGTCGCACTGCGCTCTCCGTCTCCGCCGCCCTGCTGGTCGCGGCCCCCCTGCTCGCCGCCTGCTCGGGCGAGGCCCGGCCGGGCACCGCGGCCGTCGTCGGCGGCGAACGCATCACGATCTCGGCCCTCCAGGCCCAGATGAAGGACGTGCGCGCGGCGCAGGCCCGCTCCCCGCAGGCGGCCCAGCTCATCGCCGACACGGCCGGGCTGGAGAAGTACAAGCTCAACGCCATGATCCAGAGCCGGGTCCTGGACCGGACCGCCGAGAACGCGGGCATCCGGGTCACCACCGCCGACCTGGACGAGGCCCGCAAGCAGCGGATCTCCCAGTCCGGCGGCCGGGCCGAGTTCGAGGCCCTCGCCCTCCAGAAGGGCGGGCTGGCCCCGGACCAGATCGACCGGGCCATCCGCGACCAGGTGATCCTGGCCAAGCTCACCGAGAAGTACGGCGAGGGCAAGATCACCGAGCCCGCCGCGGCGGCCGCGAAGGAGCTCGGCGTGGAGGTCAACCCGCGCTACGGCTCCTGGGACCCCGCCCAGCTCGCCGTGACCGCCGGCACCACCTCGTGGATCCGGCAGGTCAGCAAGCCCCAGCAGGCGGCGGCCGGGGCACCCGTGACGGGCTGAGCCCCCGGCGGAGGTAGGTTCGAAGGGTGACTGCTCCGGTTCCCGCCTCCGCCCACGGCCCCGCCGCCCCCGCCGACAGCGCTGCCCCGGGGACCCCGTCCCCGGGCCGCATCGTCCTGCTGACCACCAGCCACCGGGTCGCCCCCGGCCTGCTGTCCTGGCAGGCCTGGCAGGCCCTGCGGGGCGCCGACCTGGTCCTGTGCGCCGACCCCGGCCACCCGCAGCTGCCGTACCTGCACGAGGCGGGCGTCGCCGTCGAGCACACGAGCCCGGACGCCCGGGAGCTGGTCGCCGCCTGCGCCGGCGGCCGCACCGTGGTCCTCGTCCTGGACGGCGAGGGGGACCGGCGGCTCACCGACGGACTCGCCCGGCTCGCCGGCTCCGGCCGCCACAGCATGCCGGACCTCGAACTGCTCCCCGGCTCCTACGACCTGCCCGGCGCCCGGCTGCTCGACCTGGTCCAGGTCATGGACCGGATCCGCCGCGAATGCCCCTGGTCCTCCCGGCAGACCCACGAGGGGCTGGCGAAGTACGGGATCGAGGAGGCCTACGAGCTGGTCGAGGCCATCGAGCAGGGCAGCCGCGCGGAGCTCCGCGAGGAGCTGGGGGACGTACTCCTCCAGGTGGTCTTCCACGCCCGGATCGCCGAGGAGGGCCTGCCCGCGGGGGCAGCGGGCGGGGCGGACGGCCACGGGGACGGGGAGGACGGGGACGCCGACGGCGAGGACGGCGGGGGCGCCTTCTCCATCGACGACGTGGCCGCCACCATCGTCGAGAAGCTCGTCCACCGCCACCCGCACGTCTTCGGGGACGCGACCGCGCAGACCCCCGAGGACGTCAAGGCCCACTGGATGCGCACCAAGGCGGAGGAGAAGCAGCGCGACTCGGTGACCGACGGGGTCCCGCTGACGCAGCCCGGACTGGCGCTGGCCACCAAGCTCGCGGGCCGGGCCCGCACGGGCGGACTGGACGTGGACCTGCCCCGGGGCGAGGGGATCGGGTACGAGCTGCTGGCCCTGGCGGCGCGCGCCGAGGCGGACGGCGTGGATCCGGAGACCGCGCTGCGCGCGGCGGCCCGGGCCTACCGGGTCGCGATCCGGGCCGCGGAGGGCCTCGGGGACTAGCCGCGGCAGGCCGGGAGGAGCTGGCGCGGAAGGGGCCGGTCCAAAGGGGCCGGTCCGGGTCCCGGCACGGGATCAGCCGCGGGGCGCCCGCCCGGACGGGTTGTGCCAGTGGACGGCGGGGGTGTTGAGGAACCACTCGCCGAAGCCCGTCGGCCGCGTCCGGCCCGTCCCGGCGGCGGGCACGGAGTCGTGGAACAGCCGCGCGGGGTCCGCGCCCAGCTCCTCCAGGAGGTGGGCGGTCTCCTCGACGAACAGCGGCGGGCCGCTGAGGTAGACGTCCTGGTCGGGCCACAGGCCCCGGTTGCTCAGCGCGGTCAGCAGCCGGTCCGTGGCCTGGTTGCGGTGCTGCCCCGGCGCGGGGGTGATGTACGTGACGGACAGCCACGGCAGCCGCTGCTGCCAGCCGTCGATCAGCGGCCGGTCGTACAGGTGCGCCGCGTCGCGGGCCACGGCGAAGAGGCGTACGTCCTGATCGGGAGGGTGGCGCACGAGCTCCTCCAGCATCGCCCGCACCGGCGCCCAGCCCGTACCGGCCGCGATGAAGGTCAGCGGCCGGCCCGCCCCGCGGCGCAGGGTCGTCGACCCGCCCGCCGCGCCCAGCCGGACCCGCTCCCCGGGCTGCACGTCCCGGACCAGGGCGGTGCTGACCCGGCCCTCCTCGATCCGGCTGACGTGCAGGTCGAGGGTGTGGTCGGGGCGGGGGGCGTTGCCTATGGAGTACGTGCGCCAAGTCGTGGGGACCCGGTCGGTGCCCAGGCTGAGGTACTGGCCGGGGGAGTAGGGGAGCGGGGCGTGCGGGCGCAGGGTCAGGACCGCGATGTCCTCCCCGTACTGGAGGTGGCGGACGATCTCGGCGTCCCACCACGGCGGCTCGGTGGTGGCGGCGGCCCCGGCCATCATGGTCTCCGCGATCACGGAGTAGGCCTCGCTCCAGGCCTTCTCCACGGCGGGGGTCCAGGCCTCGCCGGAGGTCTCGGCGAGCGCGGCGAGGAGGCTGGTGCCCACGGCGGCGTAGTGCTCGGGGCCGGCGAGGTACTTGCGGTGGTCGCGCCCCAGGTCGCGCAGGTACGGGCCGACGGCCTCGTCGTCCAGGTGGGCGATGACGTGCGTGAGCGCCGCGAAGAGCCGGTCCCGCTGCCGCTCCATGTCCGCGGGGTCCGGCGGGAACATCGCGCGCACCCCCGGGTTGTGCCAGAACAGGTGGGAGTAGAAGAACTTGACCGCGTGCTCGGCCCGTCTCTCCACCACCGCGAAACTGCTTTTCAAGATCTTCACATCCACAGAACGGAAAGTAGGAACGCCTCCTCGCCCCAGGTCAAGACCTGTCCGATCTACGGACAGCCTTGGCGAAGGGGCCAAATGGGGTGCTTCGGGCGGGTGCCCGCGGCAGGGGATACGGTCGGGAGGTGCACGAAGAGAACCCCGCCGCCCCCGGCTGCCCCGTCGGGGGAGCAGCCGCTGCCGCCGCCGCACCCCCGGCCCCGACCCTGTTCGACTGGGAGTTCGCCACCGATCCGTACCCGGCGTACGCGTGGCTGCGCGAGCACTCCCCCGTGCACCGCACCCGGCTGCCCAGCGGGGTGGAGGCCTGGCTCGTCACCCGGTACGCCGACGCCCGCCAAGCCCTCGCCGACCAGCGCTTGAGCAAGAATCCGGCGCACCACGCGGAGCCGGCCCACGCCAAGGGCAAGACGGGCATCCCCGGTGAGCGCAAGGCCGAGCTGATGACCCACCTGCTCAACATCGACCCGCCGGACCACACCCGGCTGCGGCGCCTGGTCTCCAAGGCCTTCACCCCGCGCCGCGTCGCGGAGTTCACCCCGCGGGTGCAGGAGCTGACCGACCACCTCATCGACGGGTTCGCCGCGCGGGGGGAGGCGGACCTCATCCACGAGTTCGCGTTCCCGCTCCCCATCTACGCCATCTGCGAGATGCTCGGCGTACCGCGGGAGGACCAGGACGACTTCCGCGACTGGGCCGGGATGATGATCCGGCACGGCGGCGGCCCCCGGGGCGGGGTGGCCCGCTCCGTCAAGAAGATGCGCAACTACCTCGTCGAGCTGATCCACCGCAAGCGGGACGAGCCGGGCGAAGACCTCATCTCGGGGCTGATCCGGGCGAGCGACCACGGCGAGCACCTGACGGAGAACGAGGCGGCCGCGATGGCCTTCATCCTCCTCTTCGCGGGCTTCGAGACCACCGTGAACCTCATCGGCAACGGCCTCCACTCCCTCTTCGCGAACCCCGGCCAGCGCACCCGCCTCCAGGCCTCGCTGGCCGCGGGGGAGACGGGGCTGCTGGCCACCGGCGTGGAGGAGCTGCTGCGCTACGACGGCCCGGTCGAGCTGGCCACCTGGCGGTTCGCCACCCGCCCGCTGACCCTGGGCGGCAGGGAGATCGCGGCGGGGGACCCCGTCCTCGTGGTGCTGGCGGCGGCGGACCGCGATCCCGCGCGGTTCGCGGAGCCGGACTCCCTGGACCTGTCCCGCGCCGACAACCAGCACCTGGGCTACGGGCACGGCATCCACTACTGCCTCGGCGCCCCGCTCGCCCGGCTGGAGGGCCAGACGGCCCTGGCCACCCTGCTGACCCGGCTGCCGGACCTGCGGCTCGCGGTCGATCCGTCCGAACTGCGCTGGCGCGGCGGGCTCATCATGCGCGGACTGCGCACGCTGCCGGTGGAGTTCACCCCGCGGGCGAACTGAACCGGAGTCAATCATTCCTGACGGACCATCAGGAATGTGATCTTTACGTGATCTGCGCTGCATCGACTTGTAACAAGCGTTCGAAGCCCGCTACGTTCGCCGTCACCTGCTCAGCCCACGGGAAGGGTCCACCCTCATGCGCTCCGGGAACGGCCGCCACAGAAAGCCTCGTCAGGCCCCCGCGATCGTCGTCACGGCCGGTGTCACCGGCTCGGCGCTCGCGCTGCCCCTGCTCGCCGCCGGCTCCGCATCAGCCGCCGACACCGCCACGTGGGACAAGGTCGCCGAGTGCGAGAGCGGCGGCACGTGGAGCGCCGACTTCGGCAACGGCTCCTACGGCGGGCTCCAGTTCACCCAGGAGCAGTGGAAGGGCGCGGGCGGCACCGAGTTCGCCTCCCGCCCCGACCTCGCCTCCCGCTCCCAGCAGATAGCCGTGGCCGAGCGGGTGCTCGCCGCGCAGGGCCCGGAGGCCTGGCCGCTGTGCGCCGGCCCGTCCGGACTGACCAAGTCCGGCCCCAAGGCCGATGTGGACCCCGGCTCGGCGGACTCCGTCCGCCCGGTCAGCCCGGCCCCGGTGCGCCCCGACCACGTGGTCCCCGGCGCCCCGGAGGCCCCCGCGAAGCCCACCCCGCCGGCCGCCCCGGGTACGCCCACCCCGCCCGCGACCCCGGGCACGCCCAGCGTCCCGGCCACCCCCGGTACGCCCACGGTCCCCGCGACCCCTGGCACGCCGACCGTCCCCGCCACCCCGGGCACGCCCGGCACCCCGACCGACCCGGCGACCCCGACCCCCGGCACGCCGGCCACCCCGGGCACGCCGACGACCCCGGCCACCCCCGGGGCCACGGACCCGGCCTCGCCGGGCATCCCGGCGACCCCCGGCGGCCCGGCCGTCCCCGCCACCCCGGAGGGTCCCGCCACCACTCCCGCCCCGGGCGAGGGCACCGGCAAGCACCGCGGCGCGCCCGCGGACGAGTCCGGCGGCACCGGAGCTGACGGCACGTCGGCGGCCGGGGCCGAGGAGCCCGTGTACATCGTCAAGGCGGGTGACAGCCTGTCGGAGATCGCGGACGCCAAGGGTGTGAAGGGCGGATGGGGCGCCCTGTACGAGGCGAACGAGTCCGTCATCGGCGGGGACGCGGACCTCATCAAGCCCGGCCAGAATCTCGATCTAAGCGAGAAATAGGGACACTTCGGGCCGCTCGACGCGGGTTTGATGCCCCGTTACAGGACTAAATGTCCGAGTTCGAGGAAATGAGACATGCGTCTCTTCGCCTCAACTGGCGCGCCCCGCCGTGATGATTCCGTAATACGCGCGCTCACCTGCGCAAACGTTCCTGTGGGTGAGTCAACTATGGGCGTTTTCTCCCCGATGTCCGTCCTTGAACATCGGGGAGGCGTCTGCCTACGGTCTGAACCGCTCGCCACCGCGGGCTCCTTCGACCGCATCGCCGAATCCTGCCGGCGGCCGGGGGGAACAGTCGTCGCGCAAGCGCCGAAGGCAGGAGCGGGGGACCCAAGGTAGGTGCCGCGCCCGGCCGTTGAGAGACGGTCACGGGACGGCTAGGGGTGAAGCCGTGCGCCAGACGCACGGCCGGGCGACTTCACCGCCCGAACCCGACAGCTCACCTCGCAGGCGTCGGTGAGGAGAAGTTCCATGCTGCTTTCCGGCAAGGGCAAGCACCGCCGCCCCTCGAAGGCCACCCGCATCGCGACCGCCGCCGGTGTCACCGGTGTCGCCATCGCCGCCCCGCTGATGGCCGCGGGCACCGCCAGCGCCGCCACCACCTCCGAGTGGGACGCCGTCGCCCAGTGCGAGTCCGGCGGCAACTGGTCGATCAACACCGGCAACGGCTACTACGGCGGCCTGCAGTTCGCCCCGTCCACCTGGGCCGGCTTCGGCGGCACGGCGTACGCCCCCAACGCCCACCAGGCCTCCAAGTCCCAGCAGATCGCCGTGGCCGAGAAGGTCCTCGCGGTCCAGGGCAAGGGCGCCTGGCCGAGCTGCGGCGTCGGCCTCTCCCGCGCCGCCAACGACGCCTCCTCCGAGGCCGGCAGCGGCTCCTCTTCCTCCTCGAAGCCCGCCGCCCCGAAGCCCTCCGCCACGAAGAAGGCCGAGAAGCGCGCCGAGACCCGCAGCGAGTCCGCGCCCACCACCCGCTCCGAGCGCGGCGCGGCCCAGGGCTTCAAGAAGGGCACCGGCTCCTACGAGGTCAAGGCCGGCGACACCCTCGGCACCATCGCCGACGCCAACGGCGTGGCCGGCGGCTGGGCGAAGCTCTTCGAGCTGAACGGGGACATCGTCTCCGACGCCAACCTCATCTACCCGGGCCAGATGCTCAAGCTCTCCTGACCCCCCCCGGCCCTGCGCGTCCGCGGTGAATCCGCAGGGTCACCGGAAGGCCCGCGCCCCGCGCGGGCCCGCCCGGCACCGGACTGCCCCGCCCGGCGCGTCATCCCCCCCGACGCGCCGGGCGGCGGCGTGTCCCGGGGGAGTTGATCAAGGGTCTTATGTCCTGTAAGGCGGGTATTCGGACCCTTTTTCGTCCCAGGACCCGGGCGGTCGGGCGGCCGACCCCCCCGAGCCGGTTAGGCTCTAGACCGGCAGGGCCACCGCACGGCCCACACGCCGCCGCACACCCAGCGTCACATCCCAGAAGGAGATGCTCGTGCCGTCCATCGACGTCGTCGTAGCCCGGGAAATCCTGGACTCCCGAGGCAACCCCACGGTCGAGGTCGAGGTGGGCCTCGACGACGGCAGCACCGGCCGTGCTGCCGTCCCGTCCGGAGCCTCCACCGGTGCCTTCGAGGCCATCGAGCTCCGCGACGGCGACCCCAACCGCTACATGGGCAAGGGCGTCGAGAAGGCCGTCCTGGCCGTCATCGAGCAGATCGGCCCGGAGCTCGTCGGCTACGACGCCACCGAGCAGCGCCTGATCGACCAGGCCATGTTCGACCTGGACGCCACGGACAACAAGGGCTCCCTCGGCGCCAACGCCATCCTGGGCGTCTCCCTCGCCGTGGCGCACGCCGCCTCCGAGGCCTCGGACCTGCCGCTGTTCCGCTACCTCGGCGGCCCGAACGCGCACCTGCTGCCCGTTCCGATGATGAACATCCTCAACGGCGGGTCGCACGCCGACTCCAACGTCGACATCCAGGAGTTCATGATCGCGCCGATCGGCGCCGAGTCCTTCTCCGAGGCCCTGCGCTGGGGTGCCGAGGTCTACCACACCCTCAAGAAGGTCCTCCACACCAAGGGCCTCTCCACCGGCCTGGGCGACGAGGGCGGCTTCGCCCCGAACCTGGACTCCAACCGCGCCGCCCTCGACCTCATCGTCGAGGCCATCAAGCAGGCCGGCTACGTCCCGGGCAAGGACATCGCGCTCGCGCTCGACGTCGCCGCGTCCGAGTTCTACAAGGACGGCAAGTACGAGTTCGAGGGCCAGTCCCGCTCGGCCGCCGAGATGACCGAGTACTACGCGGAGCTCGTCGAGGCCTACCCGCTCGTCTCCATCGAGGACCCGCTCTTCGAGGACGACTGGGCCGGCTGGAAGGTCATCACCGACAAGCTCGGCGCCAAGGTCCAGATCGTCGGCGACGACCTCTTCGTCACCAACCCCGAGCGCCTCGCCCGCGGCATCGAGGAGGGCTCCGCCAACGCCCTGCTCGTGAAGGTGAACCAGATCGGTTCCCTGACCGAGACCCTCGACGCCGTCGAGATGGCCCAGCGCAACGGCTTCAAGTGCATGATGTCGCACCGCTCCGGCGAGACCGAGGACGTCACCATCGCCGACCTCGCCGTCGCCGTGAACTGCGGCCAGATCAAGACCGGCGCCCCGGCCCGCTCGGACCGCGTCGCCAAGTACAACCAGCTGCTGCGCATCGAGGAGATCCTCGACGACGCCGCCGTGTACGCGGGCCGCAGCGCGTTCCCCCGCTTCAAGGGCTGATCACCTCCCCGCAGGTCCAGCGCTGCGACCGGAAGGGTGCACCGGCCCACGGCAAACCTTTCCGATCGCAGCACTAGCCTCCGTACGTCCCCGCCCCCGGTCCCGTACCGTGTGCGGGGACGTACGTGTGTAGGTGAGGGAGGCGGACACATGGCCGGGAACCGGGACCGGTTCTCCACCGCGACCAGGCTCAAGCAGCTCGGGGAGCGGACCGCCGCCCACGTGTACCGCTCGCAGTCCCGCCGCCAGGTCCGGCGCAGCCGCCTGACCGGCCGCGCGGCCCTGCTCGCCCTGGTCCTGTGCACGCTGATCGTCGCCCTCGCGTACCCCATGCGGCAGTACGTGTCCCAGCGCTCGGACATCTCCGAGCAGCAGCGCACCGCCGACGAGGCCCGCCAGCGCCTGGAGGAGCTGCGGGACGAGAAGGCGCGCTGGCAGGACCCGGCGTACGTCGAGCAGCAGGCCCGCCGCCACCTCCACTACGTACGGCCCGGGGAGGTCGGCTACACCGTGATCGACCCGGAGGAGGCGGCCGAGGAGCGCCGCCGCGCCGGGGAGGGCACCAGCGACCGGCCCTGGTACTCCAACGTCTGGGACGGCGTCGACAAGGCCGACCACCCAGAAGACAACTAGTCAGACGCGGACCGCGCCGGTCCGCCGGACCCGAACGAAGAGACTTCCGCAGGCATGCAGACGCCCCCGCCCCAGACCGACCGCACCGAGCCGACGGCCGCCGACATCGACGCGTTCCAGCAGCAGCTGGGCCGTCCGCCGCGCGGACTGCGGGCCATCGCGCACCGCTGCCCCTGCGGACAGCCCGACGTGGTCGAGACCGCCCCGCGCCTCCCCGACGGCACCCCCTTCCCCACCACGTACTACCTGACCTGCCCGCGGGCCGCCTCCGCCATCGGCACCCTGGAGGGCTCGGGGCTGATGAAGGAGATGCAGGACCGCCTCTCCACCGACCCCGAACTGGCCGCGCAGTACCGGGCCGCGCACGAGGACTACATCCGCCGCCGCGACGCGATCGAGGTGCTGGAGGGCTTCCCCAGCGCCGGCGGGATGCCGGACCGGGTCAAGTGCCTGCACGTGCTCGTCGGGCACTCCCTGGTCGCGGGCCCGGGCGTGAACCCCTTCGGCGACGAGGCCCTGGCCCTGCTCCCCGAGTGGTGGGCCAAGGGCCCCTGCGTCACCGCGTGCGGGGAGCGGACGGAGGAGACCGCGTGACCCGGGTCGCGGCCGTCGACTGCGGTACGAACTCCATCCGGCTGCTCGTCGCGGACTGCGACCCGGCCACCGGCGAGCTGGTCGAGCTGGACCGGCGGATGACCGTGGTCCGGCTGGGCCAGGGCGTGGACCGGACCGGCCGGCTGGCGCCCGAGGCCCTGGAGCGGACCTTCGCGGCCTGCCGCGAGTACGCCGCCGTGATCAAGGAGCTGGGCGCCGAGCGGCTGCGGTTCGTGGCCACCTCGGCCTCCCGCGACGCCGAGAACCGCGAGGAGTTCACCGCCGGGGTCCTCGCCGTCTTGGGCGTGGAGCCCGAGGTGATCTCCGGGGAGCAGGAGGCGGAGTTCTCCTTCACCGGGGCCACCAGGGAGCTGACCGCGCACGAGCACCTGGAGCGGCCGTTCCTGGTGGTGGACATCGGCGGCGGCTCCACGGAGTTCGTGGTCGGTGCCGACCGCGTGCAGGCCGCCCGCTCCGTGGACATCGGCTGCGTCCGCATGACCGAGCGGCACCTGGTCGTGGACGGGACCGTGACCGACCCGCCGACCGCGGAGCAGGTCGCGGCGGTCCGCGCCGACATCGAGGCCGCCCTCGATCTGGCGGCCGAGACGGTCCCTCTGGCCGGGGCCCGGACCCTGGTCGGCCTGGCCGGCTCCGTGACCACGGTCGCGGGGATCGCCCTGGGCCTGGACGCGTACGACTCCGCGGCCATCCACCACGCCCGGATCCCGTACGAGACGGTCCGCGAGATCACCGGGCGGATGCTGACCTCCACCCACGCCGAGCGCGCCGCGTACGGGGTCATGCACCCCGGCCGCGTGGACGTCATCGGCGCGGGCGCCCTGGTCCTCCTCGCGATCATGGAGCGCACCGGCGCCGCGGAGGTCGTCGTCTCCGAGCACGACATCCTCGACGGCATCGCCTGGTCGCTGGCCTGAGCGGTTCCGCCGGCATCCTCCGGAGGCCCGCGGGGCCCCCGGAGGGCCCCCGCGGAGGGACTTTGGTCCCGGCCTCCGGAGAAAGTTCGTGAAGTTCTTCACAAGGAAAAAGAGCCTGTCGGCCTCAATGGAAGGCGTTCGAGGGGTATTTCGGCGCCGATCCAAGGTCGACGGGCCCTTTTCGTCTGATTGCCGGAGGGTGTGCCATCCGTGTCAGACGTATGAACGAAGGTGGTGGTCCAGTCCGCGGACAGGGCTGGAGACCAGTTCAGGGCGGGTGTACAACGTGTGCACGGGCCCTGCGGTTCCCGTACCGGAACATGACCTGGGTCACGCGGGCCGCGCAGTGTAACAGAGGGCCTTCCGTACCTTGTGAAGGGGCGCACGAGCAGCCCTCCAACGGGTGCTGGATACTCGGATGCATGAGCACCACGGAGCGTCCCAGGATCCTCGTTGTAGGAGGTGGGTACGTAGGCCTGTACGCGGCCAAGCGCATTCTCAAGAAGATGCGCTACGCCGAGGCGACCGTCACGGTCGTCGACCCGCGGTCGTACATGACCTACCAGCCCTTCCTCCCCGAAGTGGCCGCAGGCAACATCTCGCCTCGGCACGTCGTCGTCCCGCTGCGACGCGTGCTGCCCAAGGCTGAGGTTCTCACCGGCCGGGTCACCACCATCGACCAGGACCGCAAGGTCGCCGTCGTCACGCCGCTGGTCGGCGAGGCGTACGAGCTGCCCTTCGACTACCTGGTGATCGCGCTCGGCGCCGTCTCCCGCACCTTCCCGATCCCCGGCCTCGCCGAGCAGGGCATCGGCATGAAGGGCGTCGAGGAGGGCATCGGCCTGCGCAACCACGTACTCGAGCAGCTCGACAAGGCCGAGTCGACGACGGACGAGAACGTCCGCCGCCGCGCCCTCACCTTCGTCTTCGTCGGCGGCGGCTTCGCCGGTGCCGAGACGATCGGCGAGGTCGAGGACATGGCCCGCGACGCCGCCAAGTACTACTCCACGATCAAGCGCGAGGACATGCGCTTCATCCTGGTCGACGCGGCCGACAAGATCCTCCCCGAGGTCGGGCCCAAGCTCGGCACCTGGGGCAAGGAGCACCTCGAGTCCCGCGGCATCGAGATCTACCTCAACACCTCCATGGACTCCTGCGTGGACGGCCACGTGGTGCTGAAGAACGGCCTCGAGGTCGACTCCAACACCATCGTGTGGACCGCCGGCGTCAAGCCGAACCCGGCCCTCGCCCGCTTCGGCCTCCCGCTCGGCCCCCGCGGCCACGTGGACACCGCCGCCACCCTCCAGGTGCAGGGCACGGACTACATCTGGGCCGCGGGCGACAACGCCCAGGTCCCGGACATGGCCCTGCGCAAGTCCGGTGTCGAGAACGCCTGGTGCCCGCCGAACGCCCAGCACGCGCTGCGCCAGGCCAAGGTCCTCGGCGACAACGTGGTCTCCGGTATGCGGGGCTTCCCGCAGAAGGAGTACGAGCACCACAACAAGGGTGCGGTGGCGGGCCTCGGCCTCCACAAGGGCGTGGCGATGATCGTCATGGGCAAGATGAAGATCAAGCTCAAGGGCCGCCTCGCCTGGTACATGCACCGCGGCTACCACGGCATGGCCATGCCGACCTGGAACCGCAAGATCCGCGTGTTCGCTGACTGGACCCTCGGCATGTTCCTCAAGCGCGAGGTCGTCTCCCTCGGTGCGCTGGAGACCCCGCGCGAGGAGTTCTACGAGGCCGCCAAGCCGGCCCCGGTCGCCGCGGCCCCCGTGGAGAAGGCCGAGAAGGCCAAGGCCTCCTGACCCGGGCCCCGGCCCGGTCCGACCGGACCCCCTGACCGGGGTCCCGCGGCAGCGCCCCCTGCGGGGGCCGCCGCACCGCACGTCCCCGAAGGGGCCGTCCGCCATCCGTGGTGCGGGCGGCCCCTTCGGCGTGCCCGCGGGGCCCTCCGGCGTTCCCGGCGGGGCCCTTCCGAGGCCTCGCGGGCGGCCCCTCCGGCGTTCCCGCGGGGGCCGCTCAGGGCCCCCTCCGGCGTGTCCGCACCGATTGTGCGGGCAGGCGGCGGGGTAGGGCGGTTGGTTGAGCCCCTCAGGAGGTGTTCGCCATGACCGACGCCGCTCCGCGGCTGACCGCCCTCGCCGAGACCCTGCTCGGCTCCCCCCTCCCACTGCGGATCCGCGCCTGGGACGGCAGCGAATCCGGCCCGCCCGGGGCCCCCGTCCTGGTGGTCCGCCGCCGCCGGGCCCTGCGCCGGCTGCTGTGGAAACCGGGCGAGCTGGGCCTGGCCCGCGGCTGGGTGGCCGGGGAGCTCGACGCCGACGGGGACCTGTACGGGCTGCTGGAGCAGGTCGGCGCACTGCTCTGGGAGCGCGGCCCGCAGGACCCGGCAGCCGCAGCCCCCGCGGCCCCCGCCAAACCCCCCGCCAGGGCCGCCGCCCGGCTCCGGGACCCCGCCGTCCGGGCCGCCGCCGGGGAGCTCGTCCGCATCGCCCGCCCCTGGCCCCCGCCCCCGCCGCCGCCCGAGGAGGCCCGCGGCCGCACCGGCGCCCGGCACACCCGCGGCCGCGACCGCCAGGCCGTCAGCCACCACTACGACGTGGGCAACACCTTCTACGAGCGCGTCCTCGGCCCGTCCATGGTGTACTCCTGCGCCTACTGGAGTCCCGGCAGCACCCTGGAGGAGGCCCAGCGGGCCAAACTCGACCTGGTCTGCCGCAAACTGGCCCTCTCCGAGGGCGACCGGCTGCTGGACGTGGGCTGCGGCTGGGGCTCCATGGCCCTGCACGCCGCCCGCGCCCACGGCGCCCGCGTCACCGGCATCACCCTCTCCGCCGAGCAGGCCGCGTACGCCCGCGCGCGGATCGCCCGCGAGGGGCTCGCCGACCGGATCGAGATCCGCGTCCAGGACTACCGGGACGTCCGCGACGGCCCGTACGACGCGGTCTCCTCGACCGGGATGGCCGAGCACGTGGGCGCGGACCGGTACCGCGAGTACGCCGGCACGCTGTACGGGCTGCTGCGCCCGGCGGGCCGGCTGCTGAACCACCAGATCGCCCGCCGCCCGGAGCCGGACGAATCGGCGTACCGCATCGACGCGTTCATCGACGCGTACGTCTTCCCCGACGGGGAGCTGTCCCCGCTGGGCAGCACGGTCGGGGAGCTGGAGCGGGCCGGTTTCGAGGTCCGGGACGTGGAGTCGATCCGGGAGCACTACGGGCTGACCCTGCGGGCCTGGGTGGCGCGGCTGGAGGAGCACTGGGCGGAGGCGGTCCGGCTGACCTCCCCGGGCCGGGCCCGGGTCTGGCAGCTGTACATGGCCGCGTCGGCGCTGGGCTTCGAGCACAACCGGCTGGGCGTGAACCAGGTGCTCGCGGTCCGCCCGGACGGGCGCGGCGGCTCGGCGCTGCCGCTGCGGACCCGGGTGTGGCAGGAGGGCTGAGGCCGGATCCGGCCGGTGCGGCCCCGGGGCGGTCCGGCCGGGAACGGCGGAGGGCCCCGTGGCGTGCTGCCGCGGGGCCCTCGCGCGTACCCGGTGCCGGGTGCCGGGGTCCTGCTACTCGGTCTTGATCGCCGTCAGCATGTTCAGCTTCGCGGCGCTGCGGGCCGGCCACATGGCGGCCAGGACGCCGACCAGGGCGGCGAGCAGGAGGAAGAGGCCGATCCGGTCGAAGGGGACCACCAGCGAGTAGCCGGGGATCGAGCTCTTGACGGTCTGGCCGATGGCCCAGGCGAGGAAGGTGCCGAGGCCCACGCCCAGGACCGCGCCGAAGAGGGAGATGGCCACGGCCTCCAGGCGGATCATGTTCTTGACGCGGCCGCGGTCCAGGCCGATGGCCCGCAGCATGCCGATCTCCTGCTGGCGCTCGAACACCGACATCGCCAGGGTGTTGACCACTCCGAGGACCGAGATCAGCAGGGCCATGCCGAGCAGGCCGTACATGATGTTCAGCATCATGTTGATGATGCCGCCGAAGGTGTTCCGGATGTCGGTCTGGTCCTGGACGCTGATGGCGGGGTTGTTGCCGAGCGCGTCGATGATCTTCTGCTCGTTGGCGGAGGACTCCCCGCCGGCCGTCTTGACGAAGATCTCGCGGATCTGGGGCTGCTCGCCGTTGGCGTGGGCGTCGAGGATCTTCGAGTCCAGGACGTACGGGGAGACGAACTCGTTCTCCTTGAAGATCGCCCCGACCTTCAGTGAGGCCTTTTTGCCGTCGTCGAACGTGGCCTGCACGGTCCCGCCGACGCTCACACCGGCCTTCTTCGCGGTCTTCTCCGAGACCGCGACCTGTCCGTCGGCGAGCGAGGACATCGAGCCGCTGAGCACGTCGAGGGCGAGGACCTTGTCGACGTCGTTCGGGGTGACGCCCGACACCGAGCTGAAGGTGTCGCCGCCGGTCTTGAACCAGCCGGCCTGCTGGATGCTGGCGGCCTCGACCCCGGGGGCCTTGCGCAGGGCGGGGAGCACGGACTTGTCGAGGCTGTCGCCGCTGGCCATGGTGACCATGTAGTCGGCCTTGACCACGTCGGTGGTCATCCGGTCGACGGCCTGGCCGACGGTCACGCCGAGCACGGTCAGGCCGGTGACCAGGGTCAGGCCGATGGCCAGGGAGGCGGCGGTGACGCCGGTACGGCGCGGGTTGCGGACGGCGTTCTGCGCGGCGAGCTTGCCGGAGACCCCGAAGGCCTTCTGGAGCAGCGGGCGGATCGCGGCGATGAACGGGCGGGACAGCATCGGGATCAGGACGATCACGCCGATGAGGGCGAAGAAGGCGCCGCCGCCGATCACGGTGCGGCCGTCGGAGCCCATGGAGGCGCCGGCGACGACCGCGGCCAGGCCGGCCAGGGTGAGGACCGCGCCGATGGAATTGCGGACGACCAGGGACTTGGCGGTGGCCGGCAGGTGGGCGCTGCCCATGGCGGCGACCGGGGCGATCTTCGCGGTGCGGCGGGCCGGCAGCCAGGCGGCCAGCATGGTGACCAGGATGCCGATGACCAGGGCGGTGACGACGGTGTCCGGGCCGATGACCAGCGGGCCGGCCGGGATCTTGGCGCCGAAGCCGTCCATGGCGGAGCGCAGGGCCACCGCGAGGCCCACGCCGGCGGCGAGGCCGATCGCGGAGGAGACCAGGCCGACCACGAGGGCTTCGAGGAGCACGGAGCGCTTGACCTGGCGGCGGGAGGCGCCGACGGCGCGCAGCAGCGCGAGCTCCTTGGTGCGCTGGGCGACCAGCATGGTGAAGGTGTTGTAGATGAGGAAGACGCCGACGAAGAGGGCGATGGCGGCGAAGGCGAGCAGCACCTGGTTCATGCCGCTCATGCCCTCCTCGATGTCCTTGGCCTGGCGCTCCGCGAGGGCGGCGCCGGTCTGGACGGTCGGGTCCTTGCCGACGACCGGCAGGATCTCCTGCTGGATCGCCGAGGCGCTGGCGCCGGGCTCGGCGGCCACGGACAGCTCGGAGTAGAAGCCGGGCTGGAGGTACAGCTTCTGCGCGACGGGGGTGTGGAAGAGGACGAGGCTGCCGCCCGCGTTGACCTGGCCGTCGTCGGTGGTGAAGACACCGGTCAGGGTGTACTCCTTCACCGGGCCGTTGGTGGCCACGCGGACCCGGTCGCCGACCTGGTACCCGCCCTTGGCGGCGGTCTCCTTGTCGAGGGCGACCCCGCCGTCCTCCGCGGGGCCGCTGCCCTCGGTGAACGCGTAGCGGGGGTCCTTGCCGTCCTTGCCGGGGGCGAAGTTGGAACCGGCGTTGGCCCAGCCGTTGCCGATCAGCTTGCCCTTGGCGTCGGCCACGCCGGCGAAGCCGGTGACGCGGCCGGAGACGGAGGCGACCCCGTCGAGGGCGGCGACCTTGTCGACCCGCTTCTGGCTGATGCCGGGCTCGCCCTTGGCGCCGTCCTCGCCGCGGGCCGAGCCGTGGTGGGTGACGACGACGGCGACGTTGTCGTAGCTCTTGGCGGACTGGCCGCTGAGGGCCTTGCCGAGGGTGTCGGTGAAGACGAGGGTGCCGGAGACGAAGGCGACGCCGAGGACGACGGCGAGCACCGTCATCATCAGCCTGGCCTTGTGCGCGAGGACGTTGCGCAGCGCGGTACGGAACATGGTGGAGGAGTCCAGGAGGTCGTGGTGGGCCGCGGCCGGGGCCGGGGGCCGGGCCGGGATCAGGAGCGCGGGCGGGCTGGGCGCGGCCGCCGGGGGAGCGGCGGCCTGCGGGCCTCAGCTGGTGCGGCCCTTGGTGTCGAAGGCCTTCATGCGGTCGAGCACGCCGTCTGCGGTCGGGCGCAGCATCTCGTCGACGATGCGGCCGTCGGCGAGGAAGATGACGCGGTCGGCGTAGGAGGCGGCGACCGGGTCGTGGGTGACCATGACGACGGTCTGGCCGAGCTCGCGCACGGAGTTGCGCAGGAAGCCGAGGACCTCGGCGCCGGAGCGCGAGTCCAGGTTTCCGGTGGGCTCGTCGCCGAAGATGATCTCGGGCTTGGAGGCCAGGGCGCGGGCCACGGCCACGCGCTGCTGCTGGCCGCCGGAGAGCTGGGTGGGGCGGTGGCTCAGCCGGCCGGAGAGGCCGACCATCTCGATGACCTTGTCCAGCCACTGCTTGTCGGCCTTGCGGCCGGCGATGTCCATGGGGAGGGTGATGTTCTCCAGCGCGGTCAGGGTCGGCAGCAGGTTGAAGGCCTGGAAGATGAAGCCGATCTTGTCGCGGCGCAGCTGGGTGAGCTGCTTGTCCTTGAGGGTGCCGAGCTCGGTCTCGCCGATGCGGACGGAGCCGCCGGAGAAGGTGTCGAGTCCGGCGACGCAGTGCATGAGGGTCGACTTGCCGGAGCCGGAGGGGCCCATGATGGCGGTGAACTGGCCCTGGACGAAGTCCACGGACACGTTGTCGAGCGCGACCACCTGGGTCTCGCCCTGGCCGTACACCTTGGACAGCTGCGTGGCGCGGGCGGCCACGGCGGTGCTGCGGGGGGTGAGGTTCATGGTGGTCACGGGGGGCTCCTGGGGGACTGCTCTCACGGTCTGCGGGACGTATTCCATCCTCGCGGCGGGACGCCGCCGCGGAATCAGCCGCCGTGCGGGTTCTCCGGCCCACTGGAGTCTGACCGGGGGACCCGGGCCCTCCTCCTTTGGTATGACATTCGGTCCGGGCGGGCGGGGGTGGCGGAGGGTGGCGCGCACCGGTGGCGGGATCCCTTCCCGGGCCATCGAAATCTCGTCAATTCCACACAGGCGTTCACGGCTTCGGGGCGGGCCGCACAGGGGGCCCACTTCCCGTTCTGGCGCCTGACGATCCCTCAAGCGCCAATAAAATCAGACAACATAGAAACGATCATCCCGTGTTCGGAGTCGCGGTTCCGGATAGGCTCACCCTGCGTTGCAAGGCTCCGCGCGGAGCCGCCCGCCTCGCCCGGATGGTGGAATGCAGACACGGCGAGCTTAAACCTCGCTGGCCTTAGGCCGTGCCGGTTCGAGTCCGGCTCCGGGCACGCAGCGCCCCTGGTGGCGACCCGTTTCCGGGCCGTACCCGCCGGTTCCCCTCCTCCCGTACCACCCTTCGCCCCCGGCGGCGGTCGTGCACGTGTGCGCACGCACGGGAGGAAGCCGACGCACCAGTTCCGGATCTCCGGACCCCCGCCGGGTACGTCCGCCGCCGTCCCGCCCGCGGCGCCCGCACCGGCTTCGGCCGCCCCGGCGCGAAGGGCGGCGCAGACCCCGGCGCACGACGCCCCGCAGCCCCCCGCCGCCGCGGCGACGGCTCCCGTCCCGCAGACCGCCCCCGGTTCAGAGGACTGCCAGGAGGACGGCGGTGAGGACCGCCAGGCAGCACAGGACGTAGCCGACCTGCCCGGCCGGGCTCACCCCGGCCACCGGCCGAACGCCGAGGGCGCCGCCACGACCCCGTACTCCGGCTCGGGCCTGCACCCGTGCAGGCCGAGGGCCTGGTGCAGGGTGCGGGCGACGCGGGCCAGCCCGCGGGTGTAGTTCCACGGCCCGAGCGGCCCGCTGCCGGCCCCCTCGGCGGTCAGCTGCTCCCAGTCGCCCAGCGCCCCGGCCACCCGCTGGTCGCCGTCGCGGAGCCGCTCGGCAGCCGGCAGGAGGGTCCGGGTATGGGCGAGCAGCTCGGCCGTCAGCTCGGTGAGGTTGTCGGCCTCCGGCTTGAAGGCGTACGGGGCCAGCGCGCGGCTGATCAGCACGAGCAGCCTTTCCGACGCGTGACCGGCGTCGTTCCCGGCACTGTTCTGGGGAGTCGTCACGTCATTGCCTTTCGGTTGATCTCGGCCCAGACGACATCCCGGTCGGCGGTCCGGCGGTGGCCGTACCGGTCGGCGGTCCGCAGGGCGGTGAGAAGGTCGGTGCGGGTTTCCGGGGTGAGCGCGGCCGGCAGTCGACCTCGAAGCGGATGGTCTCCGGGGTCTCGCTCATGTGCGGGGCGAGGCCCGTTGCGGCAGTGATCAGGGCCGCGAGGGCCAAGGCGCGCGGAGGCACACGGGACACAGCTCTCCCCTTGGTGTTCAAGCCGTCACTTTTCGTGAGGTTGAGTATTCAGCTTCAACCTGATGGGTTAGCTTGTCAACGTCGATCGCAGCACCCGGAGATGCGCCATGCCCCGCGAAACGCCCTACCTGCAGGTGGCCGATGCCCTGCGTGCCCGTATCCAGGCGGGCGAGTGGGCGGTCGGCGACAAGCTGCCGTCGCGTGCCCGGTTCGCCGCCGAGTACGGCGTCGGTCAGTCCGTGGCGCAGCGCGCCATGGAGCGGCTCATCATCGAGGGGCTCCTCGAAGGCCGCGCGGGTTCGGGCACGTACGTCCGGCGGCCGCGGGAGCGGTTGCGGATGGTGAGGTCCCGGCACCGGGAGCGTCGCGGCGGCAGCCCGTTCCGTGCGGACATGCGGGAGGCGGGCCGCGCCGGCACCTGGGAGTCGCGCTCCGAGGCGCGGACCCCGGCGCCGGAGCACATCGCCGAGCGCCTCGCGCTGGAGCCGGGCGACCCCTGCGTCGTGACGCGGTACGAGTTCCTCGCCGACGGGCTGCCGGTGCAGCTGTCGGAGTCCTGGGAGCCGATGGCTGTCACCAACGGCACGCCCGTCGTCCTGCCTGAGATGGGGCCTTTCGCGGGCGCAGGTGTAGTCGAGCGGATGCGGTCCATCGGTGTCAGGATCGAGACGGCCGTGGAGGTCCCCCGGCCCGCTCGGGCCACCCAGGAGCAGGCGAACCTGCTCGGCATCAGCGTCGGCGACCTCGTCACCGTGATCGAGAGGACGTACTACGACGGCGACGGGCGGCCGGTCGAGACGGCGGACATCGTCGTCGCCGACATCCGCTGGGAGATCGCGTACGAGTTCGCCGTCGAGCAGCCCGGGGGCTGAACCCGCGGGCGGGGTGAGCGGGGCGCGGGTCTGGTCCGGCGGGAGGAATCGCCGGTGAAAAGATCCTCCCTCAGCAGTAGGGTGGTTTCTTTGCTAACGCATTACCCTTGAGTCAAGGCCGCGCACGGTGGCCACGGAGGAGTGAGATGAGGAGCAGCAACCCGGTCTTCTCGCGACGGGGGTTCAGCCGCGACAACGGCTACGCGGGCTTTGACGCGCAGCAGGTGCAGGCCGGGACCGCGACCAACCCGTACGCGACCAACCCGTACGCCGTAGACGCGCAGACCGGCATGCCGGCCGCGCCGCCGCGCGGCAGCGTGATGACCATCGACGACGTCGTGAGCCGCACGGCCATGACGCTCGGCACGGTCGTGCTGACGGCGGTCCTGTCCTGGGTCCTCCTCCCGGTCGACCCGGCCAACATCAACAAGTCGTACGGCATCGCCATCGGCGCCGCGCTCGTCGCGTTCGTCCTGGCCATGGTGCAGTCCTTCAAGAGCAAGCCCGCGCCCGCGGTGATCCTGGCCTACGCGGCCTTCGAGGGTGTCTTCCTCGGTGTGATCAGCTCGGCCGTGAGCACGTACGTCAGCCCCGGTGTGGTCATCCAGGCCGTGCTCGGCACGATGTGCGTCTTCGCCGGCGTGCTCTTCGCGTACAAGATGCGCTGGATCCGCGTGACGCGCCGCTTCTACGGCTTCGTCATGGCCGCCGCGGTGGGCTTCATGCTCCTCATGGTCGCCAACCTGCTCTTCAGCGTCTTCGGCGGCGGTGACGGCCTCGGCTTCCGCAGCGGCGGCCTCGGCATCCTGTTCGGTGTCATCGGCATCATCCTCGGCGCGTGCTTCCTCGCCCTCGACTTCAAGCAGGTCGAGGACGGCGTGACGTACGGCGCCCCGCGCGAGGAGTCCTGGCTGGCGGCCTTCGGCCTCACCATGACCCTGGTGTGGATCTACCTGGAGATGCTGCGGCTCTTCTCGATCCTCTCCGGCGACGACTAGCCGGACCGGTCGGCAGACCCACAGGAAGGCCCCGCGGGCAGTGCCCGCGGGGCCTTCCCCCGTTGTGGGGCAAAGGGGAGGGGGAGGGGGAGCGTGAGGGGAGTGCGGCTCAGCCCAGTCTGCGGGCGGCGCGGCGGAGGTCGTACTCGTGGATGATCGCCTTGGCCTGGCCGTAGGACAGCTCGTGCGCCCCGCGCAGCCAGCTGACCTTCTCCTCGAAGCGGCAGAGGGAGGGACCGTCCTCGACGGTGCGGAGCCAGTCGGACATCTCACGACCGGTGGTCTGGGGGATCCTGGAGATCATGTTCCGGTGGGTTTGCTCGGAGAACTCGACGGACATGGGCGCCTCCGTACTCATGCGGTACGACGAACCGGGTCACTCTTCGTACTCTTCACGTCACCGTGCCCGACCGTTCGCCCGTTGGCAACAGTGCCGGGGGGACGCGTAGGGTCGCGGGCGTGCTCGATACCTCACCGCTGACCGCCGCCGCCGACCGCTTCGCCGACCGGCTCCGGGCCGCCCCGCAGAGCCGCCTCCAGCGCGGCGCCGCCGCCGAGGCCCTGGCACTGGCCCGGGAGCTCGCACGGCGCGCCCAGGCCCTGGAGGAGGGCCCCGGGGCCGGTCCCGTACGGGAGATGCCGGACGCCGGGGTCTTCGTGGTGGGGGACCAGGTGGCCGTGGCGGGCCGCGACCTCGCCGAGGCCCTGCGCGGGGCCGCGGCGGGAGCGGCAGCGGGTACGGGAACGGCCCCGTCCGCGGAGCTGGACGAGGCCGTGGCGCTGGTGGAGCAGGCAGAGGTCAGAGCGATGCGATGACCCTGTCCGCGAGGATGTAGACGTTGTCCGCCGGGTCCTCCGGGTCGCCCGCGCCCCCGCAGGAGAACGTCAGGGCGTACGCGCCCGAGATCCCCGAGCCGCCCAGCAGCACCGGCGCGCTGCCGGAGCGCAGGGCCTCCGCGAGCCGCTCGGCGGTCTCCCGGTGCCCCGGGGTCATGCACAGCGTGGTGCCGTCCGTGAAGACGTACACGTCCAGCGTGCCCAGCGGGCCGGGGCGGACGTCCGCGAGGGCCGTACGGGCCTCCGCGAGCTCCTCCAGGCGGTTCACGGTCCGCTCGTGGTCCGCGTGCGGCGAGGGCTGCACGGGCACGAAGTCGGGGTGCGAGGGGTGGCGGCGGCGGGCCGCGGCCAGCTCGGGGGAGTCCTCCGGGAACTCGGGAGCGGCCGGCTCGTCCTCGAGGAGGGGCTCCAGGCCCACCATGTCGGCCTGGCGCGGCATGAAGAGCGGGCCGTCCTCGCCGAGCCCGGGCAGACCGCCCAGCAGCGAGGGGGCGTCCGCGGCGTCGCGGGCCTCCTGGGCGGCCCAGAAGGCGCGCGCCTCGGCGAGCTCGCGCTCGCGCTCCTCGGCGAGGGCCTCGGCCACGGCGGCCCGTATTTCCGCGGCGGGGGATTCGACGGTGCTGCGCGCGTGCGGCACCACCGGGCCGCGGTGGGCGGCCGAGGCGAGCAGCTCGCCGCGCAGGGCCGTGACCTGCTTGCGCAGGGCGTGGACGGCGTGCAGCGCAGCAGCGCCCACGGCCGTGGCAGCGGCCGTGGTCAGCAGCAGGGCAAGAGACATGGCGCTCACTGACTAACTCCTGATTGTTTCGATCCCCCGACTTCCTACCTCAGCTTGTCCCGAGCTGGGAATGGCGTGCAGTGCATTACGTCATGAAATGGACAGGTCTTTCTACCCGGCCGTTTGGTCCATACCTAGGCTGACCTGGGAAAAGACCAATCCCCCAGGATATATGTCACATCCTGGGGGAGATTCGGTCACGGCTCGGCCGCGGAGGGTTAGGAACGGCGGCCCGCCCCGCTGCGGTTCAGCCCGGGCGCTCGCGCCCCCGGTCGCGCTGAGCTGCGGTTCAGCTCAGGCGCTCGATGACCATGGCCATGCCCTGGCCGCCGCCCACGCACATGGTCTCCAGGCCGAACTGCTTGTCGTGGAACTGGAGGCTGTTGATCAGGGTGCCGGTGAGGCGGGCGCCGGTCATCCCGAAGGGGTGACCCACGGCGATGGCCCCGCCGTTGACGTTCAGCTTGTCGATGTCGATCCCGAGGTCCCGGTACGAGGGGATCACCTGGGCCGCGAAGGCCTCGTTGATCTCGACCAGGTCGATGTCGCCGATGGTCAGCCCGGCCCGCTGGAGGGCCTGCTTGCTGGCCTCGACCGGGCCCAGGCCCATGATCTCGGGGGACAGGCCGGACACGCCGGTGGAGACGATCCGCGCCAGCGGGGTCAGGCCCAGCTCGCGGGCCTTGGTGTCGCTCATGATGACCAGCGCCGCGGCGCCGTCGTTCAGCGGGCAGCAGTTGCCGGCGGTGACCAGGCCGTCGGGGCGGAAGACCGGCTTCAGGCCCTCGACGCCCTCCAGGGTGACCCCGGCGCGCGGGCCGTCGTCCTTGCTGACGACGGTGCCGTCGGGGGTGGTGACCGGGGTGATCTCCCGCTCCCAGAAGCCGTTCTTGATGGCGGCCTCGGCGAGGTTCTGCGAGCGGACGCCGAACTCGTCCATGTCGCGGCGGGTCACGCCCTTGAGGCGGGCCAGGTTCTCTGCGGTCTGCCCCATCGAGATGTACGCGTCGGGGACCAGGCCGTCCTCGCGCGGGTCGTGCCAGCCGGAGCCCTCGCTCTGGGCCACGGCGGCCGTACGGGCCTCCGCATCCGCGAAGAACGGGTTGTGGGTGTCCGGGAGGCCGTCGCTCGTGCCCTTCACGGAGCGGGAGACCATCTCGACGCCCGCCGAGATGAACACGTCGCCCTCGCCGGCCTTGATGGCGTGCAGGGCCATGCGGGAGGTCTGGAGGGAGGAGGAGCAGTAGCGGGTGATCGTGCAGCCGGGGAGGTGGTCCATGCCCATCTGCACGGCGACGATCCGGCCCAGGTTGTGGCCCTGCTCGCCGCCGGGGAGGCCGCAGCCGAGCATCAGGTCGTCGATCTGGCGCGGGTCCAGGGCGGGGACCTTGGCCAGGGCGGCCTGGACGATCGTGGCCGTCAGGTCGTCGGGGCGGATGTCCTTGAGGGAGCCCTTGAAGGCGCGGCCGATCGGGGAGCGGGCGGTGGAAACGATGACGGCTTCGGGCATCACGGCTCCAAGGGGGCGTGCGGTGGATTGCGGACCATGTGAAGTTACCGGCCCGTACGGTCAAGGTCACGGTGCCGGGGGTGTGACCCCTGACGCATCCCCCTGCGGGGCCTGTTCCCCACCCCGCCCCTTCCCGAACTGGGGCTCCGCCCCGGACCCCGCGCCTCAGACGCCGGCGGGGCCGGATGGTGCCGCGGCGTTCGAGCGCACCGGGCGCGGAGCGCACGGTCTCCGTGCAGCCGGGTCACAGGGGGGACTGTTGGGGGTCCGTGGCCGGGACTCGGCGGCGGCGGCGGTATTTGAGGAGGGCCCAGGGGGCGCGGGCCGCCGTGACCTCCGTACCGGCCTGGCCCGCCGCCGCGGACGCCGCCTTCGCGACCGGCAGCATGTCCTCGTTCCGCGCCGCGTCCAGCCGGTCCGCCTCCGGCCACAGCCCCAGCGCCGCCGCCACCGTCGGCAGGACGGCCATCGCGGCCGTCGCGTACCCCTCCGCCGAGGGGTGGTAGGCGTCGGGCCCGAACATCTCCCGCGGGTTCGCCGCGAACTCGGGGCCCAGCAGGTCGCCCATGGAGACCGTACGGCCGCCCTGCTCGACCACCCCGATCGTCTGCGCCGCGGCCAGCTGCCGCGAGACCCGCCGGGCCACCCACCGCAGCGGCTGGTACACCGGCTCGATCGTGCCCAGGTCCGGGCAGGTGCCCACGACCACCTCCGAGCCCGCCCCGCGCAGCCTCCGCACGGCCGCCGTGAGCAGCCGTACGGACTGGGTGGGCGGCATCCGGCGGGTGACGTCGTTCGCCCCGATGATGATCACGGTCACGTCCGGCAGGAAGCCCGTGTCGTCCAGGACCAGCCGGACCTGCCGGTCGAGGTCGTCCGACATCGCACCCGAAAGGGCCACGTTGCGCAGTTCCACCGGCCGCTCGGCCACCGCCGCCAGGCCCGAGGCCAGCAGCGCCGCCGGGGTCTGCCGGGCCCGGTGCACGCCCAGCCCCGCCGCCGTGGAGTCGCCCAGCATCGCCAGCCGCAGCGGTTCGGCCCCCGGCCCGCCGAACTCCGCGCCGTACCGCCCGTCGGCCCGCGGCGGCTCCGCCTGCAGGGTGCCGACCGTCCGCTTGGCCAGCTGCACCTCGGCGAGGACCAGCCCCACCGCCGCCGCGCCGAGCAGGCCGATGCCGCCCCCGCCGTATGCCGCGCCCGCCGCGATCCGGCGCGCCGTCCTCGCCCTGGACACCCTTCCGGCCACCTCCTCGTCGCGACCCGGCCGTCCGTCACGTCAGGTGTCCTCTACCTGCCCCGTACGTACGGTCGGCCAATCGCTTTGCGCATAGTCTGGCGGTGCCTCCCGGAGAACCCGTGGAGTCCCCTCCTTGGAGAACATGGTGCATTTCCACGACTCGATGATCAGCCTCGTCGGCAACACCCCGCTGGTGAAGCTCAACCACGTGACCGAAGGCATCCAGGCGACCGTCCTGGCCAAGGTCGAGTACTTCAACCCGGGCGGCTCCGTGAAGGACCGCATCGCCGTACGCATGATCGAGGCGGCCGAGCAGAGCGGAGCGCTCAAGCCCGGCGGCACGATCGTGGAGCCCACGAGCGGCAACACGGGCGTCGGACTCGCCATCGTGGCCCAGCAGAAGGGCTACAAGTGCATCTTCGTCTGCCCGGACAAGGTGTCCACGGACAAGATCAACGTGATGCGCGCGTACGGCGCCGAGGTCGTCGTCTGCCCGACCGCCGTCGACCCCGAGCACCCGGACTCGTACTACAACGTCTCCGACCGCCTCGCGCGCGAGCCCGGCGCCTGGAAGCCCGACCAGTACAGCAACCCCAACAACCCGCGCTCCCACTACGAGACCACCGGTCCCGAGCTGTGGGAGCAGACGGAGGGGAAGATCACCCACTTCGTCGCGGGCGTGGGCACCGGCGGCACGATCTCCGGCACCGGCCGGTACCTCAAGGAGGTCTCCGGCGGCGCGGTCAAGGTCATCGGCGCCGACCCCGAGGGCTCCGTGTACTCCGGCGGCTCGGGCCGCCCGTACCTGGTCGAGGGCGTCGGTGAGGACTTCTGGCCCACCGCCTACGACCAGAACGTCACCGACGAGATCATCGCGGTGTCCGACAAGGACTCCTTCCAGATGACCCGCCGCCTCGCCAAGGAGGAGGGCCTCCTCGTCGGCGGCTCCTGCGGCATGGCGGTCGTCGCCGCGCTGCGCGCCGCACAGGACCTGGGCCCGGACGACGTGGTCGTCGTCCTCCTCCCGGACAGCGGCCGCGGCTACCTCAGCAAGATCTTCTCCGACGAGTGGATGGCCGGCCACGGCTTCCTGGAGGAGGCCGGACCGGCCGCCCGCATCGGCGCGGTCCTCGCGGACAAGGCGGACAAGGCGGGCGGCGCGATCCCCTCGCTCGTCCACATGCACCCCGAGGAGACCGTCGGCGAGGCCATCGAGGTCCTGCGCGAGTACGGCGTGTCGCAGATGCCGGTCGTGAAGCCGGGGGCGGGGCACCCCGACGTGATGGCCGCCGAGGTCATCGGGTCGGTGGTGGAGAAGGAGCTGCTGGCGGCCCTGTTCGCGCAGCGGGCGTCGCTCACGGACCCGCTGGAGAAGCACATGAGCGCGCCGCTGCCGCAGGTGGGGTCCGGCGAGCCGGTGTCCGACCTGATGGCTGCGCTGGGGCAGGCGGATGCGGCGATCGTGCTGGTGGAGGGCAAGCCGACCGGTGTCGTGAGCCGGCAGGACCTGCTGGCCTTCCTGGCACGCGGCGCGAAGTAGCCCGCCGGCCCCGCCCGGACTCCGGTCCGCTGCGCGGGGCCGCTTCCCCACCCCGCCCCTTCCCGAAGCGGGGGCTCCGCCCCCACACCCCCGCGCCTCAAACTCCCCCAGACTTCGTCCGGGGGGACCCCCTGGCGGGGCTGGAGGTATCCAGCCCGCGCGGCGATTGAGCGCACCGGGCGCGGAGCGCACGGTTCGGGGGTCCGGGGGCCTGCCCCCGGTTTCGGGAACAGGCCCGCGCAGCGGACCCGGTCGCGCTTCGCGTAATCGGTACGGGGACGTCACGCCGTGGCAGCACCCGGTTAACACGACCCCGGCACAGTGGTGTGCACCGGCAGGAGCGAGGGGCTCGGCGCCGGTCAAGAAACGGCGTCACGGACATCCGGAGCGGCTCCCGGACCCCGCAGGCGCCGCGGACGCGGACCACCGGCCCTGACCCGGCCCGTGTCCTCCGCGGGGACCGCCGTCGTCCCGCCCCCCGGGCGACCGGGGGTGCGGCGGTCCCCGCGCAACCCCTCCCGGACGGGCCCGGCCCCGCCGCTCAGTCCCCGGACCGCCCCCAGCGCCCCCCGCGGGCCTTGGCCGCGTCGGCGAAGTTGACGCCCAGGATGCCGGTCCAGGCGATCAGGAGGCCCGTGACGCCGGCGTGGGCGGCGGCGATGGCCGACAGCGGGACCGCCAGGACCAGGCCGGCCACCGCGAAACCGTGGCGGGAGGCGAAGTCCGCGCCCGCGGAGCCGTCCTCCCGTTCGCCGCGCGCGGCCGCCGTACGCCGTTCCGCCAGCCGGCGCCGGACCCGGGTGTCCACCGAGGCGTCCAGCCGGGCGTCCACCTTCGCGAGGAAGGACTCCACGAGCGCCGGCTCGTACTCGGGCCCCAGCTCCCGCCGGGCGGCGAGGGCGGCGTCCAGCTCCTTGCGGAGCTCCGGGTCCCCGGCGAGTGCGGCGTCGTCTGCGTGAGCGTTCATGTCCGCCACCGTAGGGACGTACGGGCCCGGGGGCAGTAGGGACAACCCCCCGAACGCCCCGGAGGGCTGCCCCCGGGGAGGCGGGCCCGGACCCGTTCCCGACCCGTCCCGCAGCCCCCGCCGCTTGCCGTCCTGCATGGATCGATGCACTCTGCTGCGTGAGTGAATGAGGGGGTCTCCGATGATCGACGGTGCCAGGGCCGCTGCCGGCGACAGCCCGGCCGCGCGGCTGCAGAAGCTGTTCGAGGGGCACCGGCTGACGCCCACCCAGCGCCGGATCGCGCACTGCATGGTCCGCTCCGCCGCCGACGTGCCCTTCCTGTCCAGCGTGGAGCTGGCCGAGCTGGCCGGGGTCAGCCAGCCCTCCGTGACCCGCTTCGCCGTGGCCCTCGGCTTCGACGGCTACCCGGCCCTGCGCCGCCACCTGCGCGAGGTGGCCCCCGCGGGCCCCCCGCCCCGCCCGGACTCCACGGCGTACAACTCGTACCAGCAGGCCGTACAGGCGGAGATCGACAACCTCCGCCACCTCTCCGCCCTGCTCGCGGACCCCGCGCCGGTGACCGAGGCGGGCCGGGTGCTGGCCGCCTCGCGGCCGCTGCCGGTGCTCGGGCTGCGCGCGGCCTCCTCGCAGGCCCGCGGCTTCGCCTACTTCGCGGCCAAGGTCCACCCCGACGTCCGGCTGCTCGACGAGGGCGGCTCGATGCTCACCGACCGCATCGACGCGGCCCGCACCGCCGGGGCCACCGCCCTGCTCTGCTTCGCGCTGCCCCGGCACCCGCGCGAGGTCGTGGAGGCCCTGGAGTACGCCCGCTCGGCGGGCCTCACGGTGGTCACCGTCGCGGACTCGGCCTTCGCGCCCGTGGCCCGCCACAGCGACCTGCTGATCCCGGCCGCCGTCGGCACCGGGCTGGCCTTCGACACCGCCTGCGCCCCGATGCTGCTGGGCCGGGTGCTGCTGGAGGCGATGGCGGACGCGCTGCCCGACGCGCAGGCCCGGCTGGAGGCCTTCGACGCGGCGGCCACGGCCCGCGGCCTGTTCGTCGACTAGGCCGTCTCTTTCGGATCTTGGCGGATCAGGCCGCCGTCTGGTGCTGTGCCTCGCAAGGCGGAGGGGAGCCCGGGTACTGGGCGTACCCGGGCTTCCCGACAGCTCGGCCTCCAAGGCCCTCGAAGAGGAGCCGAGACGGAGCGAGCGCAGCGAGTGCAGTGCGGCGAGGCGCAGTGCCGGGCGTCGCGGACCCGCCAAGATCCGGAAGAGACGGCCTAGGCCGTCGGATCTCGGCGGGCCGCCCCTCAGGGCTCCAGGAGGGCGTCGGCGTGGCCGCCGCCGGCCTCCGCCACCAGGTCGGACAGCCGCTGCGCGGGCCGTACGAGGCTGAAGCGGACCGTGTCCGGGGCGCCCGCCCCGCCCGGGTCCGTGCGGAAGCCGTGGACGGCCGGGCGCGGCAGGCTGTTGTAGCCGTAGTGCGCGGAGAAGAAGTACGCGCCGGTGTCCGGGGCCGCGACCAGGTCGCCGGGGGACAGCAGGGGCAGCGGGCGGGCCTCGGCGAGCAGGTCCCCGGCGAAGCAGGCGGGGCCCGCCACGTCCTGGACCACCGGCTCCCCGCCGAGCGGCCGGCCCTTGGCGTCGTAGCCGAGGATCCGCAGCGGCCAGGAGGCCGGGGCGTAGACGGTGCGGGTGGCGACCTGCACCCCGGCGTGGGTCAGGGCGATGGGGCGGCCGCCGCTGGTCTTGGTGTACTCGACGCGGGCCAGCAGCAGGCCGTGCCTGGCGAGCAGGGAGCGGCCGAACTCGGTGACGAGCCCGTACCGGCCCTCGAACAGCCCGGGGACGGCCTCGCGCAGGGCCGCGGCGTACTGGGCGTACGTGGGGGTCCGGGCGTCGGAGGTGGAGTCCACGGGCAGGCCGCCGCCGATGTCGAGGGTGTCGATCTGCGGGCGGCCGGCGGCGGCGTTGACCTCTTCGGCCAGGTCGTACAGCTCGCGGACCCCGCGGGCGAGCTGGTCGAGGGCCAGGCCCTGGGAGCCGGAGTGGGTGTGCAGCCGGGTGAGCCAGGGCCGGTCGAGGCAGGCGCGGACCACGGCGGCGCGGGCCCCCTCGTCGCGCAGGGCGACCCCGAACTTGGACGTGGCGGTGGCCGTGGAGGTGGAGCCGATGGTGCCGGCCCCGGTCTGCGGGTTGACGCGCAGGCCGACCGGGGAGCCGCTGGGCGCGGAGGCCATCAGGGCGTCGAGGCGGGCCAGCTCCTGGAGGTTGTCGGCGTTGACGGCGATGCCCAGGGCGAGGGCCTCGCGCAGTTCGGCGGGGGTCTTGGCGGGGGAGTCGAGGACGGTGCGGGCGGGGGCGACCCCGGCGGCGCGGGCGAGTGCCAGCTCGCCGGGGCTGGCGACCTCGCAGCCGAGCCCGGCCCGGGCCAGCAGCCGCAGGACGGGCACCAGCGGGGCGGCCTTGACCGCGAAGGCGTGCAGCACGGGGGTGCCGGGCGGCAGCGCGGTGGCGAAGGCGGCCCGCAGCGCGGCCGCGGAGGCCTCGATGCCCGCCGTGTCGAGCAGGCACACCAGGGGGTCCGCGCCCTCGGCCCCGCCCACGACCCCCTGCTCGACGGCGGCCCGGACGGCCAGGTCACGGCGCCGTGCGGCGCCGGCGGTCAGCAGGTCATCGGCCATGTCCGCAAGCCAATCACCCCCGGGGCCGCGCCGCAGCCGTTGACTACTTCTATTCAGCAGGTAAGTATGTGAATGGATTGACCAACACCGAGGAGGCACAGCCATGTCAGGACCCCGCCCCGTACGGGCCGGCCGCGGTACCGCACTCAGCACCCTGGGATGGCAGCAGGAGGCCGCCCTGCGGATGCTCCAGAACAACCTGGACCCCGAGGTCGCCGAGCACCCCGACAAGCTGGTCGTCTACGGCGGCACCGGCAAGGCCGCGCGCGACTGGCGCTCGTACGACGCCATGGTCCGCACCCTCCAGACCCTGAAGCAGGACGAGACCATGCTGGTCCAGTCCGGCCGCCCGGTCGGCGTGATGCAGACCCACGAGTGGGCCCCCCGCGTCCTGCTCGCCAACTCCAACCTGGTCGGCGACTGGGCCAACTGGGAGGAGTTCCGCCGCCTGGAGCACCTCGGCCTGACCATGTACGGCCAGATGACCGCCGGGTCCTGGATCTACATCGGCACCCAGGGCATCCTCCAGGGCACGTACGAGACCTTCGCCGCCGTCGCCGCGAAGAAGTTCGGCGGCACCCTCGCCGGGACGATCACCCTCACCGCCGGCCTCGGCGGCATGGGCGGCGCCCAGCCCCTCGCGGTCACCATGAACGACGGCGTCGCGATCTGTATCGACGTGGACCCGCGCGCCATCGAGCGCCGCATCGAGCACCGCTACCTCGACGTGAAGGCCGACAGCCTCGCGCACGCGCTCCAGCTCGCCACCGAGGCCCGCGACGCCCGCCGCCCGCTCTCCGTCGGCCTGCTCGGCAACGCCGCCGAACTGCTCCCGCAGATGCTGGCCGAGGGCGCCCCGATCGACATCGTGACGGACCAGACCTCCGCCCACGACCCGCTCGCGTACCTGCCCGTCGGCATCGCCTTCGAGGACATGGCCGACGCCGCCGCCAAGGACCCGGCCGGGTTCACCACCCGCGCCCGCGAGTCCATGGCCAAGCACGTCGAGGCCATGGTCGGCTTCATGGACGCCGGCGCCGAGGTCTTCGACTACGGCAACTCCATCCGCGGCGAGGCCCAGCTGGCCGGCTACGACCGCGCCTTCGCCTTCCCCGGCTTCGTCCCCGCCTACATCCGCCCGCTCTTCTGCGAGGGCAAGGGCCCCTTCCGCTGGGCGGCGCTGTCCGGCGAGGCCTCGGACATCCACAAGACCGACAAGGCGATGCTCGAACTCTTCCCGGAGAACGAGTCCCTGCACCGCTGGATCAAGATGGCCGGCGAGCGCGTCCACTTCCAGGGCCTGCCCGCCCGCATCTGCTGGCTCGGCTACGGCGAGCGCGACAAGGCCGGCGAGCGCTTCAACGAGATGGTCGCCGACGGCACCCTCGCCGCCCCGCTGGCCATCGGCCGCGACCACCTCGACTGCGGCTCCGTCGCCTCCCCGTACCGCGAGACCGAGGCCATGCTCGACGGCTCCGACGCCATCGCCGACTGGCCGCTGCTCAACGCCATGGTCAACGTCGCCTCCGGCGCCTCCTGGGTCTCCCTGCACCACGGCGGCGGGGTCGGCATGGGCCGCTCCATCCACGCCGGGCAGGTCACCGTCGCGGACGGCACCCCGCTCGCGGGCGAGAAGATCCGCCGCGTGCTCACCAACGACCCCGGCATGGGCGTCATCCGGCACGTGGACGCCGGCTACGACATCGCCGAGACCGTCGCCGACGAGCGCGGCGTCCGCGTCCCCATGCGCGAGGGCGACCCGGCGTGACCTTCCACGAGATGTGGGCCGACCTGGCGCCCATCGGCCGCCACGCGGACACCGGCGGCTACCGCCGGTTCGCGTGGACCGGCGCCGATGCGGACTGCCGGGCCTGGTTCCGCGCCCAGGCGGAGGCACGCGGGCTGGCGTACGAGGTGGACCGCAACGGCAACCAGTGGGCCTGGCTGGGCGACCCCCTCGCGGGGGACGCCGTGGTCACCGGGTCCCACCTGGACTCCGTACCCGACGGGGGCGCCTTCGACGGCCCCCTCGGGGTCGTGTCCTCCTTCGCGGCCCTGGACGAACTCCGCGACAGGGGTGCGGAGTTCGCCAGGCCGCTGGCCATCACCAACTTCGGCGACGAGGAGGGCGCCCGCTTCGGGCTGGCCTGCGTCGGCTCCCGGCTCGCCGCAGGGCAGCTGACCAAGGAGAAGGCCTTCGAGCTGCGCGACGGCGACGGGATCTCCCTCCCGCAGGCCATGGCCGCCGCCGGCTACGACCCCGACGCCATCGGCCCCGACCCCGAACGCCTCGCCCGCATCGGCGCCTTCGTCGAACTGCACGTGGAGCAGGGCCGCGCCCTGGACCTCTCCGGCGACCGCGTCGGCATCGCCTCCGCGATCTGGCCCCACGGCCGCTGGCGGTTCGACTTCCGCGGCGAGGCCAACCACGCCGGGACCACCCGCCTCGCGGACCGGCGCGACCCGATGCTGCCGTACGCGGAGACGGTCCTGTCCGCCCGCCGCGAGGCCGAGTTCGCCGGCGCCGTCGCCACCTTCGGAAAGATCGCGGTGGAGCCGAACGGGGTCAACGCCATCCCGTCCCTGGTCCGCGGCTGGCTCGACGCCCGCGCCGCCGACGGCAAGGCCCTGGACGAGGTGCTCGACGGGGTCCGCAAGGCCGCCCGCGAGCACGCCGAGCGGCACGGCGTCGAACTCGACGTCACCCGGGAGTCCTTCACCCCCGTCGTCGAGTTCCAGCACGCCCTGCGCGACGAGCTCGCCCGGATCCTCGGGGAGAAGACCCCCGTCCTGGGCACGGGCGCGGGACACGACGCCGGAATCCTCTCCGCGTCCGTCCCCACCGCCATGCTGTTCGTGCGCAACCCCACCGGCGTCTCGCACTCCCCGGCGGAATCCGCCGGGGAGGACGACTGCACGGCCGGTGTCCTCGCCCTCGCCGACGTACTGGAAGGCCTCGCATGCAGGTGACGCAGCTGGTGCAGGTGACGACGTGCAGGTGAAGACGTACTGGCTGGAGCACGCCTGGCTCGGCACCCACGTCGAGCCGGGCGTCGCCCTTGACGTGTCCGCGGCGGACGGCCGGATCGCGGCCGTCCGCACGGGGGCGGACACCCCGTCCCCCGGCGCCGAAGTCCTCCGCGGACTGACCCTCCCCGGCCTGGCCAACGCCCACTCCCACGCCTTCCACCGGGCGCTGCGCGGGACCGTGCAGGTCGGCTCCGGCACCTTCTGGACCTGGCGCGAGATCATGTACTCCGTCGCCCAGAACCTCACCCCCGACACGTACTTCGCGCTCGCGCGGGCCGTGTACGCGGAGATGGCGCTGGCCGGGATCACGAGCGTGGGCGAGTTCCACTACGTCCACCACGCGCCGGGCGGTACGCCGTACCAGGACCCCAACGCCATGGGCGAGGCCCTGATCGCGGCCGCCGCCGACGCCGGGATCCGGATCACGCTGCTCGACACGGCCTACCTGGCGGCCGGGTTCGGGGAGCCCCCGAACGCGCACCAGCTGCGCTTCTCCGACGGCACCGCGCAGGCCTGGGCCGAGCGGGTCTCCGCCCTCAAGGAGCGCGGGCACGCCAGGATCGGCGCCGCGATCCACTCCGTCCGCGCCGTCCCCGCGGAGCAGCTGGCCGCGGTGGCCGGGTGGGCACAGGAGCGGCGGGCCCCGCTGCACGTGCACCTCTCCGAGCAGACCGCGGAGAACGAGGCCTGCCTGGCCGCGCACGGGGTCACCCCGACCCGGCTGCTCGCCGACCACGGGGTCCTCGGGCCCCGGACGACCGGGGTCCACAACACCCACCTCACCGACGGGGACATCGCCCTGCTCGGCAACAGCTCCACCGGCACCTGCATGTGCCCCACCACCGAGCGGGACCTCGCCGACGGGATCGGGCCCGCCGTCCGCCTCCAGCGGGCCGGCAGCCCGCTGTCCCTGGGCAGCGACAGCCACGCCGTCATCGACCTCCTGGAGGAGGCGCGGGCGATGGAGCTGAACGAGCGGCTGGCGAGCCGGACGCGGGGCCACTGGACGGCGGCCGCGCTGCTGCGGGCGGCCTCCGCGGACGGGCACGCCGCGCTGGGCTGGGCGGATGCGGGGGCGCTGGAGGCGGGGATGCTCGCCGACTTCGCCACCGTCGCGCTGGACTCCGTGCGGACGGCCGGGCCGGTGCCGCGGCTCGGGGCCGAGACGGCCGTGTTCGCGGCCACCGCCGCCGATGTCCGGCACGTCGTCGTCGGGGGCCGGCACGTGGTCCGCGACGGCGCCCACACCCTCGTCCCGGACGTCCCGTCCGCCCTGTCCACCGCCATCGCAGCCGTCCGCGGCTGACCCGCCCCCGGCTCCGCTGCGCGGGGCCTGTTCCCCACCCCGCCCCTTCCCGAAACCGGGGGCAGGCCCCCGGACCCCCGGACCGTGCGCTCCGCGCCCGGTGCGCTCAATCGCCGCGCGGGCTGGATTTGCGCAGCAAATCCCAGCCCCGCCGGCGTTTGAGGCGCGGGGTCTGGGGCGGAGCCCCAGTTCGGGAAGGGGCGGGGCGGGGAGACACACCCTCGGAGAGGACCCCGTGACCACCACCACCCTGATCCACAACATCGGCAGCCTCGTCACCAACGACCCCACCCTCCCGGGCGCCGACGAAAGCCCCCTCGGCCTGGTCGAAGGCGCAGCCCTCGTCATCGAAGGCGACCGCATCGCCTGGGCCGGCCCCGCCGCAGCCGCTCCGGCCGCCGACCGCGCCGTCGACGCGGACGGCCGCGCCGTGATCCCCGGCTTCGTCGACTCCCACAGCCACCTCGTCTTCGCCGGCGACCGCACCCAGGAGTTCAACGCCCGCATGTCGGGCCGCAGCTACACCGCCGGCGGCATCCGCACCACCGTCGCCGCCACCCGCGCCGCCTCCGACGCGCAGCTGGAGGCGAACCTGCTGCGCCACCTCCACGAGGCCCGCCGCCAGGGCACCACCACCTTCGAGACCAAGTCCGGCTACGGGCTCACCGTCGAGGACGAGGCCCGCGCCCTGCGCATCGCCGCCGCGCACACCGACGAGGTCACCTACCTCGGCGCGCACATCGTCTCCCCGGACTACGCCGAGGACCCCGCGGCCTACGTCGAGCTCGTCACCGGCGAGATGCTGGACGCCTGCGCCCCGTACGCCCGCTGGGTGGACGTGTTCTGCGAGAAGGGCGCCTTCGACGGGGACCAGGCACGCGCGATCCTCACCGCGGGCAAGGCCAAGGGGCTGATCCCGCGGATCCACGCCAACCAGCTCACCCACGGCCCCGGCGTGCAGCTCGGCGTGGAGCTCGGCGCGGCCTCCGCCGACCACTGCACGCACCTCACCGACGCCGACGTGGACGCCCTCGCGAACTCCGCCACCGTGGCCACCCTGCTGCCGGGCGCCGAGTTCTCCACCCGCGCCCAGTGGCCCGACGCCCGCCGCCTGCTGGACGCGGGGGCGACCGTGGCCCTGTCCACGGACTGCAACCCCGGCTCCTCCTACACCAGTTCGATGCCCTTCTGCATCGCCCTGGCCGTACGGGACATGGGGATGACCCCGGACGAGGCCCTGTGGTCCGCCACCGCCGGCGGCGCCCGCGCCCTGCTGCGCACGGACATCGGGCGGCTGGCCCCCGGCTCCCGCGCGGACCTGGCCCTGCTGGACGCCCCGAGCCACGTCCACCTCGCCTACCGGCCCGGCGTACCGCTGGTGTCCGCGGTGTGGCAGCGGGGCGAGCGGGTGTTCTGACGCATCGTCAAACCCCTTGCGGGGTGCGGCGGACGGCCCGGACCGGTCCCGTACCGATCCGGGCCGTCGCGTGTCTTCCCTCGGCAGGGTCCCCGGCGTACCTTGGCGGCCAATCTGACTTGCCGTCAGTAACCTAGGTCCGCGGCCCGAGGGGATCCCAGAGGTGTCCATACAGCAGCGCTCCGCCGCGCTGGCGCTCACCGCGGCGCTGGCCGGTACGGCGGTCCTCGCGGCCGCCCCCGCCGCCCAAGCCCGGGTCGTGGACGTCGCGTACGACTGCAAGACCCCCATCGGCCCCAAGTCGGCCGTGTCCCCGATCGACATCACCGCCGTCAAGTCCGGCAGCGGCTACAAGCTGACGATGTCCTTCCAGAAGGGCGTCTCCTCCAGCCCGATCGAGCTGGGCAAGGGGGCCATGAACCCCAGCGCCGTCATCCAGGTGGGCGGCGCCGAGACGGCGACGGTCGCGGTGTCCGGCCCGCCCAACGCCGAGGCCGCGCCCGCCAACACCCCCATCAGGATCGGCGACCTGTCCGGCACGTACACCCCGAAGAAGTCCGGCAGGGTCACCTTCACCGCGGGCGTGCTGACCATCAAGGCGATGATGACGGTCACCACCTGCACCCCGGGCAACAGCCCCGGCCCCGCCCTGGAGCTCGACGTCACCGCCGCCGGGGGCGGCCCGGCCGCCGCACCCCCCGCCGCGGCCCCGCAGACCCTCCCCGAGACCGGCCCGCTGGACTCCGCCCTCGCGCTCGGCACCCTCGGCGGGACCGTCCTGCTCACCGGCGCCGCCGGGGTCCTGTGGCTCACCCGCCGCGGCCGCGGCGCCCGGGCCTGACGTGGGCCGGCGGGCCGCGGCCCTGCTCGCCGCCGCCGCTGCCCTGCTGCTGGGCGCGCCGGGCCCGGCCCGCGCGGAACCCGGCTGGAGCGCCGCGCCCGCCACCGGGGCGGCCACCCGCCCCGGCGGGCCCGAGGCCCGCCCCCACTTCTACTTCGACGGCCTGCCCGGCACCGTGCTGGAGGACCGGATCGTCCTGACCAACCCCTCCGGCCGGCCCCGCACCCTCACGCTGCGCGGCGCCGACGCCGGGAACACCGCCGCCGGGGCCCTGGCCCTGCGCCCGGTGGGCCGCTCCACCGGCGCCGGCACCTGGATCGGCTTCGCGCAGAACCGCGTCCTGGTCCCGGCCCGCACCCGGGCCGT
The DNA here is from genome assembly GCF_055600495.1 of Streptomyces sp. NPDC038213. Lineage (NCBI taxonomy): Bacteria > Bacillati > Actinomycetota > Actinomycetes > Kitasatosporales > Streptomycetaceae > Streptomyces > Streptomyces sp. NPDC038213. The sequence continues at coordinate 422,507 of NZ_JBVJYM010000003.1, forward strand.
GGTCCCCTTCACCGTCACCGTGCCGCCCGAGGCGGTCCCCGGAGACCACCCGGCCGCCGTGGTCGCCGCCGAGGGCACCCGGGAGGCGGGGGTACGGGTCCACCTGCGGGTCGGCGGCCCGACCCTGTCGGCGCTCACCGTCGAGGACGTGGCGGTCGGCGGCCGGGGCCGGTCCGCGCTCATCCACTACGCCCTGGTCAACCGGGGCAACACGGTCCTGCACCCCGAGCTCGCCGTCCGGACCGAGGGCCTCTTCGGGGACCCGGAGCAGTGCCCGGCCCGCCCGCTGGCGGTGGAGCTGCTGCCCGGCGAGCGCATCGAGCTGTCCGAACCCTGGCCCGGGGCCCCGGCCCTCGGCTCCGCGGAGGTGGCGCTCACCGTCACGGCGGGCGGGGGAGCGCGGGCGTCGGGCGCCGTGACGGCCCGCTTCCTGCCCTGGCCCGCCGTGGCCGGGGCCGCCGCGGGGCTCTGCGCGGCCGTCGCGGGCGCGGCGCTGCTCGTACGGGCCCGCCGCCGCGGTGAGCCGCGCCCCCGGCAGGAGGAGCCCGGGGAACAGCAGGCACACCAGAAACAGCAGACACACCAAAAACAGCAGGAACAGCAGGAACAGAAGCGGCACCTGGAACAGCAGGGACGGCAGGACGAGCTGACGGGGGCGGTCGGGTGAGCGGCGAGGTCCGGATCCGGGAGCGCGGCGCGCGGTGGCCGCGGTGGGCGCGGGCGGTCCCGGCGGCCGTCCTCGGCGCCGCGCTCGCCCTCGTGTCGCCCGCCGCACCCGCAGCCACACCAGCCGCCGCCGCAGCCGCCGCGGAGCCCCGCCCCACCCTCGAGCTCTCGCTCCAGGAGGTGGCGAAGGGTACGGAGATCACGGTGGCCGGCACCGGCTGGCGCCCCCGTACCCTCCTCACCCTGCTGGTCTGCGGGCAGAACATGATCGGCGGCACCAACAGCTGCGCCAACGCCGACGGCCGGGCCGCCACCACCGACGCCCTCGGCCGCTTCGGCAAGCAGCTGCCGGTGGTCGCCCCGCCCAAGCCCTGCCCGTGCGTGGTGGCCGTGGCCACCGTCACCGGGGACCAGGCCCAGGTCCAGGTACCGCTGAAGATCACCGACCACCCCCTGGCGGCCCTGCCCTCGCAGACGGGCACCGCCCGGCTCGCCGTGCTCGCGGCGGCCCGGCTGGAGGGGGAGGACGGGATCCTCACCTGGTTCGGTGCCCCGCCCTCCCGGACCCTCGCGGTGACCGTCGGCAATCTCGGCACCGCCCCGGTCAAGGACCCCGTCTTCCAGCTCGGCACCGCCCGCGGGGTGTTCGCCCCGGTCTGGGAGGAGCGCCAGTGGCGGGGCACGATCGCCCCCGGCGCCAAGGCCCGGATCACCCTCGACGCCACCCTCTCGGCAGGCGCCCACGGGGACCACACCGTCTCCCTCACGTACGGGGGCAAGGTGCTGGTCGTCCAGCCCTGGGGGGTGGACCGGCCGTACGGGGTGAGCCTGTTCTGGCTGCTGCTCTGCGTGGTGGTCCCGGCGGCCGTCTTCCGCACCGGCATGGCGGTCGTGGACCGCGTCCGCCCGCGCCCCGGCGGCCGGCACCGCGACCGCGGCCCGGCCCGGCCGCCGGGACCCGAGCCGGCAGCGGCGCCGGGCGCGGGGCGCGCGGCGGTCACCGCGAGACTGCCGCGCGCCCCGTCCCGGCCGGCCGCGGCCCCCCGCCGGGCCGCCCCCGCGAGCGGTACGGCGGCCCTCCCGTGGTTCGCCCCGGACCGGGCCCCGGCCGCAGCCGCGGACCCGGAGCCGGGCCCCGGCCCCGACCCAGACCCGCAGACGTCCGCACCGTCTGAGAACCGATCGACGACGAAGGGACATTCGTGAAGACCCAACGGAGGGTGAGCGCGGCGGCCGTCGCGCTGCTGCTCGGAGGCGCGGGCACCGTGATGGCGGCCGGACCCGCCCAGGCCGCCGAGATCTCGTTCAAGGTGAAGTGCATCCCGCCCGCGGGCGGCGGCGGCCCCGTGGAGGGCACCACCACCGCGAGCATCACGGCGCCGGCGAAGGCCAAGGTCGGCGACGAGGTCGAGGTGGTGTGGAAGACGGTCAAACCGGCGTCCAACAACACCAAGGTCGCCGACATCCCGAAGGACTCGGTCCTGCCCACGGGCTGGCTGAAGGTCTCGGGCATGGCCGAGCTGAAGGTGGTCGGGGAGAAGAAGAACGACCCGATCCCCAAGGAAGCGCCGATGCAGATGTCGGACATGAAGGCGAAGCTGAAGCTCACCAAGGCCGGGAAGATCACCCTGACCCCGGCCCGCTACGACGTGGCGGTGACCCTCTTCGGCAGCGACTGGGTCACCAAGTGCGCCCCGACCGCCGCCGTGGCCGCGGCCCACACCATCGAGGTCTCGGCGGGCTCCAGCGGCGGCACCACCTCCGGCACCACGTCGGGTACGACGTCCGGGACCACGTCGGGTACGACGTCCGGGACCACGTCGGGTACGACCTCCGGCACCACGTCGGGCACCACCGCGGGCACGACCTCCGGGACCACCGCGGGCACGACGTCCGGGACCACGGCCGGTACCACCTCCGGCACCTCCACCGGCGGTACCGGAGGCCCCAGCGAGGTGGCCGGCAAGGCGGTCACCGTCACCTACGACTGCAAGCCCTTCGTCCAGGAGCCGATCAAGGCCCCGGCGACGGTCAACGCGAAGAAGAACGGCGGCAGCTGGGACCTCACCGTCAAGACCGGCAAGGGGATCATGAAGAGCCCCGCCGATCTGGCCGCGGGCGCCCTCAAGCCCTCGATGACGATCAAGGTCGGCGGGGCGGACAGCGGATCGGTCGTGGTCACCGGCCCGGCCAACGCAGCCGCCCTCAAGGCGGGCGACCCGGTCGACCTCGCCGATATGACCGGCACCTACAAGCCGGGCGGGAGCGGCAAGGCCACGCTGAGCCCCGGTGAGCTGCTGATCACCGTGTCGGGCAGCATCAAGGTGCCCTGCAAGGCCGTCAGCAGCGGGGTCTCCGTGGAGCTGGACACCGCGGCCCAGCCGGGCGGCAGCCCCGGCGGCGGCAGCGCCGGCGCCGACTCCGGCAGCACCACCGAGGGCCTCGCCGAGACCGGCGCGGGCGACGACGGCGGGCTCAAGGCCCTGGGCCTGGTCGCCGGCACGGTGATCCTGCTCGGCGGCGCGGTCTTCACCTTCACCCCGTGGCGCAGGCTGCGCGGGACGAGGTAGGACGGGAGCCCGTACCCCGGACGCGCGGCGGCCCGGCACACACGAGGTGTGCCGGGCCGCCGTGAGCGTCGGGTGACGTCAGTGGACGTTGCCCATGAGCGCCTGGACCTTCTTGCGGTACATGAAGATCGAGAAGCCGGCGGCGACGGCGAGAGCCGCCTGGAGTGCGATGACTCCGGTGCCGTTGAGGTCCACGCCCGCGGTGGAGAGCAGACCGGTGGTGCAGTCGCCCGCGGTGACCGCGAGGAACCAGATGCCCATCATCTGGCTGGCGTACTTCTGCGGGGCCATCTTCGTGGTGACGGAGAGGCCGACCGGGGAGAGGCACAGCTCCGCGATGGTCTGGATCATGTAGATCGAGACCAGCCACATCGGGCTGACCTTGTCGCCGCCGCTCGCCATGCCCATCGGGACGACGAAGACGAAGAACGAACCGCCGACCAGGACCAGGGCCATCGCGAACTTCACGATGGTCGACGGCTCCTGGTTCCTGCGGGAGAGCCAGATCCACAGCCAGGCGAAGATCGGTGCCAGGGACATCACGAAGAGCGGGTTCAGCGACTGGAACCAGGTCGACGGGAAGTCGAAGCCGAAGAGGGTGTTCGCGGACTTGGTCTCGGCGAACGCGGCCAGCGTGGAGCCGCCCTGGTCGTAGATCATCCAGAAGATGGCCGCGGCCACGAAGAACCAGATGTAGCCGTTCATCTTCGACTGCTCGGCGGTCGACAGGTCCTTGTCCCGCTTGATGCGGGCCAGGACGCCGATCGGGATGAGCAGGCCCGCGACGGTCAGCGGGACCATGGCCCAGTTCAGGGTGAACAGGCCGGCGAAGCCCACGACCCCGTAGAACAGGGCGATGATGCCGACGGCCGCGGCGGTCTTGACCAGGATCGCGTTGCGCTCGGGTGCGGTGAGCGGGTTGGGGACCAGGTCGCTCTTGCTGCTCAGGTGCCTGGTGCCGAGCAGGAACTGGGCCAGACCCAGGGCCATGCCCAGACCGGCGATGGCGAAGCCCAGGTGCCAGTTGACCTTCTGGCCGACGGTGCCGATGACCAGCGGGGCCACGAAGGCGCCGAGGTTGATGCCGACGTAGAAGAGAGTGAAGCCGCTGTCGCGGCGCGGGTCCTGAGGGCCGTCGTAGAGGTGGCCGACCATCGTCGAGATGTTGGCCTTCAGCAGGCCGGAGCCCACGGCGACCAGGGCCAGGCCCGCGAAGAACGCGGCCTCGCCCGGCAGGGCCAGCACGAAGTGGCCCGACATGATCACGACGCCCGCGACGGTCACCGTCTTGCGGGCGCCCCACACGCGGTCGCCGAACCATCCGCCGGGCAGGGCCATCAGGTAGACCATCGCCACGTACACGGAGTAGATCGCCGTCGCGGTGGCCGCCTTCATGGCCAGGCCGCCGCCCTGGCTGCCGGCCGCGGCGTCGGGGCCGTCCGACAGGATGTAGACGACGAGCAGCGCGCGCATGCCGTAGTAGGAGAAGCGCTCCCACATCTCGGTCATGAAGAGAGTAGCCAGGCCACGAGGGTGGCCGAAGAAGGTCCGCTCGTGGGCGGCGCCCGGAGAGTCCTTCGTCAGGCTGGAAGCCATGGTCGTTCCTTGCTTCTACGGGACGCCGCGCCTCGTGAGCTCGTCGGCGCCCGGTGGGGGGCGGCCGGCACCGGCGGGAAACGCTCCGCACCCCACGCCCCGGGGGTCCCGCCCCGTCGTGGGGGGCGGAGGTCCGTTCCTCGCCGGGATCCACGCCCCGCACGCGTCATTGCGCGCGGAGCCCGGCCCATAGGTCGTTCACTGCCCCCGCCGTCGGGGGCCTTCGGTGAAGGGCCGGGAGGTCGGGCGCGGGCAGAAAGGGAGACCTTCGTCCGAGATGACGGCACAAAGGTCCCCTGGTAGTGCATCAGGCGTCTCGCCACCATACGACACGACAGTGCCGGATATGGAAGGACTTGAGATATGGATCACAGGTGTCGGCGGGAACCATTCCGCGGTTTCCAAGGCCAACTCCGGGCCGGGAGTGCGGATTCGCAGGGCCTCTTGATCTCTTGGTGAGCGCGGGACCGGCCCCGCCGCCCGCGGACTACCATCACCCACATGACGCGTGTACTGCTCGCCGAGGACGACGCATCCATCTCGGAGCCCCTGGCCCGCGCGCTGCGCAGGGAGGGGTACGAGGTCGAGGTCCGCGAGGACGGCCCCACGGCGCTCGACGCCGGGATGCAGGGCGGCGTCGACCTCGTGGTCCTGGACCTCGGGCTGCCCGGCATGGACGGCCTGGAGGTGGCCCGCCGGCTGCGGGCCGAGGGGCACGGCTTCCCGATCCTCGTGCTGACCGCGCGCGCCGACGAGGTCGACACGGTCGTCGGGCTGGACGCCGGGGCCGACGACTACGTCACCAAGCCCTTCCGCCTCGCCGAGCTGCTGGCCCGGGTCCGGGCCCTGCTGCGGCGCGGCGCCACCGAGCCCGCCCAGCCCCCCGCCACCCACGGCGTCCGCATCGACGTGGAGTCGCACCGGGCCTGGATGGGGGAGGAGGAGCTCCAGCTCACCGCGAAGGAGTTCGACCTGCTGCGGGTGCTGGTCCGCGACGCCGGCCGGGTCGTCACCCGCGACCAGCTGATGCGCGAGGTCTGGGACACCACCTGGTGGTCCTCGACCAAGACCCTCGACATGCACATCTCCTGGCTGCGCAAGAAGCTCGGGGACGACGCGGCGAACCCCCGCTACATCGCCACCGTGCGCGGGGTCGGCTTCCGCTTCGAGAAGAGCTGACCGGAGCCACGCCACCGCCATGCGCCGCCGCCTGATCAGTTCCACGCTCGCCGTGGTGCTCGTCGTGATCGCCGTCTTCGGGGTCTCGCTCGTCATCGTCGAGACCCGGACCATCACGAACAGCGCCCAGGAGAGCGTCGCCTCCGACGCCGTCGGCCTCGTCGGCAGCGTCGAGGCCGACGTCCTGGAGCGCAAACCCCTCGACGTCGACGCCCTGGCCGAGCAGCTCGGTACGGGGCGCTACGCGCGTATCTCCGTCCCCGGCCGCCCCGACACCGAGATCGGCCGGCAGCCCGTCGGCAGCGTGATCCGGGCCGACGCCGAGGGGGAGCAGGGCGAGACCGTCGTGGTCGAGGAGTCCCGCGACGCCGTGACCCGCGAGGTGGGCCGCACCCTGGCCGTGGTCGGGGCGGTCGCCCTGCTCGCCGTGGTCGCGGCCGTGCTGCTCGCCGTACGGCAGGCCAACAAGCTCGCCTCCCCGCTGACCGACCTGGCCGAGACCGCCGAGCGGCTCGGCTCCGGGGACCCGAGGCCGCGGCACAAGCGGTACGGGGTGCCCGAGCTGGACCGGGTCGCGGACGTGCTCGACTCCAGTGCCGAGCGGATCGGCCGGATGCTCACCGCCGAGCGGCGCCTCGCCGCCGACGCCTCCCACCAGCTGCGGACCCCGCTGACGGCGCTGTCGATGCGGCTGGAGGAGATCACGGTCGCCGAGGACCTGGAGACCGTACGGGAGGAGGCGACGATCGCCCTGACCCAGGTGGAGCGGCTCACCGACGTGGTGCAGCGGCTGCTGACCAACTCGCGGGACCCGCGGACCGGCTCCGCCGTGCCCTTCGACCTGGACGAGGTGGTCAAGCAGCAGGTGGCCGAGTGGCGCCCCGCCTACCGCAGCGCGGGCCGCGCCATCGTCCGCTCCGGGAAGGAGGGCCTGCGGGCCGTGGGCACCCCGGGCGCGGTGGCCCAGGTGCTGGCCGCACTGGTCGAGAACTCCCTCATGCACGGCGGCGGCACCGTGGCCCTGCGCACCCGCGTCACCGGCAACCAGGCCGTGATCGAGGTCACCGACGAGGGCCCGGGCGTCCCCCCGGACCTCGGCAGCCGGATCTTCGAGCGGGCCATCAGCGGCCGGAACTCCACCGGCATCGGCCTGGCCGTGGCCCGGGACCTCGCCGAGGCGGACGGCGGCCGGCTGGAGCTGCTCCAGGCCCAGCCGCCGGTGTTCGCGATCTTCCTCAGCCGGACCGCGCCGGAGCCCGCGGAGCCGGTGAAGACGGTCCGCTGACGGCGGCGGGTCCCGCCTCGGGCAGGGAGCGGAAGACCCAGGTGCGGTACGAGAAGAACCGGAAGGCCGTGGCCACCCCGATGCCCAGGAACTTGAACACGTTGCTCTGCAGCGGGGTGTCCCAGCCCATCCCGTACGTCGCCGCGTACAGCAGACCGTTCTCGATCACCAGGCCGGCCGCGCTGAACAGCAGGAACAGGGTCATCTCGCGGGTGCGGCCGCTCTTGTCGCGGTCGCGGTAGGTGAAGTAGCGGAAGCCCGCGTAGTTGAAGGCGATGGCCACGACCGTCGCGATCACGCTCGCCCGCACCACCTGGAGGTCGGTGGTGTGCCGGAGCAGGTTGAAGACGCCCAGGTTGACCAGCAGGCCGAGACCGCCGACGGCACCGAATTTGGCGATCTCCCGGGCGAGGCCGCGGGCCCTCTGGACGAGGGCCGCCCTCGACGCACTCATGGTGATCGTTCAGCCCCTGTCAGTCGATTGCGTCAACCCAGCCATCGTAGACGGCCCCCATCCGTGGCGCCCGGGGTGTGCCGTGGCGCCCGGGAAACCCGTGGTGAACGGCGGGGGACCGGGCGGCCCCGGGGGCGGTTCCCGCGGCGGATACCCTGGAGGAGTGACGTTCCCGGTAGTCGGCATGGTCGGCGGCGGTCAGCTCGCCCGCATGACCCACGAGGCGGGTATCCCCCTCGGTATCAAGTTCAAGCTCCTCAGTGACACCCCACAGGACTCGGCGGCCCAGGTGGTGAGCGAGGTCGTCATCGGCGACTATCGCGACCTGGACACCCTCCGCGCCTTCGCGCGCGGCTGCGACGTGATCACCTTCGATCACGAGCACGTACCCACCGAGCACCTGCGGGCCCTGGAAGCGGACGGCATCCCCGTCCGCCCGGGGCCCGACGCGCTGGTGCACGCCCAGGACAAGGGGGTGATGCGCGCCCGGCTCGACGAGATCGGCGCGCCCAGCCCCCGCCACCGGATCGTGGCCGATCCGGCGGACGCGGCCGCGTTCGCGGACGAGGTGGGCGGGTTCCCCGTCATCCTCAAGACCGTGCGCGGCGGCTACGACGGCAAGGGCGTGTGGTTCGTGCGTACCCCCGAAGACGCGGAAGCCCCCTTCCGCGCGGGTGTCCCCGTACTCGCCGAGGAGAAGGTGGACTACGTCCGCGAACTCGCGGCGAACATCGTCCGCTCCCCCCACGGCCAGGCCGTGGCCTACCCCGTCGTGGAGTCCGTCCAGGTGGACGGCGTCTGCGACACCGTGATCGCCCCGGCCCCGAACCTGTCCGACGAGCTCGCCGGCCAGGCCCAGGCCCTCGCCCTCAACATCGCCAAGGAGCTCGGCGTCGTCGGCCACCTGGCCGTGGAGCTCTTCGAGACCACCGACGGGCGGATCCTCGTCAACGAGCTCGCGATGCGCCCGCACAACTCCGGGCACTGGACCCAGGACGGCGCGGTCACCTCCCAGTTCGCCAACCACCTCCGGGCCGTGCTCGACCTCCCCCTGGGCGACCCGCGCCCGCGGGCCCCCTGGACCGTGATGGCGAACGTGCTCGGCGGGGACTACCCCGACATGTACCAGGCCTACCTGCACTGCATGGCCCGGGACCCCCAGCTCAAGATCCACATGTACGGCAAGGACGTGAAGCCCGGCCGCAAGGTCGGACACGTGAACACCTACGGCGAAGACCTGGACGACGTGCTGGAGCGCGCCCGTCACGCAGCCGGCTACCTGCGAGGAACAATCACCGAATGAGCACCTCCCCCCTCATCGGCATCGTCATGGGCTCGGACTCCGACTGGCCCGTGATGGAGGCCGCCGCCCAGGCACTGGACGAGTTCGAGATCCCGTACGAGGTCGACGTCGTCTCCGCCCACCGGATGCCGCGCGAGATGATCGCGTACGGCGAGCAGGCCGCCGACCGCGGCCTCAAGGCCGTCATCGCCGGCGCCGGCGGGGCCGCCCACCTCCCGGGCATGCTCGCCTCGGTCACCCCGCTGCCCGTGATCGGCGTACCCGTCCCGCTGAAGTACCTCGACGGCATGGACTCCCTCCTGTCGATCGTCCAGATGCCCGCCGGGGTCCCCGTCGCCACCGTCTCCGTCGGAGGCGCCCGCAACGCCGGACTGCTCGCCGCCCGCATCCTCGCCACCCAGGACCCCGAGCTGCTGGCCCGGATGCGCGAGTTCCAGCAGGAGCTCAACGACCAGGCCACCGAGAAGGGCAGGAGGCTGCGCGCGAAGGCGACCGGAGCCGACTCCTTCGGCTTCGGCAAATGACCGCGCCCGGGAACGGCTCCGCGGACACCGCCGCCGGCGGTGCCGCGGCCGGCCGGCTCGCCGAGGCCCGCGCCCTGCTGGCCGAGCACCCCGTCGTCGACGGCCACAACGACCTCCCCTGGGCCCTGCGCGAGCAGGTCGCCTACGACCTCGCGCAGCGCGACATCTCGGCCGACCTGGCCGGGCTCCTCCACACCGACCTGCCCCGGATGCGGGCCGGCGGGGTCGGGGCCCAGTTCTGGTCGGTGTACGTGCGCTCCGACTACGCCGGGGACCAGGCCGTCAGCGCCACCCTGGAGCAGATCGACATCGTCGGCCAGCTCGTCGACCGCCACCCCGGGGAGCTCGTACGGGCCCTCACGGCCGACGACATGGAGAAGGCCCGCGCCGAGGGCCGCATCGCCTCCCTGATGGGCGCCGAGGGCGGACACTCCATCCACAACTCCCTCGCCACCCTGCGGTCCCTGCACCGGCTGGGCGTGCGCTACATGACGCTCACCCACAACGACACCATCGACTGGGCGGACTCCGCGACCGACGAGCCCCGGCACGGCGGCCTCACGGAGTTCGGCCGCGAGGTCGTACGGGAGATGAACCGCATCGGCATGCTGGTGGACCTGTCGCACGTGGCGGCCACCACCATGAGCGACGCCCTCGACACCAGCACCGCGCCGGTGGTCTTCTCCCACTCCTCCTCGCGGGCGGTCTGCGACCACCCCAGGAACATCCCGGACGCGGTCCTGGAGCGGCTGCCCGCCAACGGCGGCGTGGCCATGGCCACCTTCGTGCCCAAGTTCATCCTCCCCGCGGCGGTCGCCTGGACGGCCGCCGCCGACGAGAACCTGCGGGCGCACGGCTTCCACCACCTGGACACCACCGCCCCCGCGATGGCCCTGCACCGGGCCTTCGAGGCCGCGAACCCGCGCCCCGTCGCGACCGCGGCCACCGTGGCCGACCACCTCGACCACATGCGCGAGGTCGCGGGCGTCGACCACATCGGCATCGGCGGGGACTACGACGGCACGGCCTTCACCCCGGCCGGGCTGGACGACGTGTCCGGCTACCCGAACCTGATCGCGGAGCTCCTCCACCGCGGCTGGTCCCGGACCGACCTGGCCAAGCTGACCTGGTCGAACGCCGTCCGCGTCCTGCGCGACGCGGAGGCGGTCGCCGCCGCGCAGGCACACCTGCCGCCCTCGAACCTGCGGTTCGACGCGGCGGCCGCGGCGGGATCCGCGGCGCAGCCCGGCGCGCAGCAGTAGCCGTACGGCGCCAGACGGCCTAGGGTGCCCCGCCTCCGGACCGCTCCGGAGGCGGGGCACCCGAACGCCACGTCCCACGGGCGGGCGCACTCCATTCGTGTCACGGTGGCACTACTCCCTGCTACACCGATACGGAGTGAGTGAGTGTCATGGCCGACCTGCAGGACGACGTCATCCGCACGGGCGCACAGCCCGGGGCCGCCGGAGCGGACAGCCCCTCCGTCCCCGCTGCCCCACCCGGCGCAGACGCCGTCCCCGAGTCCGGCGTCCAACGCCCCGAGTCCGGCGTCCAGCGCCCCGAACCCGCCGCCCAGCGCCTCAGCAGTGCCGAACGGGCCGCCGCCCTCCTGTCCGTCCACCCCGTCGCCGACGGGTACAACTCCCTGCCCTGGACCGTGCGGCGCCGCCCGTACCACGACATCGCCACCCCCGAGGCCGGGATCGACACCGACGTGCCGCGGCTGCGGGCCGGCGGGGTCGGGGCCCAGTTCTGGTCCCTGCTCGTCCCCGGCTCCGACACCCGCGGCGAGGGCGCACCGCCCGCCGAGCGGATCGTCGCCGACACCCTGGAGCAGATCGACCTCGTCCGCGGGCTCATCCGCAGCCACCCCGAGGCACTGCGCCTCGCCCTCGGCGCCGACGAGATGGGCCAGGCCCGCAACCACTGCCGGATCGCGTCCTTCCTCGGCCCCGCCCCCGGGCGGGCCCTGACCGACTCCCTCGGCACCCTGCGCGTCTTCCACGCCCTGGGCGTGCGCAGCCTCGCCGTGGCGGGGGCGGACTGGGCCGAGGACGGCCTCACCCCCTTCGGGCACGAGGTCGTACGGGAGGCCAACCGGCTGGCCGTGCTCCTGGACCTGACGGGCGTACCCGCCCCCGCCGCCTGCCGGATCATCGGGGCCTCCAAGGCGCCCGTCGTGCTCTCGCACACGGCCGCGGCCGCGCTCGTCCCGCACCCGGCGAACGTCCCCGACGAGGTCCTCCTCGCCCTGCGGGCCGGGCGGGGCCTGTGCATGGTCACCCTCCAGTCCGACCGCGCGGGCGCGGGCATCCCCCAGGTCGCCGACCACCTGGACCACGTCCGGGCCGTCGCGGGCCCGCACGCGGTCGGCCTCGGCGGGGCGTACGGGGCCGATCCGCGGACCCCCCGCCCCGACGGCCTGCGCGACCCGTCCGGCTACCCGCGCCTGATCGCGGAGCTCCTCGACCGCGGCTGGTCCGAACCGGACCTGGCCCTCCTGACCTGGTCCAACACCCAGCGCGTCCTCCGCGCCACGGAGTTCACCGCCAGAGCCCACCACTTGCGCACGATGCGCTAACCACCCCCCCGCCCGTCCGCTGCGCGGGGCCTGCTCCCCACCCCGCCCGTCCGCTGCGCGGGGCCTGCTCCCCACCCCGCCCGTCCGCTGCGCGGGGCCTGCTCCCCACCCCGCCCCTTCCCGTTCCTGGGGCTCCGCCCCAGACCCCGCGCCTCAAACGCCGGCGGGGCTGGATGTGGCTGATGCCGCCGCGCAGGGCTGATGATTTTGCGCAGCAAAATCCAGCCCGCGCGGCGATTGAGCGCACCGGGCGCGCAGCGCACGGAACGGGGTCCGGGGGCTTGCCCCCGGTTTCGGGAAGGGGCGGGGTGGGGGAAAGGCCCCGCGCAGCGGACCCGGGTCAGCAGCGGCAGAGGCAGAACGGGTGCCCGGCGGGATCCGCGTAGACCCGCCACCCCCGATCCGGCGACCCGGGATCGAGAACCTTGGCCCCCAGCGCCAGAACACCGGCCTCCGCCACGTCGAGGTCCTCAACGACCAGGTCGAGATGGAACTGCTGCGACGCTGACGCCGAGGGCCACTCCGGCGCCACGTACCCCGCCCCCGCCGCCTGGAAGGCGAGCCCCGTCCCCTCGTGCCCCGTCAGCTCCACCCACGCGTCCCCGCCCTCCGACGCCGCGGCCGGCTCCCCGCCCAGCAGCGCCGCGTAGAACCCGGCGAGCGCGAGCGGATCGGGACAGTCCAGTACGACGGCGCCGAGCTTGGCGATGGCCATGATCTCTCCTTGGTGAGGTCCGTTACCTTCAGCAGGCTAATGCCGGTAACCCCACCGTAGGCGTTACCCCCAACCCCGCACAAGCAGGTAACCCGCCCCGCAACGGGGTACCGTCGCGGATATGACGGAAAGAGCCCCCGCCCCCGGAGGCCTCGCCCTGCTGGAGACCCTGGTCAACACGCTCAGCGTGGACACCGGCGAGGACCGCCTCGCCGACCGCTTCGGCCTGGCCGGCCAGGCCCTCGCCCAGGCGACGGCCCTGCGCGAGTCCCTGCGCGCCGCCTGCCTCGCCCACGCCGGTCACCCCCCGGCCCCCGGCGCCCTCGACACCCTCAACGCCCTGCTGGCGACCGCCCCGCTGACCGTCCGCGTCACGGCCCCCGACGCCGCCGCGGCCCTGGCCCCCGCCGACGACTCCCTCCCCGCCCGCGTCGCCGCGGCCGTCGCGGAGGCCCTCGCCGCCGGCACCTGGACCCGCCTCAAGGCCTGCGCGGCCGAGGACTGCCAGTGGGCGTACTACGACCGCAGCCCGGCCGGCCGCAGCCGCTGGTGCAGCATGGCCGTCTGCGGCAGCCGCGCCAAGATGCGCACGTACCGCGCGTCCCGCCGCGGCGCGTAGCGCAGACCGCCCCGGCCCCCGCCCGGCGCACGCAAAAGGCGCGCACCGGCGTCATCACACCGGTACGCGCCCTCCGCCAGGAGCCGGAAGACGGCCTGCGTCAGGCCCGCGGCCGCCCCATCGCCCGGTACGTCCATCCGGCCCCCCGCCACGCCTGTGCGTCCAGCGCGTTGCGCCCGTCCAGGATCAGCGGCCGCGCGACCTCGCGCGCCAGCTCCGCCGGGTCCAGCTCGCGGAACTCCCGCCACTCCGTCAGGTGCAGCACCACGTCCGCGCCGCGCACCGCGTCCAGCGCCGAGTCCGCGTACCCGAGGGTGGGGAAGACCCGGCGGGCGTTCGCGATGCCCTTGGGGTCGTAGACGGTGACCTGTCCGCCCTGGAGGTGGATCTGCCCGGCCACGTTCAGCGCGGGCGAGTCCCGCACGTCGTCCGAGTCCGGCTTGAAGGTGGCGCCGAGCACCGCCACCCGCTTGCCCAGGAACGCCCCGCCGACGGCCTCGCGCGCCAGCTCCACCATGTGCCCGCGGCGCCGCATGTTGATCGAGTCGACCTCGCGCAGGAAGGTCAGCGCCTGGTCCGCGCCCAGCTCGCCCGCGCGCGCCATGAAGGCGCGGATGTCCTTGGGCAGGCAGCCGCCGCCGAAGCCGATGCCGGCCCGCAGGAACTTGGCGCCGATGCGGTCGTCGTGCCCGATGGCCTCGGCGAGCTTGGCCACGTCGCCGCCGGCCGCCTCGCAGACCTCGGCCATGGCGTTGATGAAGGAGATCTTGGTGGCCAGGAAGGAGTTCGCGGCCGTCTTGACCAGCTCGGAGGTCGGGAAGTCCGTCACGACCAGGGGGGAGCCGTCCGCGATCGGGGTGGCGTACACCTCGCGCAGCACCTTCTCCGCCTGCCCGCTGCGGACGCCGATCACGATGCGGTCGGGGTGCAGGGTGTCCTGCACGGCGAATCCCTCGCGCAGGAACTCCGGGTTCCAGGCCAGCTCCACGTCCGCGCCCGCCGGGGCCAGCTCCGCGAGCCGGGCGGCGAGCCGGTCGGCCGAGCCCACCGGGACGGTGGACTTGCCCACGACCAGGGCGGGCCGGGTCAGGTGGGGGGCCAGGGACTCCACGGCCGCGTCGACGTACGACATGTCGCAGGCGTACTCGCCGTGCTTCTGCGGGGTGTTCACACAGACGAAGTGGACGTCGCCGAAGGCGGCCGCCTCCTCGTACGAGGTGGTGAAGCGGAGCCGGCCGGTCGAGCCCGCGATCCCCGCGACGTGCGCGGCGAGCAGCTCCTCCAGCCCCGGTTCGTACATCGGGACGCGGCCCGCGGCCAGCATCTCGATCTTCTCGGGCACGATGTCCAGGCCCAGCACCTCGAACCCGAGCTCGGCCATGGCTGCGGCGTGCGTGGCGCCGAGGTAGCCGGTGCCGATCACGGTGATCTTGGGGGCCATGCGTGCTCCTGGGAGGTGCGGGCGGTGGTGCGCCGCCGCCGAGTACGGCCCCCGAGCATAGTCGGGCCCGTTCGGGGGAGGTTTCCGGCCGATGCCGCGCTGTCGTGCAGCTCACGTGGAGCGGTCGTATCCCTGCACCGGCCGCGGCCTCTAAGCTGGCAGCAGAGCTGTGGTTACTTAACGGTAGTTAGCAAGACCTTGGGGAGTGAGAGATCTTGGCGGGTTCTGCGAAGTCGGAGTTCGACCTGTACCGCCCGGCCGAAGAGCACGACATGCTCCGCGAGTCCGTGCGCGCCCTGTGCGAGGCCAAGATCGCGCCGTTCGCCGCCGCGGTCGACGAGGAGGCCCGCTTCCCGCAGGAGGCCCTCGACGCCCTGGTCGCCAACGACCTCCAGGCCGTCCACGTCCCGGAGAGCTACGGCGGCGCCGGCGCCGACGCGCTCGCCACGGTCATCGTGATCGAGGAGGTGGCCCGCGTCTGCGCCTCCTCCTCCCTCATCCCCGCCGTGAACAAGCTCGGCTCACTCCCGGTGATCCTCTCCGGCTCGGAGGAGCTGAAGAAGAAGTACCTGGGGCCGCTGGCGCAGGGCGCGGGCATGTTCTCGTACTGCCTCTCCGAGCCCGACGCGGGCTCGGACGCCGCCGGCATGAAGACCCGCGCGGTCCGCGACGGCGACTTCTGGGTCCTCAACGGCGTCAAGCGCTGGATCACCAACGCGGGCGTCTCCGAGTACTACACGGTCATGGCCGTCACGGACCCCGAGAAGCGCTCCAAGGGCATCTCGGCCTTCGTCGTCGAGAAGTCCGACGAGGGCGTCTCCTTCGGAGCCCCCGAGAAGAAGCTCGGCATCAAGGGCTCCCCGACCCGCGAGGTCTACCTCGACAACGTCCGCATCCCCGCCGACCGCATGATCGGCGACGAGGGCACGGGCTTCGCGACCGCCATGAAGACCCTGGACCACACCCGCATCACCATCGCGGCCCAGGCCCTCGGCATCGCGCAGGGCGCCCTCGACTACGCCAAGGGCTACGTCAAGGAGCGCAAGCAGTTCGGCAAGCCGATCGCCGACTTCCAGGGCATCCAGTTCATGCTGGCCGACATGGCCATGAAGATCTCGGCCGCCCGCGCCCTGACCTACCAGGCCGCCGCCGCCTCCGAGCGCGGCGATGCCGACCTGACGTACCTCGGCGCCGCGGCCAAGTGCTTCGCCTCCGACATCGCCATGGAGGTCACCACCGACGCCGTCCAGCTCCTCGGCGGCTACGGCTACACCCGCGACTACCCGGTCGAGCGCATGATGCGCGACGCGAAGATCACGCAGATCTACGAGGGCACGAACCAGGTCCAGCGCATCGTCATGGCGAGGAACCTGCCGTAACGGCCCACGGCCCGCACGCACGGAGAACCCCCGGCCCCCGGCCGGGGGTTCTCCCGTTCCCCCGCCCGGCTACCTCCGCGACCCGTCCGCCCGGACGCACCGGGTATGCCAGTACGCGACCCGCGCGCCCCCACCGGCCTCCACGCGCACCCCCCGCCGCACGAGCTGACTCAACGGAATCGGCATCCCGCACGAGGGACAGCTCTCCCCCTTCTCGGTGTACGTCAGGTACTCGAAGGTCTCCCGGTCGGGGTCGTGTCCCTGCTCAGCCTGCGTCGTCATTGTGCTCCCCTTGATGCGGTCCACAGGAATTGCCCGTCATGGTGGCCGGGGCGGGGGAGGACCTTCTAGCCGTTTTCCTGTTCGCGCAAGAACTCGTTCCTGATGTCCTCGACCATGGCGCGCATGGCGTCATCGGATAGTGCCGATGCGGCGAACCGCTTGAACTTGGCCACGTAGAGGGCCACGTCCCGAGGGTCGGAAACAACCAGTTCGGCATGGGTCGTTTCCACCGTGACCATGCGGTCGTCGCGAATGACGAACGAATGCCCGGGGGCTTCCGCCTGGGGCTGGGCTAGCGGTACGACGCGGATGTCCACGTTCGGCAGGCGTGAGACAGAGGCGATGCGGTCGAGTTGTCCGGCCAGCATGGGAGCGGGCAGAAGGCGCCAGCGCAGGACGGGCTCCGTGATGACGAACTGCATTTCCTTCGACGGGTCGTAGAGCACCCGCTGTCTGTCGATGCGGCTCCCGATGGTGCGCTCCAGCTGCTCTGCGCCCAGGCCCTTCCGCTCCAGCACAGCCCGTATGTATTCAGGGGTCTGCAAGAGGCCCGGAACCAGGGACGGCTGGAAGAGGCGCAGCAGGGTCATGGACTCTTCCAGGGCCCTGATCTGCTCCTGTTTCCGATGGAGCCCCATCCGCCGGTAGAGACGCCAGGCAACGGCCTCCGTGGCCTGCGCGCGGGCGGCGGCCATGTACCTGGCCTTCAGCTCGTCAGCCACGTGGAGTGCGGTGAGGATGCGCTCCACGTCCGTGACGCTCGGTGCGGCATGGCCGTTCTCGATCTTCGACAGCTTGGCCGTGGACATGAGTGCGCTGCGGGCCACGGCTTTCGCCTCCCTTCCGGAGGCGTGCCGCAGTGCCCGCAGCGCTGCGCCGAGCTCTGACTTGTTCACTCGCCGTGCTTCGCCCACCAATCGGTGAACGGCACGGCGTGGGACAGGGCCGTGTCCCGGTACGACAGGAACGTGGGCAGCTGGTCTTCTCCGAGGAAGTCGGACCCCAGGTATTTCCCGTTGCCGTCGTACCTCATCGCCGCGATGGTCGACTCGTCGAAGAGCCAGAAGTCCGGGGCATCCGGAATCGGGTTCTCCCGGTCGGTGGTGTCCAGGATGAAGAATTCCTCCCCGGCTGTCATATTGCGCCGGTAGCCCCAGGAGAGTTCGAACCGGAGGTAGTCGGTCAGGGGGCGGGCGAGGATGTGCACGCGGTACATCCGCTTTCCTGACCGTACAGCCGATCCGACCGTCGTCATCCATTCGGCCGCCTTGTGCTCTTCCGGCTGCGGCTCGCCGGCCAGAAAGGCACGGTAGGCAGCCACTCCGCCGGACTGGCTGTAGTCGTCCAGGGTCTCCAGCCGGAAGGCCTCGCGGCCGAACTCGCTGAAGCAGTCGCCGAGCGTCTTAGACGAGGTGGTCACGAACTGCCTTCCGGATGAGCTCGATGGGGATTTCCACCAGGGTTTCGTGAGCCGGGAGTTCCAGGCCGTGATCGGTCAGGTGGTCGCCCTGGATGGCGAGGGTTCCGCGGTCGGTCGTGTAGACGGTCGGGCAGTCGCCGTCCTCGCACTGCCCGACAAGGCGTGTCAGCTTCACGTCCAGCCTTTCGTCGTAGGCCTTCCGCCCCGATGCTGGCGGCACGGACAGCCCGGATCAAGGGGTTCGGGTTTCCGTTACGGGAAATCGGACGGCCCGTACGCCGAGAGCCCCCGGCGGGGCCGGGGGCTCGGGAGGCGGGGTCGGGGCCGTCAGCCCCGTCAGTTGCCCTTGACCGTGACCTTCTCGTCGTTCTGGATCTGCTTGACCAGTTCCTTGACCTTCGTCTTGTCCCAGACCAGGTTGCCGCCGCGGCTGCCCGAGATCGGGATGTTCATGGAGGTGCCGTCGCCGCCGGTGATGCCCTTCATCGCGAAGAACATCTCGGCCAGGTCGAACAGGCCCATGTCCTCGTCCACGATCAGGGTGTCGAGGCCCGCGCCCAGGGTCGGGTAGAGGGAGAACGGGTTCAGGATGGTGCCGGGGGTCGCGGCCTCGTGGGCCAGGGCCGCCAGGAACTTCTGCTGGTTCTTCGTGCGGTCCAGGTCGCTGCCCGCGAACGCGTACCGGGTGCGGACGAAGGCGAGGGCCTGCTCGCCGTTGAGGGTCTGCTTGCCGGCCTGGAAGTCCGCGCCGGACTTCTTGTCCTTGAACGCCTTCGGGATGTCCATCTCGACCCCGCCGAGCGCGTCCACGATGTTCGCGAAGCCCGCGAAGCCGATCTCGGCGTAGTGGTCGATGCGCAGGCCGGTGTTGTACTCGACGGTGCGGACCAGCAGCTCGGGGCCGTCCATCGCGTACGCCGCGTTCAGCTTGGTGCGCAGGCCCTTCGCCGGGTACTTCCTGCCGGACTCGGAGCCGACGAAGGACGGGATCTCCACGTCCGAGTCGCGCGGCAGGGAGATCATCGAGGTGCCGCCGGAGCAGGTGGCCAGGATCATCATCGAGTCGGTCCGCTTGCCCTCCGCGGAGCCGGTGTGCAGCTTCTTCTTCTCCTCGGAGGACATGCCCTCGCGGCTGTCCGAGCCGACGATCAGGTACGTCGTGCAGTCGTCGTCCTCCGGCCGCTCGATCACCTTGGAGAGGTCGACCTCGCGCCGCATCTTGGAGTCGGCCCAGAAGTACGTGCCGATGGTGGTGACGACCAGCACCGAGGCCAGCACGATGGCACCGACCTTGATCCGCTTGCGCCAGTCCGGCGCGGGCTGCGGGGGCCGCCCGGGGCGGGACGGGGGCGCGGGCGGGCCGCCGGGGCCGCCGCCGTGGCCGCCCGGGCCGCCGGAGGGGTTCCCGTAGACCTGGCCGGTGTTGTACCCGCTGTCGTAGCCGGCGAAGGTGTCGTGCCGCTGCGGCGGTCCCTGGGGCTGCTGCGGAACGCCGTACGAGGGCGGGGCCGCGGGCCGCGGGGGCTGCTGCCGCTGGACGTGGCGCATGACCCGGGGGCCGTCCGGCTGCCCGCCGCCGGCGTTGCCGCTGCCGCCGCCGCGTCCGTATCGGTCGTCGCGGCTGCCGCGGTTCTCGGTCCGCCCATCGGGCCAGTCATTCATGCGGACAAGGATGCCCGCTGCGGGGTGCCCGCCGACAGGCCGGGGGGAGGTTCGTACCCGTGCTGTTGCACACCTGCGGCCTTGTCACCGGGAGGCGGGGGCCGGGCGCGGGGCGCGCAGGGTCCGGGCAGGGCCCGGCAGGGGGTACGGGCAGGGGTCCGGGCCGGGTCCAGGCGCCCGTGCCGCCGGGGCGGCCGGCCGTACCGGCCTGACCGGCCGGAACCGGATGCCACGGCCTAAAGTGGCTGCATGAACGCGATACCCGGTGACCTCCAGGGCAAGCCGACCTCGGCCTCCCGGACCACGCTGAGCCACATCATGACGGCCAACGACACCAACCTCCTCGGCACGGTGCACGGCGGCGTGATCATGAAGCTCGTGGACGACGCGGCGGGCGCGGTCGCCGGACGGCACTCCGGGGGGCCCGCGGTCACCGCCTCCATGGACGAGATGGCCTTCCTGGCCCCGGTCAAGGTCGGCGACCTCGTCCATGTGAAGGCGCAGGTCAACTGGACCGGCAAATCCTCCATGGAGATCGGCGTACGGGTCCTGGCCGAGCGGTGGAACGAGTCCACCCCCGCCACCCAGGTCGGCAGCGCCTACCTCGTCTTCGCCGCCGTGGACGCCGAGGGCAGGCCCCGCCACGTACCGCCGGTGCTCCCCGAGAGCGACCGCGACAAGCGGCGCTACCAGGAGGCGATGATCCGGCGCACGCACCGGCTCTCCCGCCGCCGCGCGATCATGGAGCTGCGCGAGCGCCGCGCCGCCGAGGGCCTGGACGACTGACGGCCGGGCGGGGCCGGGCGCCCGTACGACGCCTCAGCGGCAGGAGACCTGGTCGCCCGTGACCACCCCGAACTCGCCCTGGTACGGGTCCTCGCCCTGCACCGGGGTCACCCGCCGGTACTCCGAGCCCGCCGTGACCCGCAGGGTCGGCCCCAGCCCCGCCACCGCCCGCAGTTCGCTGCCCGGCAGGGCCGTGGCCAGGGTCCGCGCCGAGCGGTCCCAGCGCGGGTCGTACGAGACCACGGTGCGCCGGACGTCGCGGCCGGCCCCGGTGCTGGGGGCCTGGGTGGTGTTGAAGCCGGTGGCCCGCAGGTCCCGGTCCACCCGGCCGCCGAGCCCGTCGATGCGGGTGCCGTTCTCCACGTGCACCCGGATCCCCTGCGGGGCCACGTCCACCAGCGCCGCCGTCTCCGGCTTCTTCGGCCGGGCCGGCGCCAGCGGCTTGTCGTCGCGCAGGGCCTGGAACAGCTTGGCCGCCTTCGGCTCGTCCCAGCGCACCACCGAGCCCAGCCCCCGCACCGGGGACCCGCCCTCCGAGATCGGCACGGACGCGAACTCGGAAGAGGACGGGGTGAAGTCCCGCATGGCCTGCCCCAGGGCCAGCATCTGCTGCGAACCGAAGCCCCGGTCCGCCCGCACCGAGCCCAGCAGCGTCGAGCTGACCTGCTTGAACTTGACCGGGTTCAGCAGTACCCCGCTCGTGGTGGCCCGCTTGACCAGGGCCGCGAGGAACCGCTGCTGGCGCTGCATCCGCCCCAGGTCCGCGGCCCCGTCCACATGGCGCGAGCGCACGTACTGGAGGGCCTGGCCGCCGTCCAGCCGGTGCGTGCCCGGCAGCAGGTCCAGGCCCGTGGCGGAGTCCCGCATCCGCTTGGCGGTGCAGATCTCCACCCCGCCCATCGCGTCGACCGTCTTCATGAAGCTCGTGAAGTCGACCTCCAGGTAGTGGTCGATCTTGACGCGGGTCATGTTCTCGACGGTCCGCACGGTCAGGTTCGGCCCGCCCTCGGCGTAGGCGGCGTTCAGCTTCACCGGGTGCGGGCCGTGCCGCTTGCCGCTGGACTGGTCGGTGTGCGCGGGCACCTCGGCGTAGCTGTCCCGGGGCAGGCTGATGACGCTGGCCCGCTCCCGGTCCGCCGATACGTGGACCAGCATGATCGTGTCCGTACAGCGGCAGGGCGCCCCGCCGAGCCGGTACTCCCGCTTGTCCTCGCCCGTGATCTTGTCCCGGCCGTCGGTGCCGACCAGCAGGAAGTTCAGGCCGTGCCCCGCCTGGGGCCGGTTCTTCATGTCCTTGAACGGGTCCACCCGGTCGATCCCGGTGTCCAGCCCGGTCATCACCGCGTGCCCGACCGCCCCCGAGCCCAGGACGAGCACGGCCAGCGCACCCGCCAGCCGGACCCCCCAGCGGGGCCGCCGGGGGCCCCCGCCGTACCCGCCGCCGGGCCCGCCGCGGCGGGCCCGGCCCGTGCGCGCAGGGGGCCGCGCGGGCCGGCGACGGGGGGAGCGGGGCGGCTGGGGCACGGGGACACCTCCGCGGGCGGCAGGAGACGGCGGCAGGACGGCCGGAGGCTGGCAGGGAGATTCGTCTGAACAGTACGGCGATACGACCGGCCGCCCCGGGACCCGCCGCCGCGGCGCGCACCGGTGTCCCCCGTACGCGGTAACGCGCCTGTCGGCGTCGCGCCGCAGACCGCCCTAGTGGATGCCGGAGTACACCTGCCAGCCGGTGCCGATCCTCTTGCCGCCGGAGAAGGTGCCCTTGCCGGTGCCGGTCCAGTGCCAGGTGTTCCCGGAGGTGTCGCGGGCGATCAGGTCGGCGCGGCCGTCCCCGGTGAGGTCGCCGGGGCCCACGACGGCGTTGTACGAGGCCCCCCAGTCCTTGACGACGAGGGCGCGGGCGCCGAACCTGCCGTTGCCGAGGCCGTACATGCGCCACAGCTCGTTGCCGGTGT
Source organism: Streptomyces sp. NPDC038213 (assembly GCF_055600495.1). Lineage (NCBI taxonomy): Bacteria > Bacillati > Actinomycetota > Actinomycetes > Kitasatosporales > Streptomycetaceae > Streptomyces > Streptomyces sp. NPDC038213. The sequence continues at coordinate 444,924 of NZ_JBVJYM010000003.1, forward strand.
CCTGCAGGAGCAGGTCGCCGATGCCGTCGCCGTTGAGGTCCCCGGCGCCGACGATCTTCTTGTAGGCCTTGAATCCGTAGCTGAGGCCGATGCGCGGGGCGAGCTTCCCGGACGCGGTGGCCGTGTAGAGGTACAGGCCGCCGGTCTTGGGGTCGCGGGCGATCAGGTCCGGGCGGCCGTCCTTGGTGACGTCACCGACGCCGGTGAGGACGTCGTACGCGTTCCAGCCCTTGCCCAGCACCTGGTACTTCGACGCGGGCTTCAGGGCCTCGCCGCACGCGGGGGTGTACAGCCGCATCGCGCCGTCGGCGAGGCGCACGAGGGTGTCGTTGCAGCGGTCGCCGTTGGTGTCGCCGAGCGGGACCGGGCGGAAGCCCTTCGGCCAGCCGTCGGTGGTCGCGCTCCCGCTGAAGTGGCCCGCGCCGGTGTACCCGTACGCGGTGCGCAGGCTCGTGCCCCTGGTCTGGAGCAGGTCGCCCAGGCCGTCGGGGCGGCCGGCGCGGCTGCCGAGGTCGCGGGGGGCGGGGGCGCCGCCGGTGACGGTGAGGGTGCCGGTGTCGAGGCCGGAGGCGTCGGGGGCGTTGACTGCGGTGCCCTTGAGGGTCCAGGTCAGGGTGCCGTTGACGGGCAGCGCGCCGGTCTTCGTACGGCCCTTCCACGCGGCGGCGACCTGCTTGGTCGTGGGCGAGCCGGTGCCGGTCATGGTGGCCACCGGCTTGCCGGCGCCGTCGGTGAGGGTCACCGACCAGGAGCTGACGGGCTGGGTGAGCTTCCAGGACGGGGCCCAGACGGTGTTCGCCCCGGTGCTCCCGGCGAGCGGGGCGGTGGCGGGCACCTTGGACGAGGCGACGCCGAGCGGCTCCTCGGCGGTGGCCCTGGAGGAGACGAGGGCGCCGTCCCCGAGCCGGTAGGCCTTCTCGGCCAGCAGCGTGGCGGAGCCGCCCCCGCCGGCCGCCACGGCGTACGCGGGGAGGCCGTCGCGGTTCGCGGTGCCGGGGACCTCCTCGGGCTCGGTCCAGGCGTCGTCGGCGGGGGACCGGGAGACGTGCAGCAGGGAGGTGACCCCCGCGTCCTTCTCGGCCCACACGATGCGCACGGTGCCGTCGGGCCCGATGGCGGCCGTGGCGGACCCGGCGTCCCTGCCGCCCTTCCACAGGGTCGCGGGCTGCCAGGTCCCGGTGGCGGCGCTGAGGGTCTCGGCCGAGTCGGCCGAGACGAGTCCGAAGCCGCTGTCGCTGACCTCCGACCAGAGCACGGTCACGTCCCCGTCGGGGCCCACGAGCGGCTCGGGCGAGTTCACCGCGCCCTCGGAGGAGGCGGTGGTCTTGGCCGGGGCGCCCCAGCCGGCTGCGGCCGACGGGCGGAGGGAGACGTTGACGGACTGGTTCGAGTCGTTGCCGTCGTTGCTGTGCGTCCAGCTCAGGGCCATGATCCCGGTGCTGCTGCTCACGCCGATCCTGGGCGCGCGGATGTCCTGGGCCGGCGGGGTGTGGTCCTGGGGCGCGCCCCAGGCCGCTCCGGGAGCGGTGCGCGTGAGCGTTCGGACCACCGCCTCGTCGTCCCACTCGTGGGGCTCCTTCGGGTCGGTGACGCCCAGGTAGCCGACGACCGCCGTGCCCTTGTGGTCCACGGCCACGTCGGCGCCCTTGACGGCCCCGGAGACCAGGGTGGCGGGCGCGGACCAGGTGCCGTCGGCGGCCCGGTCGGCGGCGCTGAGCGTCCACTCGGCCTTGCCGACGGGGCGGGAGGACCAGACGGCGGTGGCGGTGCCGTCGGGGCCCTCGGCGATGTTCGCGGAGTCGACGTACCGGTCCGCCGCGAGGTCGAGGAGCACCTTGCTCGCGGACCAGGTCCCGCCGGAGACCGTGGCGGTCTTCAGCAGGGTGGCCGTGGGCGGCTGCTCCCAGGGCCGGTCCGAGGGCTTGTCGGCGGGCAGCTCCCGCCAGAGTGCGGTGACCCTGCCGCCCGCCCCTGCGACCAGCTGGAGGGAGTAGGTGCTGCGCACCGTCGGCGCGCTGCCGAGGATGCGCGGCTTGCCCCAGTACGGGGTTCCGGTCGGCCGGACGGCCGCCACGAGCTCGTAGCCGCCTTCGTGGGACCGCCACCAGGCGGCGACCGCGGTCCCGTCCGAGGCCGTGGCCGCCTCGACGTTGACGGTCCTGCCCGTCGAGCCCACCTTGACCGGGTCGGACCAGGAGGGCAGCGGGGCGGCGGCTGCGGCCGTGCCCGCGGCGACGAGCGGGGTGACGGCGCCGCCGGAGACGACGAGTGCCGCGGTGGCCACGGCGGCCGCCAGGCTGCGGTGCGGGCGGGCGGGCTTGCCCATGGAGTGCGTTCCTTCCTCCGTCGAGCATCGTGCTCGTACTGAAGTGCTCAGGTGTATCGGGGGGTTTGACCTTCGGGGGCGGCCGATGGTTGCACGGGCAGGGGAACTGTTCCCGGGGTGCTCCGCAACCGTCGCAGGGGCCCGGCGGACCGGATCCGCCGGGCCCCTGCGCCACCGGGCGCCGCGCCCCCGCCGTCCCGCGCGCAGACGCGTACGGGTCGGCGGGGGCGCGTACGGGCTACTGGACGCCCGTGTACACCTGCCAGCCCGTGGCGATCCTCGTCCGCTTGGAGAAGGTGCCCTTGCCGGTGCCCACGTAGCGCCAGACGGCCCCCGCGGTGTCCCGGGCGATCAGGTCGGCCCGGCCGTCGCCGGTCAGGTCGCCCGTACCGACGAGGGCGTTGTACGAGTTCCCCCAGTTGGTGGCGAGCAGGGTCCGGGAGCCGAACGTGCCGTTGCCCAGGCCGTAGCTGCGCCACAGCTCGTCGGAGTCGTCCTGGAGCAGGAGGTCCCCGATGCCGTCGCCGTTGATGTCCCCGGTGCCGGTGATCTTCTTGTAGGCCTTGAAGTTGTAGCTCAGGCCGATGCGCGGGGAGAGGATCCCGGACGCGGTGGTGGTGTAGAGGTAGAGCCCGCCGGTCTTCGGGTCGCGGGCGATGAGGTCGGGGCGGCCGTCCTTGGTCACGTCGCCGGGGGAGGTGAGGACGTCGTACGCGTTCCAGCCCTTGCCCAGGACCTTGTGCTTCGACGTGGGCTTCAGGGCCTCGCCGCACGCGGGCGTGTAGAGGCGCATCTCGCCGGTGGCCAGGCGGACCAGGGTGTCGTTGCAGCGGTCGCCGTTGGTGTCGCCGAACGGGACCGGGCGGAAGCCCTTGGGCCAGCCCGTGGTGGTGGCGCTGCCGCTGAAGTTCCCCGTACCGGTGGACCCGTACGCGGTGCGCAGGGACGTGGCGCTGTGCTGGAACACGTCGCCGAGGCCGTCGGGGGCGCCCGCGCGGCTGCCGAGGTCGTGCGCGGCGGGGGCGCCGCCGGTGATCCGCACGGTGCCGGATGCCAGGACGACCGGCGCCGGGGCGTTGACGGCGGTGCCCTTGAGGGTCCAGGTCAGGGGGCCGTTGACGGGCAGCGCACCGGTGTCGGTGCGGCCCTTCCAGGCGGGCGCGGCCTTCTGGGTGGGGCCGGTGCCGGCGAGGACGGCCACGGTCCTGCCCGCGGGGTCGGTGAGGGCCAGGGACCAGGAGCCGACGGGCCGGGTGAGGTTCCAGACGGGGGCCCAGACGGTGGTCGAGCCGTTGCTCCCGGCGAGCGGGGCGGTGGCGGGCACGGTGGCGGAGCCCACGCCGAGGGGCGGTGCGCCGGTGGCCCGGGTGGAGCGGAGGTACCTGTCCACGGAGCCGTTCACGGCGTCCGCGAAGATGTCGGCCGAGCCGTCCGGACCGGCCGAGACCGCTGCGCGGCCCGGGGTCCACGTGCTGCCGGGCACCGCGGCGGGCGCGGTCCACGCGTCGTCGGAGGTGGTGCGGGCGGCCTGCACCAGCTGCTGGGACCTGTCCGCCTGCCTCTCGGTCCACACCACGCGCACGGTCCCGTCGGGGCCGATCGCCGCCTCGGCGGGGGCCGGCCAGGTGCCGCCGCCCGACAGGGTGCCCGTCTGCCAGCCGCCCCCGGACAGGAGGGTGCCGGAGGTGTTGGAGTAGCCGCTGTTCCCACCGGTGTACGTCGACCAGACCATCGAGACGTCGCCGTCGGGGGCCACGAGCGGCTCGGGGCTGGCGATGGAGCCCGCTGCCGGGGTCGCCAGCACGGCCGGGGCGCCCCAGCCGGCCGCGGCGCTCGGGCGGCGCGCGACGCTGAGGTCCACGGCGGCGCCCGTGGCGGGGTCGGCCCTGGTCCAGGACAGGGCCAGCTCCCCGGTCGGACCGGCGCCGATCCGCGGGGTGTGGATGCCGGCCGTCTGGGGGGCGTGCGCGACCGGCGCGCCCCAGGCCGCGCCGGGGGCGGGCCGGGTCACGGTCTCGGGCGCGGACACGGAGTCGGACTCGCGGCCGGTCGGACCCGGGACGGTGGTGCGCCGGAAGGCGATCACGGCCGCGCCCTGCGGGTCCACGGCGATGTCGGCCCCGCTGACGGTGCCGCCGCCGACGGCGCCGGAGGCCACCGTCACCGGCTTGGACCAGGTGCCGTCCACGGCCCGGTCGGCGCTGCTGAGCGTCCACTCGTCGGTCTCGGAGGGGCGCGAGGACCAGACGGCGGTGGCGGTGCCGTTCGGCCCGGCGGCGAGCTCCAGGGGCCCGATGAAGGCGTCGGCGTCGGTGTCGACGATGGCCGTTGGCTGGGACCAGGCGCCCTGCGAAAGGACGGCGGTCAGCAGGCGGGAGGGCATCGGCGGGGTGTCCTCGCCCTGGTCCCCGGGGTAGTCGGCCCAGATGACCGTGACCCTGCCGTCGGTGCCCTCGACCAGCTGGAGCTCCCTGTGGCCGCGGCTGTTGAGCTCCACGGAGGCCAGCTTGTGCGGCGTGCCCCAGTAGTCGGACCCGGCGGGCCGGACGGCCGTCCGGAGGAAGTTGCCCATGCCGTCCTGCTCCCACCAGGCGGCCACGGCGGAGCCGTCGGCCGCCGTGAGCACCCGCAGGAAACCGGACTCGGTCTTGGCGACGTCGACCGTCTTCCCCCACGGGGGCAGCGGGGCGGCGGCAGCCGTCCCCGCGGTGAGCAGCGGCACGACGGCGCCGCCGGAGACGAAGAGCGCGGCGGTGGCCACGGCGGCGGCCAGGCTGCGGTGCGAACGGGCGCGCTTGCCCATGGATCGGATTCCTTCCCCCGTCGAGCGTGGTGCTCGAACTGAACTCCCTATGTCGATCGGGAGTTTGACGCCGCAGCGGGGCCAATGGTTGTACGGGGGAGGGGAGACGTCCGAGCGGCCCGCGGGGCGGGCGGGGTGCGCCCTACCAGGTGAAGCCCGGCTGGACCGGCATGCAGGCCGATTCGTCGTCGCCGTTGAGGGCGTTGGCGGACTCGGGCGCCTTGGTCGGCACGGCGGCCGGCGCGGTGGTGCCCGTACCCGCGTCCTCGCGCCAGTCGGCGCCGACGAACAGGGTGACCCCGGAGACGTCCGTGGAGCGCTGTACGGCGCTCGCGGGCAGCCCGAGGGCGGTGGCGACGGCCATGGCGTCGCCGGCCTGGTCGAGACCGGCGTACCGGATCAGGGTGGTGTCCTCGCCCGCGGTCTGGCCGTCGGCCGCCGCCCGGGTGAAGCCCTTGCCGTGCAGCAGCTTGACCACCTCGCTCGCGCGGCCCTGCACCTTGCCCGCACTGCCGTCCTTGCCGCCGGTGGCGTTGCGGACCATCACGGGGATCTCGGCGGCGGGGGCCGCGGGGTCGGTGACCGCGGTGGTCGCCGCGGCCGAGGGGGCGGAGGCACCCGGGGAGGGGCCCGTGGCGGGTCCCGTGGAGGCCCCCGCCGACGGGGTGCCGGACTTCGCCGAGCCCTTGCCGTCCAGCGGCACGTCGTCGCGGACCATCGCGAACAGCGCCTGCGCGTCGCCCTCCTTGGGCTCCACCTTCGCGCGCAGCCCCGGCCGCTGGGAGTACACCCACGGCATGGTGGTCATGGTGATCCGGCTGGTGGGGATCTTCTTGAGCTCCATCGCCAGGTCGAAGAGCTTGTCGATCCGGTCGAGCCCGGTGTCCACGACGGTGGCCTTCGTGGCCGCCTGCGCCAGGCTGTTGAGCTTGAGCGGGCTGCCCAGGTTGGCGTTCTTGCGGAACTCGCGGGCCAGGGAGTTCATGTACATGTGCTGGGCGCGGGTGCGCGCCACGTCGGTGCCGTCCCCGAAGCCGTACCGCGTGCGCAGCCACTGGAGGGCGGTCTCGCCCTTGATGTAGCTCTCGCCCTTGGGGAGTTTCAGCCCGGAGCCCTTGCCGTCGCGGGTGCGCGAGTGGACGTTCTCCTGGACGCAGACGGGCACGCCCCCGATGGCGTCGGCCATGGAGACCACGCCCGCGAAGTCGATCATCATGAAGTGGTCGATGGGGATGCCGGTGAGCTGGTGCCAGGCGGCGACCGTGCAGCCCGGTCCGCCCCGGCTGAGGCTCTCGTTGGTGGGCACGACCCCCTTGCTCGCCTCGTAGACCGTGCCGTCGGTGGCGGTGCACTTCGGCATCTTGAGGAGGGTGTCGCGCGGCATGCTCACCACCGACATGTTGCTGCGGTCCGCGGACAGGTGCAGCAGCATCTGCACATCGGCCAGCGGGGGCCCGTCGAAGGTGTCGCGCGCGCCGCCGAGGGCCTGGTTCGCCTCGTTGTTCCGGGCGTCGGAGCCGATGAGCAGGATGTTCAGCGGGACCTGCCCGAAGGCGTTGGGCTTCGAGCCGCCCATCTTGGCGTCGCCCAGGTTGAGGGCCTCCGCCTGGATGTTGCCGTTGAGGTCCCGGTAGTACAGGTAGCCGGCGCCGGCCGTGACCAGGATGAGCAGGGCCAGGCCCATCGCGAGCCGGCGGAGCACGCGCCGCCCCCCGCGGCGGCGGTGCGGCCGGGCCTTCTGTGCCTTCTGTGCCTTCCGGGCCTGTTGGGTTCTACGGGTGCGACGGCCGCCGCCGCTCCGGTCCCGGGGGCCCGGTATCGACCCGGGGGTGCCCTCGCCGTCGGAGTCCGGTATGCCTTCGGACGCCCCGGTGGGCGCACCCTCCCCCCGCACGCTGCTCTGCCTCACGCGTTTCCCCCTGTGGTCATCCTGGTCCGCCGGGCCGTACCGTCCCGCAGCACCGCCGCCGCCCCGCGGCGCTGCGGGACGGCGGTACGGCCGTACTGCCGTACTGCTGCGCCTACTCGGCGCAGACCTGCTTGTCGGCCTCCACCCGCTGGATGCCCTCGGGGGCCTTGTCCGGCGGCGCGATCGGGACGCCCGCCTCCGTGAAGTCCGCGCCGAGGGTCAGGACCATCGGCGTGCGCGGTCCGGCCTCGGCCGTGCCCTGCTTCAGGGCGGTGGCGGGCAGCCCCATCATGTCGGCGAGCGCCCGGGCCTGGGCGGCCTGGTTCGGGGCGAACTCCAACTGGGTCTTCTTGCGCTTCTCGGGCGCGTTGCCGAGGTTGGTGGACTTCAGCACGCCCTGGGAGGTCTGGAGCCAGGTCAGGGTGGTGGAGGCCGAGCCCTGCGGGCCGCCGCCGTTGTAGACGTCCACCCGGACCTCGGAGGCCGGGGCCCGCTCGCCTTCGAGCAGGGCCTCCTGGGCGGCCGCCTTGGCGTCCTTGGCCTCCTTCTGCTGCCGCTTGACCTCGGTCAGCGAGGTGTCCGAGCGGATCATCGCGAACAGCGGCTCGGCCTTGGCCTTCTTGACCACCACGGTGGCCTTGATCTTCTCGGCCGGGTTGTCGTCCACGGGCAGCGTGGTGAAGGTGATGTTCTTGGGGTTGACGTCCGCCAGCTCCTTGGCGAGCTCCGTGAGCCGGCCGATGCTGCCGATGCCGGTGTCCACGCTGAGCGCCGACGTGGCCGCCTCCGCCAGGGAGAAGAGCTTCTTCGGGTTCGTCAGGGTCTGCCCGGACTTCATCTCCCGGATCATCGACCCGAGGAAGGCCTGCTGGGTCTTGATGCGGTCCAGGTCGCTCTCGTTGCCGAAGGCGTGCCGGGTGCGCACGAAGGCGAGGGCCTGCTCGCCCTCCAGCCGGTGCTCGCCCTTGGTCAGCTTCAGCTTCGACTTCTTGTCGTCCACGTCCTTGGCCACGCAGACGGGCACCCCGCCCACGGCCGAGCTGAGCGTCTTGACCGCGTTGAAGTCGGCCATCATGAAGTGGTCGATCTCCACGCCCGCGAGCTGCGAGACCGTGCGCATGGTGCAGCCCGGGTCCCGGCCCGACTGGCCGAGGCTGGTGTTGAAGCGCACCCCGGTCTCGCCCGGGATCGTCTTCGTGGACCCGTCCTCCTGCTTGGTCGGGCAGTCCGGGATGTCCGTGATCAGGTCGCGCGGGATGGACAGCGCGGTGGCGTTCGTCCGGTCCTTGGAGACGTGGAACAGGATCGTGGTGTCCGCGTGGCCTTTGCTGTTCTTGTCCCCGTAGCCCTCGTTGCCCGAGCCGGTGCGCTTGTCGGTGCCGATGACCAGGATGTTGATCGGCTGGTCCTTCTTGAACCCGCCGCTGCCCGCGTTCCCGATGTCCGTCGTGTTCAGGTTCGCGTTCAGGTGCCGGTAGTACAGGTACCCGCCGACCGAGCCCGCGACCAGCACGAACGCGACGGAGCCCCCGGTGATCGCCAGTATCTTCCTGCCGCGCGGCTTCTCCTGCTTGCGCTTGCGGGCCCCGCGGCGGCCGCCGGGCGGCGGTCCGTCGCCGCGCCGCGGCCCGGGCACGCCGGGCTGTGCGGGCGGCGCCGGCTGCGTACGCGTACGGGTACGGGCGCGGGGGGCGGCCGGCGGGGCCGGCTGCTGCCCTCCGGAGCGGTCCAGTCGCAGTTCGTAGTTGCCGGTGCTGGGGTTGAGGACCCACTGGTCTGCGGGGTCGATTTCCTCTGCCCGCCCACGGCCTTGCGCATCCACGGTCGTTCGGTCCTCCGTCGGTGCCACACGAGGCGCCTCCCCCCAGGCGCTTCGGTAATCGCGATCCGGCAGTGCACGGCCAGGTCTGTGGCGGCCGGGGCACCGGACCGCTCACCCTATCCGCCCTGTTGAGCTTCAAACCATGCTGGTGACAAACTCCACTTGCCTTATAACTGGGCAATCCGCCCATCCTGCTCCGTGAGACGTCGGGCTTTTTGGATTGCTTTACCGGCAGGGGGAGGTGCCGGCCGTCGTCCCCGTGAACGTGGGGGCCGGGCCGGAGGGTTCGGGGGAGGGCTCCGCAGGCCCGGACGTGCTGCTCCGCCTGCTCCCGCCGTCCGCCTGCGCGGGTTCGTCCGGCGCCTCGACCACGGCCAGCGGCTGGTCCGTCCGCAGCTGCCGGAACAGTCGTTCGGCATCCGGTTCGAGCAGTTCGTCCCGGTTCGGGTTGGCCGCGTACGGCTGCCTGGGCGCCGTGAGGAACTGCACCTTCTCCGTCGGGATGTCCCGGACGCTGCGCACCAGCTCGTACAGCCCGCGCAGGGAGGCCAGGTCGGGGTCGGTGGTCACCGAGGAGGTGGCCGCGTCGAGCAGCGGGTAGAGGCGGGCGGGATTGAGCAGGACCCCGTTGCTCTGCACCTTCTCGACCATCGAGGCGAGGAACTGCTGCTGGCGGTCCATCCGCTCGGTGTCGGATCCGTTGCCCAGGCTGTAGCGGGCGCGGACGAAGCCGAGGGCCTGCTCCCCGCGCAGCGTCTGGCGGCCCGCGGGCAGCTTCAGCTTCGCCTCGGCGTCGTCCACGGGCTGCTTGAGGCACACCTCGACCCCGCCGATGGCGTCGATCATCTTCTTGAACCCGCCGAAGTCGATCACCATGTGGTGGTCGATCCGGATCCCCGTCATCTTCTCGACCGTACGGATCGTGCAGGCCGCGCCGCCGAACTGGAAGGCCCAGTTGAACTGCGCGAACTGCGCCGGGCTGCGGGTGCCGTCGGGCTTCAGGCAGGGCGGGACCTGTGCCATCAGGTCCCGGGGTATCGAGACCGCCGTCGCGCTCTTCCGGTCGGCCGCCAGGTGCAGCAGGATCGTGGTGTCGGAGCGCTGGGTTCCCTTGTCGCGCCCGTAGCGGGCGTTCGCGGCGCCGGCGCGGCTGTCCGAGCCGATCAACAGGATGTTCTGGGCCCCGCGGACGGTCAGCGCCGGGCGCTCGCTCTCGTAGCGCTCCAGTTCGGAGGCGGCCGTGGTGTCGGCGGTGATGTTCCCGTCGAGCTTGCGGTACAGCCACCAGCCGAGCCCGGCCCCCAGCAGCACCAGCAGGGCGGTACCGATCCCGATCCAGCGCAGCAGCCGGCGCCGCCGCCGGACCGGGGGCCCGGACATGCCCCCGGCCGGAGCGTCCCGGTCCGGCCTGCCTGCGCTCTGCGTCACGGAAACGTCCACCCTTCACGCGTCGGCGGGGCCGCCGGTACCGCTGCGACCTCCGTCGATCATCCATCGGAGGTACGGGAGGGGCTCGGGGGCAAGCCTATCCATTCCGCCATGTGAGTGACAAAAGGGATATCTCTGCTGTTGGGCGGTGTGGGTGACCCGGGCGGGGCGTCGGTCAGACCGTGTGGGTGACCCGGGCGGGGGTGCCCGTCAGACCGTGTGGGTGACCCGCTCGCTCTCCACCCGCTGGGCCAGGCCCTCCGCGGACAGCTGGTCGAGGTTGCGGCACAGCACCACCGAGGCGCCCGCCGCCAGCGGCGCGAACAGCCCGGCCGACAGGCCCTCCCAGTCCCCGTACCCGCGCCCGGTCAGCACCCGGGAGCCGGGCTCCAGGCCCAGGGCGGCCGCGTCCCGGCGGGCCCGGTCGACCAGTTCCGCGTACGAGAGCTCCAGGCCGCCGACGGCGAGCCCGTCCCCCGCGGGGTCCACCGGGACGAAGGGGGCGAACCGGTCGCCCTGCCCCGGCACCTCGACCGCGTAGTCCGCGAAACCGGCCGGCGGCTGCGGGAAGCGGCCGCCCAGCGGGCGCAGGGCCAGCGCCATCCGCTCGCCGGAGCAGGCCCGCGCCTCCTCCAGGGTCTCCGGCCCGCTCACCACCAGGTCCGCGTCCGCCGGGTCCCCGCCGATCTCCACCGCGACCCCGACCGAGGCGCAGGCGGTCAGCCACACGGCGCTCTGCCAGTGGGCGGGCAGCAGCAGGGCCAGGCGGTCGCCGGGTCCGGCGGACAGGTCGCCCTGGAGGAGGTTGGCCGTCTTGGCCACCCAGTTGGCGAAGGTGGCCACGGACAATTCCACGCGTTCGCCGGTGGCGTCGTCGTAGAAGGTGACCAGCGGGCGGGCCGGGTCCGCGGCGAGCGCGGATCGCAGCAGGTCGGCAGGGGTGCGGTCGTTGGCGTTCACCCGGCACAGGGTACGCGGGCCCCGGCCGGCCCCCTCGCCCGTACGGCCCCGGACCGGTCCGTCGTACGGGGGACGGCTGACGGCGTGTCACCGGACGGTTCATCAGATTTCGGATGGCGGGCGGCCGGGAGTGTGCCCAGCATCTCTTCCATGCGTGGATTCCTTGCTTCCTCGATCGGCGTCGCGACCGCGGCCGCACTGGCCCTCCCGCTCGCGCTCCCCACCTCTTCCCTGGCCGCGGCCGCCCCGGTGGCCCCGGCCACACCTGCTGCCCCCGCGATCCCTGTGGTCCCGTCGGCCCCCGAGGCCCCGGCCGGCACCACCCAGTCCCTCCCGCTGGCCCCCCTCGGCCCGGCCGCCCCCCGGGCCACCCGGGTCCCCGGCATGGCGTCGGCCGCCCCGCGCGGCCCGCAGGAGCAGGGCCTGGCCGCCCGCGAGGTCAGGACCTTCTCGCTGGTCGGCGTCGTCTGGGACGACGCGGCCACGGAGCTCCACGGCCGGGTCCAGGTCCGCACCCGCTCGGCCGCCACCGCCCTGTGGTCCGACTGGCAGGACGTGGAGACCCACAACACCGAGCACGCCGCCGACTACGGCACCGAGGAGCGCGCCTCCGGCCGGGTCCGCGGCAGCACCGCCCCGCTGTGGGTGGGCGAGTCCGACGGCATCGAGGTCCGCGTCCAGGCCGAACCGGGCACCACGGGCACCGCACGGACCCCGGACTCCCCGGACCGCCTGGTGGTCGGCCACCTGCCCTCCGGGATGCGCATCGAACTGGTCGACCCCGGCACGGCCGAGGCCCCCGCCGCGGACGACGGCAAACCGGGCGGCGACGAGGACAAGACCCCGCAGCAGAACCGCCCCGCGACCCAGCCCCAGCAGCCCGCCGCATCCCAGCCGAAACAGCCCGCATCCCAGCCGAAGCAGCCCGCCGCCCCGCAGGGCCTCGGCATGGCCGCCGCCGAGGCCTCCTCCGCCAATGTGCCCCTCGCCCCCCTCGGCGCCGACGAGATCGCCGAGCAGACCAAGGCCGACTCCACCGCCGACGCCATGGTCGCCCTGGAGGGCCAGGCCGTCCTCGCCCCCGCCCGCCCCTTCGTCGGCCCCCGCCCCCGCATCGTGACCCGCAAGGGCTGGGGGGCCAACGAATCGCTGCGCGAGCCCGGCTTCGCGTACACGAAGACCGTCAAGGCGGCCTTCGTCCACCACAGCGCCTCCGGGAACAACTACAAGTGCAGCGAGGCCCCCGCCGTCCTGCGCAGCCTGTACCGCTACCACGTGGTCAGCAGCGGCTGGCGCGACCTCGGCTACAACTTCGCCGTCGACAAGTGCGGCACCGTCTACGAGGGCCGCGCCGGCGGGGTCGCCAAGGCCGTGCTCGGCGCCCACACCATGGGCTTCAACGGCAACAGCATGGGCGTGGCCGTCCTCGGCTCGTACACGGACACCAGCCCGCCGGCCGCCGCCGTGAAGTCCGTCGCCCAGCTGACCGCCTGGAAGCTCGGCCTGTACGGCGCCAACCCCCTCGGCAAGACCAGCCTCACCTCCGGGGGCGGCAACCGCTACCCCAAGGGCAAGGCGGTCAAGCTCAACGTGATCTCCGGGCACCGCGACGGATTCGCCACCGAATGCCCCGGACGCAAGCTCTACGGAAAGCTCGGTACGGCCCGGACCTCATCCGCCCGATTCCAGGGCCGGTGACGCTCTGCCTACACTGGCGCACCCATCCGTGGCGCGGCAGGAAGCAGAGAGACCACCTTGAGTTCGACCGAAGCGATCCTCCTGGTAGGCGGCAGAGGCACCCGGCTGCGCCCGCTGACGGTGAACACCCCCAAGCCGATGGTCCCGGCCGCGGGGGTGCCGTTCCTCACCCACCAGCTGGCCCGGGCGAAGGCGGCGGGGGTCGAGCACATCGTCCTCGCCACCTCTTACCTGGCGGAGGTCTTCGAACCGCACTTCGGCGACGGCTCCGCCCTCGGCCTGCACCTGGAGTACGTCACCGAGGAGGAGCCCCTCGGCACCGGCGGGGCCATCCGCAACGTCTCCGCCCGGCTGCGCTCCGGCCCCGACGACCCCGTCCTGATCTTCAACGGCGACATCCTCACCGGCCTGGACATCAGGGCCCTCCTCGACACCCACCGCAGCTCGGGGGCCGACGTCTCCCTCCACCTCACCAAGGTCGAGGACCCCCGGGCCTTCGGCCTGGTCCCCACGGACGCCACCGGCCGCGTCACGGCCTTCCTGGAGAAGCCGCAGACCCCCGAGGAGATCGTCACCGACCAGGTCAACGCGGGCGCGTACGTCTTCCGCCGCTCGGTCATCGACACCATCCCGGCCGGCCGCCCGGTCTCCGTGGAGCGCGAGACCTTCCCCGAGCTGCTCGCCGCCGGCGCGCACCTCCAGGGCATGGTCGACTCCACGTACTGGCTGGACCTGGGCCACCCGCGGTCCTTCGTCCGCGGGTCGGCCGACCTGGTCCTCGGCCGCGCCCCCTCCCCGGCGGTCCCGGGTCCCCGCGGCGAATCCCTGGTCCTCCCGGGCGCCCGGGTGTCCGCCGACGCCACGCTGTCCGGCGGTACGGTCGTCTCGGAGCAGGCCGAGATCGGCGCCGGCGCCCGCGTCCACGGCAGCGCGGTCCTCCCGGGCGCGGTCATCGGCCCCGGCGCGGTTGTCACCGACTCGTACATCGGCCCCGCCGCCCGCATCGGCGCCCGCACCACCCTGACGGACGCGGTGGTAGGCGACGCGGCGGTCATAGGCGCCGACAACGAACTCACCGCAGGCGCCCGAATCTGGTGCGAAGCAGTCCTCCCCCCAGCCACCATCCGCTTCTCCCCCGACCAGTAGCCTCCCCACCCGAACGCGCCCCCCAGCCGAATCCAGCCCCGCCGGCGCTTGAGGCGCGGGGCCCGGGGCGGAGCCCCGGTTCGGGAAGGGGCGGGTAGGGGAAAGCCCCGCAGGGCTACCCTCGAAGGGTGGCCACCCGCTTCACCCCCCGCACCCCCCTCACCCGTACCGCCGTCCGAGGCGGCCGCACCGACGTGCCCACCCCCACGCGGCCCCCCACCCCCACGACCACCCCCGCCCCCAGGACCCGCACCTGGACCCCACCCGGCCCCACCCACCTCGGCCTCACCCTCGGCCCCCTCCGCCGCGGCCCCGCCGACCCCTCCTTCGCCACCACCCCCGACGGCTCCGTCTGGCGCGCCACCCGCACCCCGCAGGGCCCCGGCACCCTCCGCATCCGCGCGGACGCGCAGACCGGCACCATCGGGGCGGAGTCCTGGGGCCCGGGAGCGGACTGGCTCCTCGACACCCTCCCCGCCCTCCTCGGCGCGGACGACGACCCCGCCGCCTTCGTCCCCCGCCACCGCCTGGTGCACGCGAGCCACCGCAGCCGCCCCGGCCTGCGCCTGACCCGGACCGGCCTGGTCCTCGAGACCCTGATCCCGGTGGTCCTGGAGCAGAAGGTCACGACCGAGGAGGCGTACCGCGCCTGGCGCCGCCTCCTCCTCCAGCACGGGGAACCGGCCCCTGGCCCGCCCGGCACCCTCCCGGGCCTCCCCGCCCTGCACGTCATGCCCGACCCCCGCACCTGGACCCGCATCCCCTCCTGGGACTGGCACAAGGCCGGCGTCGACCAGAAGCGCTCCGGCACGATCGTGCGCGCCGCCCGCGTGGCCCCCCGCCTCGAAGAGGCCGCCCGCATGGCCCTCCCGGAGGCCACCGCCCGCCTGGAGCTGATCCCCGGCATCGGCCCCTGGACCTCCGCCGAAACCCTCCAGCGCAGCAACGGCACGGCCGCCGCCGACGCCGTCACCACCGGCGACCTCCACCTCCCGGGCATCATCGGCTACGCCCTCACCGGCAACCGCGACGCCGACGACGCCGAGATGCTCTCCCTCCTCGCCCCGTACGCGGGCCAGCGCCACCGCGCCGCCCGCCTGATCCTCCTCACGGGCCGCACCCCGCCCCGCCGCACCCCCCGCATGCCCCGCACGGACATCGGGCGGCTCTGAACGGCTCCGAAGGCCTGGCCGGACCCCGGCAGGCACACGGAAGGGGCGGGCCCCGGTGGAACCGATTCGGTTCCACCGGGGCCCGCCCCGTCCCCTACGGCCTCGTCAGCCGATGGCCAGCTTCTGCGTCCAGCCCACGCCGTTGCTGTTCGCGATGATCACCGTTCCGGCTCCGGGCAGGACCCCCGTCTCACCGCCGTAGAACCGCACCGCCCCGTCCTTGGCCAGGGTCCACACGTCCGGCACCCCGTTGCCGTTGGCGTCCGGAGTGCCCGTCAGCAGCGGGATGCTCGCCCGGGACCAGCCGCCGCCGGTGTACGAGATGTCCACGCCGCCCGGGGAGGCGGAGTCGGCCGCCGCGGCCAGTGAGGACGGGTCCACCCCGCCGCCTGCGGCCGGCTTGCCCAGCCGCAGGAACATCTTGGCGTGGGTGTCACTGCGGTACAGCAGGTCGGTCACGCCGTCGTCGTCGACGTCCTGGGCGGTCACGAGGTCGCGGTCCGACCAGGCCGTGGAGCTGAGCCGGCGGGCGTCCTCGACGGTGGCGCCGTTGTAGCCGATGAACATCCACATCTCGGATCCGGCGGTGACGAACAGGTCCGTCTTGCCGTCCCCGGTCGCATCGCCCGCGGAGACGATCTGCCGGTACGAGGCCGGGTCCGGGGCGTCCGACGGCAGCACGATCTGCTGCCGCTTGTCGATGTTCACCGCGCCGTACCCGTCGCCCGGGTAGACCCACAGCCTGCCGTCCTTGCGGGCGATCAGGTCCTGCAGGCCGTCGCCGCCGTACACGTCACCGAGGTGCGTGATCAGCGTGCCCTTCCAGTAGCCCGAGGGGGCACCCGAGAAGGCGGGCAGGCCGTCGTTGCCGTTGGGGTCCTTGGCCGGGTTGTTGCGGTACGCGCCCGCCATGGAGAACCCGAGGTCGCCGGTGCCCTTGACCAGGTCCGTCTGGTGCTCGGACGGGTACAGCCGCAGGTTGCCGTTGGCGTCCACGACCATCAGGTCGGGGAGCCTGTCACCGGTGAAGTCGCCCGGCGCGTCCGCCTCGTCCCGCGGGGAGAGGTAGAAGAGGTACTTGCGCGGCTCCGACTTGTGCCCGGCGTCGTCGACGGCCCGTACGTACAGCACGTTGGGGCCGGCCAGCGGCGGCTTCGCGTTGGACACGGACGTCAGGGTGGTCGTCGCGGCACCGGCCGTGCGCTCCGCCTTGAAGGGGTACGCGCCCTGGTTGAACCCGTACTCGTAGTAGTCCACGTCGGTCTGGGCGGCCTTGAACTGGAAGGTGCCCGACTCGCCGAACTTCTTCTTGCTCCACAGCGAGTCCTCGCCGTCGCTGCCGAAGCCGTTGTCCAGCGCGTCGGCGTCGGCGAAGTCGGTGGAGAGCACGGTGGGCGGCGAGGGCCGCGCGCTGTCGAAGACGAACCGGCAGGGGGTCGTGGCCGGCGAGTACCGGACCGAGGACGAACCGGTCTTGTCGACGGTCTTGGCCCGCCAGGAGTAGGTCTGGCCGTTGACCAGCTTCAGCCCGGTGGAACCGGTGGCGAAGGGGTCGGTGTGCGTGCTGCCCGAGCTGCCGCCCAGGGCGGCCTTCCCCTTGGAGCCGAGCAGGTTGCCGCTGCCGCCGGTGGGCCACAGCTCGAAGTTGACCGAGGACAGGTTGCCGTCCTTGTCCTTCGCGGCGGCCCAGAACGTCAGCGTGGACGAGCCCACGTTGATGTACGGGGCGGTGGTGTCACAGCTGAAGTCGGGGGAGAGGTCGAGGTTGGTCGGGGGCTCCGGGCGCCGGTTGTACTCCAGGAGCACGTGCGGGTCGTTGCCGCCGTCCGCCTGGAACTTCTTCCAGGCGAACTGGTCGTTCTCGTTGACCGCCTTGAAGCCGATGGTCATCGTCGGCCAGCCGCCGTTGACCGCGCGCTGCGCCGTGGGCTTCACGTCGAAGCTGACGTACTTGTCGGGGCAGGAGGCGGACTTCCAGCCGTGCGCGAACTTGCCGCCGCCGATGCGGTTGCCCGAGTGCATCGAGGGCGCGTTGTGCCAGTTCGTCTTCGAGGTGATCGGCGTGGTGACGTGCACGTCCATGCTGCGGGCGCTGCACGACCAGGCGTAGGTCTCCAGTGCGTACAGCTTGGCGGAGGTGACGACGGCGCCCTGGAGGTCCTTGTCCCAGTCGATGGAGAAGAACGACCGGGAGGTGCCCCAGGTGTCGGACTCGTAGCCGACCCGGGCCTCGTGGGTGCCGCCCTTGTTGAAGTTCTTGCCGTTGTAGAAGCTGGCGTTCTTGTGCCGGCTGTAGGCGGTGGTCCAGTCGTTGGTGTGCTTGTTCACCGACGGGTCGATGAAGACCGGGTAGACCGTCGACGGGTCGTTCAGGAACTCCTGGTCGGCGGTGACGGTCCAGTTCGAGCCCTCCAGGTCGGTGGCGACCACCGTGCCGTGGGAGTCGGGCTGGGGGCCGTTCAGCGCGGGCAGCGACAGGGTCGAGGCGGCACCGGTCTGCGAGGGCTCGGGGGAGGCTTCGGGAGGCGCGGTGGGTTCGGGGCCGGCGCCGGAGGTGGCCGAGGGGTCCGCCGCCTCGTCACCGGCCTCCGGGAGGGTCTCGTGGAACAGGTCGCCGTCGTCGCCGTCGTTGACCGAGTCGGTGGGCTCGGGGGTGGCCGTCTCGGACTCCGTCGGGTCGGGCCCGGGGGTCCCGCCCTCTTCGGGGCTCTCGGTGGGGAGCACCTCCTCGCCCGGGGCGGCGCTGCTGCCGCCCTGGCCGTCGGTGGTGGTGGGCACGCCCGCGCTGTCCCACATCAGCGGGGTGGGGGACTCGGCCACGTCGGTGCCGTTCTCGTCGAGCGCGCTGACCACGTTGGTCAGCGGGTCGAGGGAGAAGGTCAGGTCCGGGGAGCTCAGGCCGTACGAGAGCGTGGCCACCTTCGGGTTCGCCGCGGCCTCACGGGTCTTGACCACGAGGAGCTGTGCGAAGCCGCCGTCGTCGGCGGTCAGCACCAGGTCGGCGCCGGGCAGGATCTCCGGGTACAGGGCGCGGGAGCCGTCGATCACCGGGGTCGGGATGGCCTCGGGCCAGGTCACGACGATCTGGTGCTCACCCACGGTGAGCGTGGCGAGGGTGTTCCCGGTGCCCGGGGTGATCCCGGACAGCAGGGAGACCCGGCGCACGTTCGCCCGGGAGGCGCGCTCCGGACCCTGGCCCGCCTTGCCCGTACCGGACCCGGCGGCCGGGGCCGGGGCCCCGCCGGAGAACACCGCCGGGGTGTTGACCGACCTGGGTGCCCAGCCCCCGTCCACCTTCTCCAGCCGGGTGTCGACGGGCTTCCACACCCCGTTCACCTTGGCGCGGACCGGACTTGCGTGGATCTTGCGCAGCATCGTTCCGCCGGGCTTGGCCCAGGTGGTCGAGTACGCCGTCCTCAGGGCCGTCGCCTCTACCGGTTTGCCGGTCTCCGCAGCCCGCGCAGCGGCTTCTGATTCGCCAACAGGAACGTTTGCCCGCGCTCCCTTTGAGTCTGCCGTGGACGCGTCCTCCCCGTCCTGGCCCAGTCCGACGTACGTCAGTCCGGTCGCCAGCACGGCCGCCGCCGCTCCGGCCGCCAGCGCCCGGCGACCGGGCGCGCGGCGCCATCTGCTCGTCATGAGCGAAGTTCCCTTTCCCCCCACCGGTACGACCGTGATGCGGTCGTGACCAGGCTCTTTTCGCGATCTTGGGCGCGCCGGAGGCCTTTGTACGACGGGCATGACGCGCCTGCGCATCATGCCCGCCGGGGCCGGAGTCGTCATCTGGGACGCCTGCGGGGGGTCGGCCCGGCGGACGGGGTCACCCAGGCCGCCCGAGGTCGGAATGCGGGCGCTTCCGCAGGGGAGCAACATTCTGATTACGCCTCAATCTGGCATGAAATCATCGGCAGTTTCTCCCGTATTCCTAGGAATCCCTGCCGAATTGCCATAGTTGGCGCCCATGGCCTTTACGGCAGGAGAGGGCGGGTTGGTCCGCATCCGGCGAGACTGAACCCCATCGTCCGCTTAATCCCGTGGCGATGATCACTTGATCTGGTCTTTATGCGTCGCATCCGCACACAATCGGCCGATCACCGTGGGATACCTGTGCGCACGTGCGCGCGGGCTCCCGTTCTAAAAGTCCGGGGGGACTTGCTTTGCCTGCACAGCCATCCGTGCGCAGACGCCTGCGCGCCACCTTCATCCCGGCGCTCGGCGCCGCCACGCTGGTAGCCCTGCTGCCCGCGCAGGCGCTGGCCCAGCCTCCGGACCCGGACGCCGGTACCGTCTCCGTACCCCGCGAGAGCCTCGCGCTTGAGGCGCTGCCCGACGCGCGGTACGTGTCCGGTGTGAACCGGGACGCCAATCTGAGCCGGATCGGCGTGCCCGTGCCGGCCACCCAGACGGCGCCCCCGGCCGGTACCACCACCAAGCCCCTGGCGGCGGCCGACACCGTCACGTTCGGCAGCGCCGTCCAGCCGGCCTCCTTCGCCACCCCGGTCGCGGACGCGGAGCCGGTGGCCCCGCAGCGGGTCGGCACCCTGCCGGTCAAGATCGGTCAGGCCGAGGGCGCGGCGGCCCCCACCGGCACCTGGCGCGTGGACATCGCGAGCCCCGCCGCCCCCGTCTCCGAGGGCGTCGAGGGCTCCGTGCTGACCGTCAGTGCGCCGAGCACCGGCACCGTGCCGGTCAAGGTGCAGGTCGAGTACGGGGCGTACCGGAACTTCAACGGCGCCGACTGGTCCTCCCGGCTGCGCCTGGTCCAGTTCCCCGAGTGCTACGCGACCACTCCCGACCTGGAGGAGTGCCAGCAGTACACCGAGCTGGAGACGGTCAACGACGCCCAGGCCAAGACGATGACGGCCACCGTCGACACCGTCGCCGACGGCACCACCGTCCCGGCCTCCGCCCCGGCCGTGCCGCAGGCGAACGGCTCCGGAGTGGTGCAGGCCACCTGGGTCCAGCCCGTGTCCTCCTCCGGCGACAAGGCCGTCATCGGCGCCGTCGACTCGGGCGCCTCCGAGAGCGGCACGTTCAAGGCCGGCGCCCTGGTCTCCAGCGGCTCCTGGGCCGCGGGCGACGCCTCCGGCGGCTTCAGCTGGGAGTACCCGCTGACGGTGCCCCCGGCCCCGGCGGGTCCCGCACCCAAGATCGCCTTCAAGTACAACTCCCAGTACGTGGACGGCAAGACCTCCACGTCGACCCCGCAGTCCTCCTGGCTCGGCGAGGGCTGGGAGTACGACCCGGGCCGCATCGAGCGCCGCTACCGGGCCTGCAAGGACGACACCAAGGCGGTCGCCGCGGGCGCCGCCAACAACACGTCCAAGAAGGACAAGGAGTCCTCGGACCTCTGCTGGGTGTCCGACAACGCCGTCATCTCCCTCAACGGCAAGACCTCCGAGCTGGTGAAGGTGGGCTCCACCCAGACCTACCGGCTCCAGAACGACGACGGCACCCGCGTCGAGCGCCGCACCGGCATGGACAACGGCGACAACGACGGCGAGTACTGGGTCGTCACCACCACCGACGGCACCCAGTACTTCTACGGCCTGGACAAGATCGGCGGCGGCCACGCCGACACCGACTCGGTCCTCACCGTCCCGGTCTTCGGCAACCACCCCGGCGAGCCCTGCCACGCGAGCGCCTTCGCGGACTCCCGCTGCGGCGCCGGCAAGCGGCAGGCGTGGCAGTGGGGCCTCGACAAGGTCCTCGACGTCCACGGCAACGTGATGATCGTCAACTGGGCCCGCGCCACCAACTACTACGCGGTGAACAAGAAGTTCAAGACCCCCGAGGTCTACCACCGCGGCGCCCTGCCCGACTTCATCGAGTACGGACTGCGCAACGACAACCTCGGCGGCACCCCCGCCGCGAAGGTCAACTTCGGTCTCTACCAGCGCTGCCTGTCCGGCACCCCGGCCTGCGACTCCGAGAAGTTCGACAACACCAAGGACCCGGCCTCCTACCGCCCCTGGTGGGACACCCCCGGCAACCTGAACTGCAAGTCGGACTCCAAGCTGTGCCCGGCCTTCCCGTCCTTCTGGATCCGGATGCGCCTGGGCTACGTCGCCACCTACGCCCACCGCCCCGGCGCCACCGGCCTCGTCAAGGTCGACCAGTACCAGCTCAAGCAGTCCTTCCCGCGTGACTGGTACAGCACCTCCCCGGCGATGTGGCTCAACGGCATCACCCACTACGGCTACACGCCCACCGCCACCAGCGGCACCCTCATGTCCAAGGAGGGCGTGACCTTCGAGCCCTACACGGTCGGCCCCGGCGAGCCGCTGTCCGGCTACCTGAAGGACAAGCAGCTCCCCAACCTGGTCCCCAAGGACTCCAAGGACCAGCGCCCGCCGTTCACCCGCCCCCGCATCGGCACCGTCTACACCCAGCACGGCGGCCAGATCGACGTGACGTACAAGGGCGGCTGCCAGTACCAGCCGGCCGTGGCCCCCGAGAACAACACCAGGACCTGCTTCCCGGTCCGCTGGTCCCCGGACGGCGAGGAGAAGAAGCCGGCCCTGGCCTGGTTCAACAAGTACCTCGTCCACACGGTCACCGAGAACGACCGCATCACCGGGGTGTCCGACCGCGTCACCACCCGCTACGACTACTCCGGCGCGGCCTGGGCCAAGAGCGAGGACGAGTTCACCCGGCCCGAGCTGCGGACCCACAGCGACTGGCGCGGCTTCCAGAAGGTCACCACGACCAAGGGCAAGAAGAGCAGCGCCGCCCCGCAGACCCAGTCGTACTCCGTCGCCCGCTTCTTCCGCGGCACCGGCGGAGCCGTCAAGGACTCCACCGGTACGGTCACCCTGCTCGCGGACGACAGCGACGCCTACGCCGGCATGGTCGCCGAGACCATCACCTACGACGGCACCGGCGGCAGGGTCCTCAAGAGGACCCTGAACCAGCCGTGGTCCCGCCAGACCGCCTCCCGCACCCGCGAGGGCACCCCGGCACTGGTCGCGTACCAGACCGGGGTCAAGCGCAGCGAGGCGATCCAGACCGTCGGCAGCAGCTGGCAGGCCGTCCGCACGGACACCACCGTCGACGCCACCCACAACCTGCCCACGCAGGTCGAGGTGTCCGTGGTCAAGCCCAACGGAACCGGCGAGACCCTCAGCGACCAGACCTGCGCCACCACGCAGTACGTCCACAACACGGACGCCAACCTGATCGGCCTGGTGTACCGCGTCCGCAAGACCGGCACCAACTGCGCCCAGCACAACACCTCGGCGGGTTCCGCCGCGCTCATCACAGCCGAGCTGACCGCCTACGACGGCCAGGCCTGGAACACCGCGCCCACCAAGGGCCTGGTGACCTCCACCGCCGAGTCCAACGCCGACGGCACCAGCCACAGCATCGTCACCACCAGCACCTACGACCCCCTGGGCCGCATCCGCACCGTCAAGCGGCCGGTGACCGGCACCACGGAGACCCGCTACACCCCCGGCGACACCGGAGGCCCGGTCACCTCGGTGACCACGGTCAACGAAAAGGGTCACACCACCGTCAACGACCTCGACCCCGGCCGGGGCCTGCCGATCACGATCACCGACCTCAACGGCCGCGTCGTGCGCAACGAGTACGACGCCTTCGGCCGCCTGGTCAAGGGCTGGACGGCGAGCCGCTCCGGCGGCAGCCAGAAGCCCGACGTGACCGTCTCCTACCAGATGGCGGACGCCTCCTCCTCGACGACCAGGCCCTCCGCGGTGACGGTATCGAAGATCAAGGACGACGAGACCTACACCAAGCAGGTCACGATCTACGACGGCCTGATGCGCGAGGTCCAGACCCAGGCGGAAGCCCACGGCCCCGGCCGCGTCGTCGTGGACACCCGCTACAACGACCACGGCCTCGTGGCCGAGACCACCACGCCGTACCTGGTCAAGGGCGAGCCCGCGACCGTCCAGTTCAAGCGCGTCTCCGACACCCTCGTGCCGATGCTCACCCGCACGCAGTACGACGGCCTGGAGCGCCCCGTGCGCGCCAGCCACTACCGCGGCGGCGCGTTCATGAACTACAACAAGTGGGTCTACGGCGACACCAACACCGTCGCCTTCCCGGCCGGCGGCGCCAAGCCCGCGACGAACACCTGGACCGACGCCCTCGGCCGCGTGACCAAGATCCAGCACGCGTCCAGCGTCTCCAGCACCCCGATCTGGCGCAGCACCACGTACGGCTACGACTCCCGCGGCAACCGCGAGAAGGTCACCGACCCCGCGGGCAACGTCTGGTCCTGGACCTTCGACACCCGCCACCGCGCCCTCAGCAGCACGGACCCCGACACGGGCACCGTGTACTACGGGTACGACGACGCCGACCGCCGCACCTCCGCGTCGGACAACCGGGGCACCGTCCACACCTCGTACGACGTGCTCGGCCGCATCACGGCCGTGCGCACCGGCGGCACCGAGTCCGCCCCGATCCGCGAGTTCACCTACGACACCCTGCCCGGCGCGCTGGGCAAGCTGGTCTCCTCGATCCGCCACGACCCCAGCGGCGACTACGTCAACCGGGTCACCGGCTACGACACCGAGTACCGGCCCACCGGCCGCGAGACGGTCATCCCGGCGAACTCCATGACCACCGGGGTCTCCGGCACGTACAAGTACGCCTTCGCCTACACGCCCACCGGCAAGCTGCTCAGCACCACGCTCCCGGCCAAGGGCGGGCTCGCGGCGGAGAAGGTCGTCACCCGGTACACGTCCGACGGCCTGCCCGAGAGCACTTCGGGCGCCACCTGGTACACCTCCGACGTGCAGTACTCCCCGTACGGGGAGGCGCTGCGCACCACCAGCGGTGCCCAGCCCTACCGGGTCTGGACCACCAACTTCCTCAACGACTACACCGGCCAGCTCCAGCGCACCGTCGTGGACCGCGAGTCCTCGACCTCGCCGCGGGTCAGCAGCTCGCACTACTCGTACGACTACGCGGGCAACATCAGCTCCCAGGCGCGCAAGCTGACCGACGGCAGCACGTCCACGTGGGACACCCAGTGCTACACGCACGACGTCGCCGGCCAGATGGTCCACGCGTGGACCTCGAACATCACCCCGACGCTGGCCAGCACCGGCTGCAAGAGCGCGGACGGCACCACCTGGGGCCCCCGCACCGACCAGCGGGCCATCCGCGGGCCCATCGCCCGCGCCGCCGACAGCGTCACCGACACCACCGCCCCGGACAGCACCCTGACCGCCTCGCTGGCGGCCAACGCCCCCGCGGCGGGCACGGTCGCGGGCGGTGCCACCGGCTACTACGACAGCTACACCTTCGACGTCATCGGCAACCGCGCCACCCAGGTCAAGCACGACCCGGCCGACCCCACGAAGGACGTCAAGCTCACCTACGCGTACGGCAAGACGGTCGCCGGCAACGGCACCTCGGCCCCGTACGAGACCCAGCCCCACACCCTGACCTCGGTGGTCTCCGAGCCGGGGACCGACAGCTCGTACGTCTACGACGCCGCGGGCAACACCACCACCCGCACCCTGCCCGGCGGCACCCAGGACCTCGTCTGGACCCGGGAGAACCGCCTCGACACGATCAAGGCGGGCGGGGTCACCACCAAGTACGTCTACGACGCCGACGGCAACCGCCTGCTGGAGAACACCCCCTCGGGCAGCGTCCTCTACCTCGGCGAGATGGAGCTGACGACCGCCGCGGGCGCGATCACCAAGGCCAGCCGGGTCTACACCCACGACGGCGCGCCCTCCGTGGTCCGGTCCACCCTCAACGGCGCCACCACGGGCCACAAGCTGGACGTCCTGATCGCCGACCAGGTCGGCACCGCCACCACGACCATCGCCCTGACCTCCGGCCAGGCGGTCACCCGCCGCTCGTACAAGCCGTTCGGCGAGGTCCGCGGCACCAAGCCGGCCTCGTGGCCGAACAAGCGCGGCTACCTCGGCGTCGGTGTGGAGGACCCCTCCGGCCTCACCCACCTGGGCGCCCGCGAGTACGACCCGTCGACCGGCCGGTTCGCCTCGGCGGACGCGCTGATCGACTTCGCCGACCCGCTCCAGGTCAACGGCTACGCGTACAGCCACAACAACCCGGTCACGCGCAGCGACCCGACGGGCCTCTTCGATCCGGACGAGCGCGAGTACTGCACCAAGTCCCCGGGTGACTGCACCCACGGCCGCTACGTCGGCGAGGACAAGGGCAAGGACACCGACCCCACCCCCGACGAGGACCCGAACAACAAGCGGCCCACGTACTGGGACGAGCAGCACAAGTACGACTCCGACCGCGCCGAGACCCTGCGGAAGGCACGTCTCAGGCAGATCATCAGGGAGCACAAGTTCAACGTCGGCCGGTTCCTGGACAAGGTCGAGGACATCGACCGCCGGACCTGTCGCCATGCCGGCCCGGAGAAGGCCGGCTGCTTCGGCGCCTCCCTCGGCACGCAGTGGATGGTTGCGGACTACCTCGAGGACATCATCGAGCTCATCGACGAGTCCTGGAGCAAGTCCACGGACGGAGCCAAGCCCGACAAGCAGCAGAAGCGGGGTAAGGACGGACCGCACTTCGCCTTCGACGACGCCGAGTTCGAGCTCGCGCTCTACCTCGCGGGCAACGGGCAGGAGGTCAAATCCCGCAACGACCAGCCCGGCGGCAAGGGCAAGCACTTCGACGCCTGGGTCGGGGGTGTGGCCACCGAGTTCAAGGTACTGAAGTCGAACAAGGCGAGCACGGTCCAGGAGGCCCTCAAGGCCGGCCGTGGCAAGGGTGCCGATGTCGTCATCATCGACGGCCGCAACGCCGACATATCCTTCGATACGGCCAAGGCCGGGCTCAAGTCCTTCGTGAACAACAGCAGCTCGCACGACTTCACCCACGTGCGGCTGATCGGCTACGGCTACGACCGGACCTGGCATGTGCGCTGAGCCGAGGACACGATGAGCGAATACGACATCCACGCGGGGTTCCGGGGGCCGCAGGTTCCCGGGGCCACGCTGGGGGAGGCACTCCGTGCCGACCTCGAAGCGGCCCTCGGCGTCACCTTCTCCGGTGACGCCGGGGCGCCGTCCCCCTCCTTCACCTGGGGCGACGGGGACTGCTGGCTGAGCGTCTGGGTCGCGGTGCCCCCGGACCTCGACGAGCCGCACCGTTCCCACCCGGCCCGCGTCTCCGCCGTTCAGACGGACACGGACGCGTTCGCGCACCGCGTCTTCGAGGCGCTGGACGGAACGGGCAGGTACTCGCTCTTCATGATCGAGGACCACGAGGACCTCGTCCGGACCAACTCGCACCTCGCCCGCACCCAGTGGGACGAGGCGCACGAGGACTGAGCCCCCGCACGGCAGAAGGCCGGTGCCCCGTACGGAATCCGTACGGGGCACCGGCCTTTTCACGCGCGCGCGGTCCCGGTCAGCGCACCTCGATGAAATCGGCCGCGTCGCGTGCCGGACGGTCCTTCGCGGGCTCCGCCGCGTGCCCCACCGCGACCGCGCCCATCGGGTCCCAGTCCTCCGGCAGGTCCAGGACCTTGCGGACCACGTCGCGGCAGAACATCGTGGACGAGACCCAGGCCGAGCCCAGCCGCTCGCCCGCGAGGGCGACCAGGAAGTTCTGGACGCCCGCGCCCGCCGCGACCACGAACATCTCGCGCTCCGCCGCGTCCCGCCGCGCGTGCCCGTAGTGGTGCGCCCCGTCCGTGACCAGGCAGGGCACCACCAGGTACGGGGCCCTGCGCAGCACGTCCCCGCGCCGGATCCGCTTCTCCACCGACTCCGGGGACCTGCCGTCCCGCTCCAGGTCCGCGATCCACGCGGCGCGCATCGCGTCCAGCAGCTCCGTGCGCGCCCGCTCCGATTCGAGGAGCACGAACCGCCACGGGGTGGTGTGGTGCGGGGCCGGTGCCGTGACCGCCGCGGCCACCGCGCGCCGGACCGCGCCCGGGTCCACCGGGTCCGCGGTGAAGGCCCGTACGGTACGCCGCTGGGTGACGGCCTCGCGGACCGCCTCCGAGGTGCCCAGCCGGAACATGTCGTCGGCCGCGCCGCGCACCAGCTCCCGGGCCGAACCCTCGCCGCGTACGTGCCCCAGCCCGCGGACCACGGCCACCGGCAGGCCGCCCGCCTTGCCCTTGACCAGGTCGCCGGCGGCGGCGAGCTCGTCGGCGGTGGCGACCACGGTGGCGCTGAGCGGGTTGCCGTGGGAGTCCGTACCGCCGCGCAGGTCGTCCAGGACCCGCACCCCGGCCGCGCCGATGGCCACGTCCGTCAGGCCCGTGCGCCACGGGCGCCCGAAGGTGTCGGTGACGATCACGCCGACGTCCGCGCCCAGGGCGCGGGCGAGGCCCGCCCGGATCTCCCGTGCGGAGCGGTCCGGGTCCTCGGGCAGGAGGAGGACGGTGCCGGGCGCCGTGTTGGAGGCGTCCACGCCGGCCGCCGCCATCACCAGCCCCTGCCGGTTCTCGACGATGCGCAGGGGGCCGCGGCGGGCGACCACCCGGACCGTCTCGGCGTCTATGGCCGCCTCGCGGGAGTCCGCGGCCACGATCCGACCCTCGGCCTTGGAGACGATCTTCGAGGTGACGAGGAGGACGTCCCCGTCCGCGAGGCCGGGGGCCGCGGCGGCGATCAGCGCGGCGAGGTCGTCGCCCGGGCGGACCTCGGGCAGGCCGGGCACCGCCCACACCTCGTACGAGGGCCCGCGGCGGCCCGGCTGCGGCGGGTCGTCCTGCGGTCGGGCCCCCTGCGGACCGGCACCCGTCACCGTGCCGCCTCCGCCAGGTCCAGGGCCGCGCGGGCCATCGCCGCCGTGGCCGCGGTGCCGGTCATCATGAGCGGCACCGCGCGGCAGGCGATCCCGCCCGCCTCGACCTCGGCGACGGCCGCCGCGTCCGCGGTGTCCACCAGCCAGCCGTCGAGCAGTTCGGAGCCGTAGTGCAGGGCCACGGCCGCGGCGGTGGACTCCACGCCCACGGCGGCGAGCACCTTGTCGGCCATGCCGCGCACGGGGGCGCCGCCGACGATGGGGGAGAGGCCGACCACGGGGGCGGCGGCCGCGGCCACCGCCTCCCGGATGCCGGGGACGGCGAGGATCGTGCCCACCGACACCACCGGGTTGGACGGCGGGAAGAGGACCACGTCGGCCGCGGCGACGGCCTCCAGCACCCCGGGGGCGGGCTTGGCCTGCTCGGCGCCGACGGGGACGACGGCCTCCGCGTCGGCGGAGGCCCGCATCTTGACCCAGTACTCCTGGAAGTGCACGACGCGCTTCTCGCCGCTGCCGGGGTCGGTGAGGGCCACGTGGGTCTCGACCCGGTCGTCGGTCATGGGCAGCAGCCGGACCCCGGGCTGCCAGCGGTCGCACAGGGCCTCGGTCACGGCGCTGAGCGGGTACCCGGCCGAGAGCATCTGGGTCCGGACGATGTGGGTGGCGAAATCGCGGTCGCCGAGGCCGAACCAGGAGGGGCCGACGCCGTACGCGGCCAGCTCCTCCTTGACGGTGAAGGACTCGTCGGCGCGGCCCCAGCCCTGGCCCTCGTCGATGCCGCCGCCGAGGGTGTACATCACCGTGTCCAGGTCGGGGCAGACCTTGAGCCCGAACAGGTGGATGTCGTCACCGGTGTTGCCGATGACCGTGATGTCCGCGCCGGGCGCGGCCGCCTTGAGCCCGCGGAGGAAGCGGGCGCCGCCGATGCCGCCGGCCAGTACAACAATGCGCATGGGCGCAGTCTGCCAGGCGGGCGCGGCGGGGTGTCAGGCGGTCGGGCCTGGGTATCCGCGGCAGGTGTCAGGAACTCAGGGCCGCGGTCTCGGCGGCGTGGTGCAGCCGCCCGGTGCCGTACGCCGTCGCGGCCGCCGGGGCGTGGTGCATCGGCATGTCGGTCAGGCCGGGGAAGTAGACGTGCAGGCTGACGGCCGCTTCGAGGGAGTCGTTGACGACCTCGTGGACGTGGCCGGGGGCGAAGATCCGCTCGCTGCCGGGGCCGAGGGAGAGGTGTCCGCGCGGGTTGCGCTCGGTCAGCGCGCCGTCGAGGACGGTCATGACGGCGGAGGAGCCGCCGTGGTCGTGGAGCCCGCTGCCCTGGCCGGGGACCCAGCTCAGTACGTAGACCTCGTAGCCGGGGCCGGTGCGCAGCCGGTGGTACCAGCGGGTGGTGGCGTCGTACTCGACCAGGTGCTCCCACTGGGTGCGGTCGGCGGCGATCGAGCGGGCGAGTCCGGCGAACTCGGCGACGGTGGTGGGGTGTTCCTTGGCGGGCTGGAGCAGGTGCTGGACGGCGAGGATGTCGCCGGCGATCTGGAGGTCGCTGTCCTGGTTCATGGGGTGGTTCCTCGACGGATGTCGGACCTGCGCGGGGGTGCGGGTGAGGGGGCGTCCGCGCGGTCGGGGCTGCTGTGGGCGGGCTGGAGCTCTGGTGGCTTCAACAGCTGCAACAGCAACAGCGAACCTGGGCAGCGCAGAGGAACCCACGAATGGGGGTCCCGGAGTGCGCTGTGTTCGCCGACATGCAGTCAAGGAGAACGGGTGGCGGGGGCGACTGTCAACCCAATGTCTGCTTTGGGGGAAATCTTTCACCTCATCCGGTTACTGTGCACGGAGAAAGGTTTGTGCACCTCTGACCAGGGCATGTGGCGCAGCAGCCCGCCCGGACGGCGTCAGGTCGTGACCGGACTGTGATCCGCACCGCTTCTGCCGCCGGACCGCAACAACGGCACTCCCGGGTGCGTCCGTTACGGGTGAGGTTTCCGAGCCGGATGATGCGCGTGGCATGTGTCACGATTTTTGGCGATATGAACACTTTCTGCATAGGCTTGGTTCCGCAGAGTGAATAAGGGGCCCAATAGCAGATCCCGGCTTGACTGCCCCGGAGCCACACACTTGTAATTTCACTCGTGTCGTTTGACCACATTCGGTGACGACGTCATCACGGGGACGCAAAAGACAGACGAGGGGCGCACATGACCGAGCTGTTTCAGGAACTGCTGGTCGAGGAGGCGGACGAGGAGGCCGGATGGCAGGAGCGCGCCTTGTGCGCCCAGACCGATCCCGAGTCCTTCTTTCCCGAGAAGGGCGGCTCCACCCGCGAGGCCAAGAAGGTCTGCCTCGCCTGTGAGGTCCGCTCCGAGTGCCTCGAATACGCCCTCGCCAACGACGAGCGCTTCGGTATCTGGGGCGGCCTGTCCGAGCGCGAGCGCCGCCGCCTGAAGAAGGCCGCCGTCTGACCCGCACACCGCCCGGCCCCGGCCGGCAGCACCACCCGCACGACAATCGCTGCACGTCATGAAAAACCAGACGGTCCGCCTCCTGCCCCTTCCCCGCAGGAGGCGGACCGCTGTGTGCGCAGCCGTTAGTGTGGGGCGCTGTCCAGCAGCCTCCGGGGCACGCCCCGGACCCCCGGCCGGAGGGCCCGTACCGCGATGTCCGTGCACAGCCACTCGGCGGCCCCTTACGACTCGGCCGCCGCCCCCGCGTTCCCGCGGCATGTCGTCACCGCCGTCCTCGTCGCCCACGACGGAGCCCGCTGGCTGCCCCAGGCCCTCGCCGGCCTCCTCGGCCAGGA
Source organism: Streptomyces sp. NPDC038213 (assembly GCF_055600495.1). NCBI lineage: Bacteria > Bacillati > Actinomycetota > Actinomycetes > Kitasatosporales > Streptomycetaceae > Streptomyces > Streptomyces sp. NPDC038213. The sequence continues at coordinate 475,711 of NZ_JBVJYM010000003.1, forward strand.
ACGCCCCGTCCAGAACTGGATCGCCGCCGACACCGGCAGCGCCGACGAATCCGCCCGCCTCCTCACGGAGGCCCTCGGCGAGGACCGCGTCCTGCACCTCGCCCGGCGCACCGGCTTCGGCGCCGCCGTGGACGAGGCCGTCAGGGCCGCCGGCACCCCCACCGCCGACGACCTCCCCTACCTCCGGCGCCCCAGCGGCTGGGACCCCGTCAGCCGCACCTGGCGCGACGACGCCTACGACCTCCCCGAGCACCCGCACGGCGAACCGGTCCAGTGGCTCTGGCTCCTCCACGACGACTGCGCCCCCGAACCCGACGCCCTCACCGAACTCCTGCGCGTCGCCGACGCCGTGAGCACCGGCGGCGGCCCCGGCAGCGGCTTCGGCCCGGGCAGCGGCTTCGGTCCATCCGACGGAGACGGAGACGGCGACGGCCCGGCGGGCGGCCCCGCGGGCGAACCCCCCGCCGTCATCGGCCCCAAGCTCCGCGGCTGGTACGACCGCAAGCAGCTCCTCGAAGCCGGCGTCACCATCGCCCGCAGCGGCCGCCGCTGGACCGGCCTCGACCGCCGCGAACAGGACCAGGGCCAGCACGACCAGGTGCGCCCCGTCCTGTCCGTGTCCACCGCCGGGATGCTCGTACGCCGCGACGTCTTCGAGGCCCTCGGCGGCTTCGACCGCCGCCTGCCCCTCATGCGCGACGACGTCGACCTGTGCTGGCGCGCCCACGCCGCCGGCCACACCGTCCTCATCGCCCCCGACGCCGTCCTGCGCCACGCCGAGGCCGCCGCCCGCGAACGCCGCCCCATCGACTGCGCCGGACGCACCCAGGCCGGCCCCCACCGGGTCGACAAGGCGGGCGCCGTCCACACCCTGCTCGCCAACACCCCGGCCCCCGGGCTCCCGTACGTCCTGCTCCGCCTCCTCCTCGGCACCCTCCTGCGCACCCTCGCCTACCTCGTCGGCAAGGCGCCCGGCCAGGCCGTGGACGAGATCGGCGGACTCGCCCGCACCCTCCTGCGCCCCGGCCGGATCCTCGCCGCCCGCCGCGCCCGCGGCCGCGCCGCCGTCCCCGCCAAGGAACTGCGCCCCCTCTTCCCGCCGCCCGGCGCCACCCTCCGCGCCACCGTCGAACAGGCCGCCGGCCACCTCGGCGCCGGCCGCGACACCGACGGCCCCGGCGCGGGCCGCCACGGCAGCGCCGTCGAGAGCGGACCCGGCGGGGAGGACGCCGAGTTCCTGGAGATCGAGCAGTTCGCCCGGATCAAGCGGATCGCCCGCAGACCCGCCCCCGTCCTCTTCGCCCTGCTCCTCCTCGTCTCCCTCGCCGCCTGCCGCTCCCTGCTGGCCGGCGGCTCCCTCGCCGGCGGCGCCCTGCTCCCCGCCCCCGGCAGCGCCTCCTCCCTCTGGCAGGCCTACCTCGGCGAATGGCACCCCGTCGGCACCGGCGGCACCGGCACCGCACCCCCCTACCTCGCCGTCCTCGCGGCCCTGTCCACCCTCCTCCTCGGCTCCACCGAGACCGCCCTCACCCTCCTCCTCGTCTGCTCCGTGCCCCTCGCCGGACTGACCGCCTACTTCGCCTCCCGCCCCCTCGTCGAATCCCGGCTGCTGCGCGCCTGGGCCGCCGTCGCCTACGCCTTCCTGCCCGCCGTCACCGGCGCCCTCGCCGGCGGCCGCCTCGGCACCGCCGTCCTCGCCGTCCTGCTGCCCCTCGCCGCCCGCGCCGCCGTCTCCGCGTACGGCCTCGGCGGCGAGGAGGGCGGCAAGGGCAGCTGGCGGGCCGTGTGGACGTACGCCCTCCTGCTCACCCTCGCCACCGCCTTCACCCCCGCGGCCTGGCCCCTGGCCGCCCTCCTCGGACTCGCCGCCCTGGCCCGCCGGCGCCACGCCCTGCGCACGTACGCACCCCGCTGGCTCGCCGCCACCGCCACCCCCCTGATCGTCCTCGCGCCCTGGTCCCTGACCCTCCTCACCTCCCCCTCCGCCCTCCTGCGCGAGGCCGGACTGCCGTACGGGCCGGGCTCCGCGAGCCCCCTCGACCTGCTCGCCACCAGCCCCGGCGGCCCCGGCACCCCGACCGCCGCCCTCCTCCTGGGCCTGCTGCTCGCCGCCCTCGCCGCCCTGCTGCGCGCCGAGCGCCGCGCCGCCGTGCTCACCGCCTGGGCCGCGGCCCTGGCCGGACTGCTCCTCGCCGTCATCGCCAACCGCACCGGCTGGGCCGGACCCGCCACCCTCGTCTACGCCGCCGGCCTGATCGCCGCCGCCGTCCTCGGCGCCGACGGCGCCCGCGAGCGGGTCGCCGCGCAGAGCTTCGGCTGGCGCCAGCCGCTCGCCGTCCTCATCGCCCTCGCCGCCGCGGCCGCCCCCCTGGCCGCCGCCGCGCAGTGGACCCTGGCAGGGGCCCACGGCCCGCTGGAGCGCCGCGACCCCGTCCAGGTCCCCGCCTTCGTCGCCGAGATGAGCACCTCCCGCGACCAGCAGCGCACCCTCGTCCTCAGCGGGGACTCCGCCGACCGGGTCTCGTACAGCCTGGTCCGCGGCTCCGGCAGCCGCCTCGGCGACGCCGAGACCGCCGCCGCCAACGGCACCGACCCGCGCCTCGACCGGGTCGTCGCCGGCCTGGTCGCCGGGTCCGGCGCCGACCAGAGCGAGGCGCTCGGCTCCTACGCGATCCGCTACGTCCTGCTGGCCGACGGCGCCCCCGCCCACACCGGCCGGGTCCTCAACGCCACCCCCGGCCTCAAGCGGGTCAGCAAGCTCGACGGCATCTCCCTGTGGGAGGTCAAGGGGCAGATCGCCCGCGTCGTCATCCGTTCGGGGAAGGCCGGCGAGGACCCCGTCACCGTCGCCGCCGGACCCGTCGAGGTCCACAAGGAGGTCCCGGCCGGGCCCGCGGGCCGCATCCTGCGCCTGGCCGACTCCGCCGCCCCCGGCTGGTACGCCACCCTCGACGGCCGGGAGCTCCCGAAGAAGACCGTCGACGGCTGGGCCCAGGGCTTCGAACTCCCCGCCGCGGGCGGCCGCCTGGACCTCACCTACCGCGAGTCCTTCGCCGCCGGGGCCTGGCACTGGGCCCAGGGCGCCCTCGCCGTCCTCCTCCTGGTGATGGCCCTGCCCGGCCGCCGCCGCGAACTCGACGACGACCTCCCCGAGGAGGAGGCCTCCGTACCGGCCCAGGCCGCCGACGGCGAGGGCCGCCGCGCCCGCCGGCTGCGGGCCGAGGCCGCCGCGGCGGGCGCCGAGCACGGCGCGCAGGCCGACCCGTACGCCGCCCCCGAGGCCGGGGACCCGGGCGCGCCCTTCGGGGGTGCCGCCGTCCCCGCCCAGCCGGACCACGGCCAGTGGGACTCCCCGTCCTACGCCGCCGCCCCGGCCGCCCCGCAGGACGGGTACGCCCCGCAGGACGCGTACGGCCGCCAGGGCCACCACCCCGACCCGTACGGGCAGTACCAGCCGTACGAGCCCTACGAGCCCCAGCAGGGCCACGCCGACCCGTACGGACAGCAGGACCCGTACCGGCAGCAGGACCAGTACGGCCACCAGGACCCGTACGGCCAGCACGGCCACCAGCCCGCCCCCGGCTACGGCTACCCCCAGGACCCCGCCCCCTACGGGTACGAGCCCCCGTACCCCGGCGGCCCCGCGGACCCGGCCCGCCCGCCCCACCGCGATGACGCCCACCACGACCGGGACGACCGGCGCCCCGACGGGAGCAACCAGTGAAGCGCGCCCCCCTGACCCTCGCCGCCGTCACCGCGGCCCTCGCCGCGCTCACCGGCCTCGCCGCGGTCACCGCCCCCGCCGACCCGGCGGCCGCGTCCGCCGGGCGCAGCGGCGCGCTGCTGCCCGTGGAGCGCAGCACCCTGCTGTGCCCGGTCCCCAGCGGCTCCGACGTGGCCGAGACGGCGTACACGGCCTACACCCCGCCCGCGGGGAAGGACGCCCCCGCGGCCGCCGCCAAGGGCACGGCCGTCCTCACCACCACCGGCACCAGGCCCAAGCCCCTCCTGACCCTCAAGGAGCCCGGCAAGCCGGTCGCGGCCACCGCCGACGGGGCCGAGGCCCCGGCCCTGGCCGGCACCGCCGACGGCGCCCTCGCCCCCGGCTGGACCGCCCAGCAGACCACCACCGTGCCCGTGGGCTCGGCCCGCGGGGTGCTCGGCACCGCGTGCGCGGCCCCCGACACCGACTTCTGGTTCCCCGGCACCGGCACGGCGAAGACCCGGCACGACTACCTGCACCTCACCAACCCCGACGACGACACCGTCGCCGTGGCCGACGTACAGCTCTACGGCCCCGAGGGCGCCATCGAGCTCGACGAGGCCGCCAAGCGCGGGTTCGAAGTCCCGCCCCGCGCCTCGCTGTCCATCTCCCTGGCCACCCTCACCCCGGCGCCCGTCGCCGACCTGACGGCCCGGGTGAGCACCCGCAGCGGCCGGGTCGCGGCCACCGTCCAGGCCCAGGAGGACGGGGCGGGCGCAGACTGGCTGCCCGCCGCGGCCGACCCCGCGCCCTCCCTCGTCCTGCCGGGCATCCCCGCCGACGCCACCTCCGTGAAGCTGTACGCGTACGCGCCCGGGGACGACGACGCCGACCTGAAGATCCGGCTGGCCGGGCCCACCGGATCCCTCACCCCCGCCGCCCTCGACGTGCTGCACGTCAAGTCCGGGATGACCGCCTCGGCCGAACTCAAGGACCTCACCCGCGGCGAACCGGGCTCCCTGCTGCTGGCCCCCGCCGACCCCCGGCACAAGACGCCGGTGGTGGCCGCCCTGCGCATCACCCGCGGTACGGGCGCCAAGCAGGAGCTCGCCTTCATCCCGGCCGCCGCCCCCGTGGGCCCCCGCGCGACCGTCGCCGACAACCGCGCGGCCGGCACCACCCTCTCGCTGACCGCGACCACCGCCGACGCGACCGTCGAGGTCACGGCCTCCGCCGGCACCGGCGGCGGGACCCCCGCCACCAAGACCTACACCGTCAAGGCGGGCACCACCCTCGCGGTCAAGCCGCCCGTGCCCGCCGGGCTCAAGGGCTCGTACGCGCTGACCGCCGCCACCCGCTCGGGCGGCCCGGTGTACGCGGCGCGCACGCTGGCCCTGCCGGACGAGGGCGGCGACGACGGAGTGCTCATGTTCACCGTGCAGACCCTCCAGGACGACGGCGGCACGGTCGCCGTCCCGCGCGCCGTCCAGGACCTGTCCGTGCTCAACCGCTGACCCGGCGGCGGGCGCCGGGTCGCAGGGGCACCCCGGGCCGCCCGGCGCACCGGCACCGGCCCCGGCGCCTCAGTCCCGCCCGTCCTCCCCGTACCGCGGGTCCACCGTCTCGGGGGACAGCCCCAGCAGTTCGGCGACCTGCTCCACCACGATCTCGTGCACGAGCAGGGCCCGGTCGTCGCGGGTCTTCGTACGGATCTCGACCGGGCGCCGGTAGACCACGATCCGCGGCGGCCGGCCCTCCCGGGCCGCCACCAGCGAGCCCAGCGGCACGGCCTCGTCGTTCCAGCCGCCCTCCGGCCCGCCCGGCCGCGGCACCTCGGCGACCATGAAGTCCACGTCCGCGAGCTGCGGGAACCGCCGCTCCAGCCGCTCCACCGAATCCCGCACCAGATCGCGGAAGAGCTCGGACCGGCTGGCCGACAGCGGCACCTGGGGCGGCGCCACCGGGCCGCGCATCCCGCGGCCGTGCCGGTCCCGGCGGCGGGGCCGCGGTCCGTCCTGGCGTTCTCCGGGGGCGCTGGGAGGTACGGAACTGTCCATCACCCAGGCAGGGTAGCCCTCTGCGGGCCCCCGGGCCCCGCTACCGCAGCCCGCGCGGTCCGGCCCCGCCCCGGGCACGTTTCAGGATCTTCCGGTGATCTCCGCACTTGCCGTGGTTGACGGCATTCGTACCGGACGGCGCGCGCAATCGCCCCCGGCACACCCCTTCTGACCAGTCCCCGCGCAGGTCAGCGGGGGTGCAGGGGGAGGGCCCGGGGCGGCGGCCCCCAGGCGACACGGGGGAGTGACCTGCGGGAGAGTCGTCGCGGCCCGGTCAAGAGTGCGGTACCGTCCAACGTCGTGAGCCCTGTACGTCGCTGTTCGCGCACCGCGTGCGGCCGCCCTGCCGTCGCAACACTGACGTACGTCTATGCCGACTCGACCGCAGTTCTCGGCCCGCTCGCCACCTACGCCGAACCCCACTGCTACGACCTGTGCGTCGAGCACGCCGAACGCCTCACCGCCCCCCGCGGGTGGGAGGTCGTCCGGCTCTCCGACGGGTCCGGTCCCGCCCGCCCCAGCGGGGACGACCTCGAAGCCCTCGCCAACGCCGTGCGCGAGGCCGCCCGGCCCCACGAACGCGCCGCGGAGCCCGGCGCCGCCGGGGCCGCACCCGCCGGCGAACCCCGCCGCCACCTGCGCGTACTGCGTTCGCCCGAATCCTGAGGCCCGGGGTTCACCTCCCGGGGCCTGCGGTTCACCTCCTGCGGGTAGGTTGGACCGACCGCACAGGAATTCAGGAGGGGTGGCCACGTGGCTGCAGATCTGTCGCAGATCGTGAAGGCGTACGACGTACGCGGAGTCGTCCCCGACCAGTGGGACGAATCCCTGGCCGAACTCTTCGGCGCCGCCTTCGTCCAGGTCACCGACGCGTCCGCGATCGTGATCGGCCACGACATGCGCCCCTCCTCGCCCGGCCTCGCCGCGGCCTTCGCCCGCGGGGCCGGCGCCCTCGGCGCCGACGTCACCCTCATCGGGCTCTGCTCCACCGACCAGCTGTACTTCGCCTCCGGCAGCCTCGGCCTGCCCGGCGCCATGTTCACCGCCTCCCACAACCCGGCGCAGTACAACGGCATCAAGCTGTGCCGCGCGGGCGCCGCCCCCGTCGGCCAGTCCACCGGCCTCGGCGAGATCCGCGCCCTGGTGGAGGAGTGGTCCGAGAAGGGCGCCCCCGAGCCCGCCGCCGTCCCCGGGAAGGTCACCGAGCGCGACACCCTGGAGGAATACGCCGCGCACCTGAAGTCCCTGGTGGACCTCTCCGCGCTGCGCCCCCTCAAGGTCGTCGTCGACGCGGGCAACGGCATGGGCGGGCACACCGTCCCCACCGTCCTCGCCGGCCTGCCGCTCGACGTCGTCCCCCTGTACTTCGAGCTCGACGGCACCTTCCCGAACCACGAGGCCAACCCCCTCGACCCGAAGAACGTCGTCGACCTCCAGGAGCGCGTCCGCGCCGAGGGCGCCGACCTCGGCCTCGCCTTCGACGGGGACGCCGACCGCTGCTTCGTCGTGGACGAGCGCGGCGAGGGCGTCTCCCCCTCCGCCGTCACGGCCCTGGTCGCCGCCCGCGAACTGGCCCGCAACGGCGGCACCGGCACGGTGATCCACAACCTGATCACCTCCTGGTCCGTCCCCGAGGTCGTCCGCGAGCACGGCGGCACCCCCGTGCGCACCCGCGTCGGCCACTCCTTCATCAAGGAGGAGATGGCGAACACCGGCGCCATCTTCGGCGGCGAGCACTCCGCGCACTACTACTTCAAGGACTTCTGGAACGCCGACACCGGCATGCTGGCCGCCCTCCACGTGCTCGCCGCCCTCGGCACCCAGGACGGTCCCCTGTCGGCCCTCGTCTCCTCGTACGACCGCTACGCCGGCTCCGGGGAGATCAACTCCACCGTCGCCGACCAGGCCGGCCGCCTCGACGCCGTCCGCGCCGCCTACGCCGACCGCCCCGGCACCACCCTGGACGAGCTGGACGGCCTCACCGTCGCCACCGCCGACTGGTGGTTCAACGTGCGCCCGTCCAACACCGAGCCCCTGCTCCGCCTCAACGTGGAAGCCCGGGACGGGGCCACCCTCGCCGCCGTACGCGACGAGGTCCTCGCCCTGATCCGCGCCTGACCCCCGCCGGCCCGCCGGGACCGTCCCCGGCGGGCCGCACACAAGCCGCACCCTGCGCCCCGCGGCGGTACGCTGACCTGGCCAGACGGCACCGATACGAGAACAGCACCGCACCAGCGCAGGACCGGCGGCCCCGGCCCTGCGACCGCACCCCGAAGGGACCACCCATGCCGCTCGAAGCCGGCCTCCTGGAGATCCTCGCCTGCCCGGCCTGCCACGCGCCGCTGACCGACGAGTCCACGGCCGACACCCCCGAGCTGATCTGCACCGGAGCGGACTGCGGCCTGGCGTACCCCGTGCGCGACGGCATCCCCGTACTCCTCGTGGACGAGGCCCGCCGACCCGCCTGACCCGACCGGAGGCCGTCATGCTCGACGAGTCGTTGCTCGACGACCCCGAGGCGCTCGCCCGGGCGGACCGCAGCGGACTGCTCCGCGGCGCCGCCGAAACGGGCGCCAGGGTCCGCACCGCAGCCCGGCACGCGGCCGAGGCCGGCCTCGCCGACCTGCGCCCGGACGGCCGCCCGCGCGCCGTCCTGCTCGCCGGCCCGGGCACCGCGGCCGCCGGCGTGGCCGACGTGCTGGCGGCCCTCGGCGGGGCCTCCGCCCCCTTCGTCCGGCTCCAGCCCGCCGGAGTGGCCCCCGCCGCAGGGGCCCTGCGCTGGACCCTGCCCGGCTGGGCCGGCCCCGTGGACCTCCTCCTGATCACCACCACCGACGGCACCGAACCGGGACTCGCCGGCCTCGCCGAACAGGCCTACCGGCGCGGCGCGACGGTCGTCGCCGTGGCCCCCGAGCGCTCCCCGCTCGCCGAGGCCGTCGCCGGCGCCCACGGACTGCTCGTCCCGATGGCCAGGGCTCCCTACCAGGAGTACGACGAGAGCGCCGCGGCAGGCCCCGGCGCCCTGTGGGCCCTGCTCACCCCCCTCCTCGTCCTCCTCGACAAGGTCGGCGTCATCCAGGCCGGCCCCGACAGCCTCCAGGCCGCCGCCGACCGGCTCGACCGCACCGCCGAGCGCTGCGGCCCCGCCATCGCCACGTACTCCAACCCGGCCAAGACCCTCGCCGCCGAACTCGCCGACTCCCTCGCCCTCATCTGGACCGAGGGGTCCGCAGCCGCCCCGGCCGGCCGCCGCTTCGCCGCCACCCTCGCCGAGCTCGCCGGCCGCCCCGCCCTCGCCGCCGAACTGCCCGAGGCCCTCCCCGCCCACGGCGTCCTGCTCTCCGGGGCCCTCGCCGCGGGAGCCGATCCCGAAGACTTCTTCCGTGACCGGGTCGAGGAGCCGCAGGCTCTGCGCGCCCGGGTCGTCCTGCTGCGTGACCGGCCGGGCGGCGGACTCACCGCCGCCCCCGCCGCACGCGAGCTCGCCCTCAGCCACGACACGGCCGTCAGCGAGCTCGAACCGGAGGAGGGCGGCGTGCTCGAACTGCTCGCCGAACTCCTCGCCGTCACGGACTTCGCCACCGCCTACCTGGCGCTGGCCTCAGGGGGACGCCCCTGAGCGGGGCGTACCGACCGGGGGACCGGCGCGGGCGCACACACCGCACCCGGTCCTCCTCCCACCTCCCAGGAAGACGACCGATGGACCGCCTCTCCAACACCGTCCGCCCCTACGCCTGGGGCTCCACCACCGCGATACCGGAGCTCCTCGGCACGGCGCCCACGGGCGAACCGCAGGCCGAGATGTGGCTCGGCGCCCACCCCGGCGCCCCCTCCCGCCTCGACCGCGGATCCGGCGCGACGGGCCTCGCCGAGGTCATCGCCGCCGACCCCGAGGGCGAACTCGGCGCCGCCACCGTCGCCCGCTTCGGCCCCCGGCTGCCCTTCCTCCTCAAGCTCCTCGCCGCCGGCGCCCCCCTCTCCCTCCAGGTCCACCCCGACCCCGCCCAGGCCCGGGCCGGCTTCGAGGACGAGGAGCGCCGCGGGATCCCCGTCGACGCCCCGCACCGCAACTACAAGGACGCCAACCACAAGCCCGAGCTGATCTGCGCCCTCACCCCCTTCGAGGGCCTGTGCGGCTTCCGCCCGGCCGCCGAGTCCGCCGACCTGCTCGCCGGGCTCGGCGTGGACTCCCTCAAGCCGTACGCCGACCTGCTCCTCGCCCAGCCCGAGGACGCCGCCCTGCGCGAGGTGCTCACCGCCGTCCTGACCGCGGACCGCGGGGAGATGGCCCAGACCGTGGCCGAGGCCGCGGCCGCCGCCGAGCGCCTCGGCGGCCCGTACGAGCCCTACGCCGTCCTCGCCCGCCACTACCCCGGCGACCCCGGGGTCGTCGCCGCCCTGCTCCTCAACCACCTCCGGCTCCAGCCGGGCGAGGCCGTGTTCCTCGGCGCGGGCGTCCCGCACGCCTACATCGAGGGGCTCGGCGTGGAGATCATGTCCACCTCCGACAACGTCCTGCGCTGCGGCCTGACCCCCAAGCACGTCGACGTACCCGAACTGCTGAAGGTGGTCCGCTTCGAACCGGGCGCCCCGCGGATCCTGCGCCCCGAGAGCGACGGCGAGGAGGTGTACGAGACCCCGGTCGAGGACTTCCGGCTCTCCCGCTTCGTCCTCGCCCCCGGCGGCGCCCCCCGCCAACTCCCGTACGGCGCCCCGCAGATCCTGCTCTGCACGGCCGGCGCCCCGGTCGTCGGTGAACTGCCCCTCGCCCCGGGCGAGTCGGTGTTCGTACCCGCCGGCGAAGAGGTCCGGCTGTCCGGTCGGGGTACCGTCTTCCGCGCCACGGTGGCGGCCTGAGACCGGGCCCGCCCGAAGGGCTGCAACAATGTGCGGCCGTACCAGTGGCTAGGAAGGGACACCCGGCACCCATGAGCGCGTCAGGCGGAACCAAGGCGATCGTGGCGGCACTCGCCGCCAACCTCGCCATCGCTGCAGCCAAGTTCGTGGCGTTCATCTTCAGTGGTTCGTCGTCGATGCTCGCGGAAAGCGTCCACTCGCTGGCCGACTCCGGCAACCAGGGCCTGCTGCTGCTCGGCGGCAAGAAGGCCAAGCGCGAGGCGACGCCCCAACACCCCTTCGGATACGGGCGCGAGCGCTACATCTACGCCTTCCTCGTCTCCATCGTGCTCTTCTCCGTCGGCGGCATGTTCGCCATCTACGAGGGCTACGAGAAGATCCACGACCCGCACGAGATCAAGGCCTGGTACTGGCCGGTCGGCGTGCTCGTCTTCGCGATCATCGCCGAGTCCTTCTCCTTCCGTACGGCGATCAAGGAGTCGAACGAGGTCCGCGGCTCCCTCTCCTGGAAGCAGTTCGTCAAGCGCGCGAAGGCCCCCGAGCTCCCCGTCGTCCTCCTGGAGGACCTCGGCGCCCTCGTCGGCCTGGTCCTCGCCCTCGCCGGCGTCGGCCTCGCCCTGCTGACCGGCAACGGCGTCTGGGACGGCATCGGCACCCTCTGCATCGGCGTCCTGCTCATCGCCATCGCGATCGTCCTGGCCGCGGAGACCAAGTCCCTGCTGCTCGGCGAGTCCGCCGGCACCGAGGAGGTGGAGAAGATCAAGGCGGCGATCGTCGACGGGGAGACCGTCACCTCGCTCATCCACATGCGCACCCTGCACCTCGGCCCCGAGGAGCTGCTCGTCGCCGCCAAGATCGCCGTCCAGCACGACGAGACCGCCGAGCAGGTCGCCCACGCGATCAACGCCGCCGAGGACCGCATCCGGGCGGCCGTCCCGATCGCCCGGGTCATCTACCTGGAGCCCGACATCTACCGGGCCCCGGCTGCTCAGGCCGCCCCCGCGGCCGACAGCTGACCCGCAGCCGACCGCTCACCCGCGGCTCCCGGCCCGCACCGGCCGGGCCGACCGCGTACGAAGGCCCCCGCCGCGCACCCGCGCGACGGGGGCCTTCCCGGCTCCCGCAGGTCCTCCGCCCCCGCTACCAGCCCAGCCGCTGCGAGGGGTTCGGCACGTGCGGCGGGGCAAGCTCCCGCTCGCGCGCCCGCCGCCGGGCCACCCGGGCCCCGATCCCGAGCCCGGCCCCCGCCAGGGCCAGCAGCAGGCCGCCCAGGGCGGCGCCCCCGAACACGTAGAGCAGGCCCGCGTGCTCCTCCTCCGGGATCGCCACCCCGACCACCGCGGACTCGGGCACCGTCCCCGAGGCCACCGGCTGGTGGTAGCGCGAGTCGTTCGAGTTCGCCCGGTTGTCGCCCATCAGGAAGAGCCGCCCCTGCGGCACGGTCACGTTGAACGGCGCGGAGCCCGCCATCCCGTCGTCCAGGCCCTCCAGGTAGGGCTCCTCCAGGAGCTGCCCGTTGCGCGTCAGCGAGCCGTTGCGGTCGTACGCGATCCGGTCCCGGCCGGTCGCGACCACCCGGCTCACCAGCTCGGTGCCCTTCGGCAGATCGGCCCACCCGGGGGCGGTGAAGAGCACCACGTCCCCCGACGAGGGGTGGCTGATCCCCTTGGCGAACACGATCCGCTCACCCGGCCCGTACGAGGGCCGCATGCTCGCCCCCGTCATGCTCTTCACCGCGTACCCGCTGTGGAAGAGCACCGGGGCGGCCCCGGCCACCAGCACCCCCACCGCCACCAGCACGATCGCCCAGACACTCCGCCTGCGGCCAGGTCTGCGTTGCATGACGTCCCCTCCCCAACGAGCGCGCGGGCTGCGCAGCAGGGCATCGTACGGAGCCCCGCCGGCACCACGGCCGACGGGGTCCCCGTTACCGCGCGCGGCAACGGGGACCCCGTCGACTCCAGCTCCCCGGCGGCCCCCCGGCGGGCTCCGCCGCTCCGGGCCGTACGGCGCTCAGCGGATCTCGCTCAGCACCTCCAGCACCGCCGCCCCGTCCGGAGCCGACGACAGCCGCTCCCGGAACCCGGTGTCCATCAGCTTGCGCGACAGCAGCGCCAGGATCCGCAGGTGCTCGTCGCCCGCCGCCGCCTCCGGCACCGAGATCATGAACACCAGCCGGGCCTTCGTACCGTCCAGCGCACCCCACTCGATGCCCTCGGAGGAGCGGGCGAAGCCCACCGTCGGCCGGCTCACCGCGTCCGTCTTGGCGTGCGGGATGGCGATGGACTCGCCGAGACCGGTCGTCCCCTGCGCCTCCCGGGCCAGCGCCACCCGCACCAGCTCGTCCACGTCGCGCACGTTCCCGGTGCCCGCCAGCAGCTGCGCCATCTCGCGGATCGCGGCCTCCTTGGAGTCCGCGGCCAGCTCGGTCCTGACCGTCTGCGCGGTCAGGTACCCGGACAGCACCTCGGGCGCCGCCCCGGCCGCCGGGGCCACAGCCCCGCCCGGCGCGGGAGCACCGCCCGCCCCGGGTGCCCCGCCCGCAGCCCCCGCTCCGACCGCGGCCGGCACCCGCACCGCCGCCGCCGCCGCACCGGCGGCCGCGGGCACGGCCCGCACCCCGCCGCCCGACCGGCGCTCCTTGATCTCGATCAGCGCGTTGGTGGTCAGAGCGGTCACGACGGTGCCCGCCGCGATGGCGATCAGGAACCAGGCCCAGTTGTCGATGGCGCCCAGGGCGGCGACCACCGGCCCGCCGTGCGGCACGTGGTCGCCGACCGCGGCCACACCCGCGAGGGCACCGGCGACCGCGCCGCCCAGCATGTTGGACGGGATCACGATGGCCGGCCTGGCCGCCGCGAAGGGGATCGCGCCCTCCGAGATGCCGAACATCCCCATGAAGAGCGCCGCCATGCCCGTCTCCCGCTCCTGCTCGGAGTAGAGCTTGCGGCGCAGCAGCGTGGCCAGGCCCTGGCCGAGCGGCATCACCGGGATCGCAGCGGCGCACATGCCCATCACGGCGTAGTTCCCGGAGGCGATCAGCCCCGTACCGAAGAGGAACGCCGTCTTGTTGACCGGCCCGCCCATGTCGAAGGCGATCATCAGCCCGAGGATCGCGCCGAGCAGGATCGCACTCGTCCCCGTCATCCCCGACAGCCAGCCCGTCAGGCTCTCGAAGACCCAGGAGATCGGCTTGCCGATGACGTAGATGAAGAACAGCCCGAGCGCCGTCGTGGCCACGATCGGGATCACGATGATCGGCATGATCGGCTGGACGACCTTCGGGACCTTGACCTTCTTGATCCACACCACCAGGTACCCGGCCAGGAAGCCGGTCACGATCGCCCCGATGAAGCCGGCCCCGGCCTTCGAGTCGTACAGCGACCCGGTGTTCGCGATGAACCCGCCGATCATGCCCGGTACGAGCGCGGGCCGGTCGCCGATCGCGTACGCGATGTAGCCCGACAGGATCGGGATCATCAGCGTGAAGCCGATGACGCCGATCTGGAAGAGGTGGTCCCAGAAGGTGCCCGGGACGACGGCGTACCCCTCGGCGGTGGCGTGCCCGCCCAGCGCCAGCGAGACGGCGATCAGCAGACCGCCGACCACCACGAACGGGATCATGTACGAGACACCGTTCATCAGCGCCTTGTACGCGAGGCTCCGCTCCTTGCCGCCGCCACCGGCGTCCCCGCCGGACCCGCTGCCGGCCTGCACCGGAGCGCCCTGCACCCGCTCGATCAGCTCCTCGGGCCGGTGGATGCCGTCCGCGACCCCGGTCGACAGCACCCGCTTCCCGGCGAACCGCTCGCGGTCGACCTCCTTGTCGGCGGCGATGATGATGCCGTCCGCTTCTCTGACATCGTTGTCAGTGAGTACGTTCTCGGCCCCGATCGAGCCCTGGGTCTCGACCTTCATGTCGTACCCGAGCCGCGCCGCCGCCTGCTGGAGCTTCTCCGCAGCCATGTAGGTGTGCGCGATCCCGGTGGGGCACGCGGTCACCGCGAGCAGCTTCAGGCGCTTGCGCCCACTGGGGCCGCCGCTCTGCGGGAGGCCGTCCGGACTGGTCACTGGAATCTCCTCACACCTTCGGTCACGCGGGACCGCCCGACCGCCGTCAGCAGCGACGGGCCCACCGGCATCGTCCCGCAGTTAAGGGGCGCGTCAAAAGTCCGAAAGTCCTGAAACGGGCCCGCCGGACGGCCCCTAAAGCCGCGGAGACTTGAGCAGGATCGGCTGGGGGCTGATCGGCCGTTCGGTGTAGATTCGGGAGAGGTGTCAGGCGTCGCTGCTGATGGCGGTCGGGCGGTCCACCGGACCGGCCGAGAGGAGAGAGGGCCTCCGACGGACTGCGCTGCGTGCGCCCATCGCGGCGCACCGCTCAGCCGTACCCTCTCGCATCCCACCACGAGGAGCAGGACCCATGGACTTCAAGGTCGCCGATCTCTCCCTGGCCGCGTTCGGCCGCAAGGAGATCACCCTCGCCGAGCACGAGATGCCCGGTCTGATGTCGATCCGCAAGGAGTACGCCGCCGCCCAGCCGCTGGCCGGGGCGCGGATCACCGGCTCGCTGCACATGACCGTGCAGACCGCCGTGCTCATCGAGACCCTCGTCGCCCTGGGCGCCGAGGTCCGCTGGGCCTCCTGCAACATCTTCTCCACCCAGGACCACGCCGCCGCGGCCATCGCGGTCGGCCCGGCCGGCACCCCGGAGAACCCCCAGGGCGTCCCGGTCTTCGCCTGGAAGGGCGAGACCCTGGAGGAGTACTGGTGGTGCACGGAGCAGGCGCTGACCTGGCCGAACACCCCCACCGGCGGCCCGAACATGATCCTGGACGACGGTGGCGACGCCACCCTCCTCGTCCACAAGGGCGTCGAGTTTGAGAAGGCCGGCTCCGCTCCGGACCCGTCCACCGCGGACAGCGAGGAGTACGGCCACATCCTCACCCTCCTCAACCGCACCCTGGCGGAGGCCCCGCAGAAGTGGACGCAGCTCGCGTCCGAGATCCGCGGCGTCACCGAGGAGACCACCACGGGCGTCCACCGCCTGTACGAGATGTTCCAGTCGGGGACCCTGCTGTTCCCGGCGATCAACGTGA